>DXAK01000047.1 GCA_019117065.1 Candidatus Mediterraneibacter pullicola | reverse complement strand
CACACAAGCCGCCTTTTATCATTCTGTAACCCGAAAACCACCGGGCTGCAAGAATAATGGCTCTTGTATGGCTGTTATCAAATTGTTATCAAAAGACTTCTCCGAACGCCGCAAACCCGCATAAATACTGGATTTTTACGGCGTTTCGTTTTATTCAAACTCTATCGTCCCCGGTGGTTTACTGGTCAGATCATACATAACCCTGTTAACCCCCCGCACCTCATTGATGATTCTGCTCATCACTTTGTTCAGCACCTCATACGGTATCTCCGCCGCCTCCGCGGTCATAAAGTCCACGGTATTGACAGCTCTAAGCGCCACAGCGTAATCATAAGTTCTCTCGTCACCCATAACACCGACGCTGCGCATATTAGTCAGACCTGCAAAATACTGACCGATGCTCCGGTCCAGTCCGGCATTGGCAATTTCTTCTCTGTAAATTGCATCCGCATCCTGCACGATCTTCACTTTCTCCGCCGTCACTTCGCCAATGATACGGATGCCAAGCCCCGGTCCCGGAAACGGCTGACGGAACACCAGATATTCCGGTATGCCCAGCTCCAGTCCAGCTTTGCGCACCTCGTCTTTAAACAGATCCCGCAGCGGTTCGATGATCTCCTTGAAGTCAACATAATCCGGCAGACCACCCACATTATGATGGGACTTGATCACCGCAGATTCACCACCCAGACCGCTCTCTACCACATCAGGATAAATCGTTCCCTGCACAAGGAAGTCCACTGCGCCAATTTTTTTTGCTTCTTCCTCAAATACCCGGATAAATTCTTCTCCAATGATCTTTCTCTTTCTCTCCGGTTCTTCTACCCCTTTAAGTTTACCGTAGAATCTCTCCTGAGCGTTCACCCGGATAAAGTTAAGATCATATGGTCCGTCCGGTCCAAATACCGCTTCCACTTCATCGCCTTCATTTTTTCTCAGAAGTCCATGGTCAACAAACACGCATGTAAGCTGCTTGCCGATTGCTTTAGACAGCATAACCGCCGCCACGGAAGAGTCCACACCACCGGACAATGCACACAGTACTCTTCCGGCTCCGACTTTCGCGCGGATCTCTTTGATGGAATTTTCTACAAAAGAATCCATTTTCCAATCTCCGGCACATCCACAGACATTCTTCACGAAGTTGTTGATCATCTTCGTACCTTCCGCCGTGTGGAGTACCTCTGGATGGAACTGGATCGCGTACAACTTCTCCCCCTCATTTTCAGCAGCCGCCACCGGACAATCCGCCGTATGGGCAGTGATTTCAAATCCCGGCGCAATTTGAGCGATATAGTCAAAATGGCTCATCCAGCAGACAGTTGAAGCAGATACGTTTTCAAATACCTTGGATGCCGTCTTATCAATCAGCACTTCTGTTTTTCCATACTCACGAACATCCGCTTTCTTTACTTCTCCGCCAAGCACGTGCATCATAAGCTGTGCGCCATAGCACAGTCCAAGCACCGGAATCCCCAGTTTAAACAGCTCGTCCGTATATGTTGGCGAATCCGGCAGATAACAGCTGTTCGGACCGCCGGTCAAGATGATCCCCTTCGGGTTCATCTCTTTAATCTTCTCAATATCCGTACGATAAGAATAGATCTCACAGTACACATTACATTCTCTCACGCGCCTTGCGACAAGCTGGTTATACTGCCCGCCAAAATCCAGCACGATCACTAATTCATTCTTCACGTTTTCCTCCTGTAAAATACGGTCCTTCCGCCGTGTCACACAAACTGTTGGACCGCTTTTTCTTATGTATCCATTATAGTGGAGCCAATCCTTATTGACAAGACCTTGTTAGATGGAATGTATCAGCTTCCATTTGCCGCTTCTATATCTCAAAACCATACACAGCGCTCTTACGCACCAGTCGATGACCATGGCGATCCATACCCCCAGCACGCCGAACCCGAAATACCTGCCCAGCACATAACTGAATATGATTCGGAAGATCCACATCGACGCCAACGAAATGATCATCGTAACTTTTGCGTCTCCTGCAGCTCTCAAAGTTGAAGGAAGGGAAAATGCCACCGGCCATATTACACACGCGCTCGCCGCATGAAAATACAAGATCGTCCGCGCCGTCTGTGCAGTGACATCTGACAAATTATATGCCCAAAGTATAAATGGCGCCAACATCAATATGACAATGTTGATGCCCCACATGCAAATGTATACCAGACGGAGCAGCTTCTTTGTAAAATATTCTGCCTGTACATATTCTCCTGCACCGATGCACCGGGCAATAACCGCTGTGATCGCAAGATTGATCGCCATTCCGGGAAGTATCTGAAAGTTCGCCACCGCGTTACAAACGGCGTTTGCAGCAATCGCGTAGGTGCCGAATGTAGACACCAGACTAAGCACAATGATCTTTCCAAGCTGGAACATTGCATTTTCCATACCATTTGGAATGCCAATACCAAGGATGCGCTTTATCATCGTCCAATCCGGGCGGTAGTGGAATGGCTTGTCTATATGTATCTGCCAGTGCTGTCTGCAAAGCAGCGCAATAATAAGAACTGCGGCTGTAATACGGGATACAAGGGTCGGTATCGCCACGCCCTCGGTCCCCCTGTGCAACCCGAAAATAAGAAACGCGTTCCCGCATACATTGATCACATTCATGATGATCGCCACCTGCATGGAAATACGCGAATTTCCCATAACCCTAAAGATAGCGGCCCCCGCATTGTAAAGGGCTATAAACGGAATAGATGCCGTCACGATCATCAGATATGTGTTAGCGTGACGCATCACTTCCCCATCGATTTGTCCGAACACTACATGGAGAATAAACCATTTTGCGCAATAGATAAGCGCCATAATGATGACCGCCATAAAAGTTATAAACCAGACAAGCTGTGTAGCCGCCCGGCAGGATTGCTTTTCATTTCTCTGTCCAAGGTACTGTCCCGCAATCACTGCGCCTCCCGTCGCCAGCGCGGCGAAAAGATTGATAAATAGAACCATAATATTATCTACCAAAGAAACGCCCGACACTGCTGTTTCTCCCACGCTCGCCACCATGATAGAATCCGCCATTCCCACCAAAACGGCGAGAAGCTGTTCCACGATCAGCGGTAGAATAAGCGCTGCCAACGCCTTATTGTCAAATAAAAGCCGTTTTTTATCTATCCTCTGTTCCCTTTCCACACTCTATCCCTTCTCTCATAAAAACACAAGACGGTAAAACCCTTATCGCAACACGTACATCTTATCTGAATGATTTTTATTCTATAGCGCAATACAAAGGATTAACCTATAGAAAAATCCCGGCATATGTATTATACGCCGGGATCACACAGTCCGCAAATATTCCTTTATGCCGCATACTTCGCGATCTTCTCGCAAAGTTCCTCACAGTCATCCGAATACATCTGCAGTTCAATTTCATTATTAAGCCCAAGATGCATGATCCCCAGCAGAGATTTTGCGTCAACCACAATCCTGCCTTTTCTCATGTCCATGTCAAAGTCATATTTAGAGACTGTATTCACAAATTCAAGGATCTCATCCGGATGCTTAAAAGTAACTTTCATGCCACTCATTGCTCTTTTCACCTCTTCTTTCGAATATCTCCAGTCACTGTTTTCCATACTACCACATTTTTCCAGCATGAAAAGGGGGAATTTTTAAAAAAGGTGTAATTTTTTAATGAAATTTTTTTCTAAATTCCGTAGGAAGCATCCCTACCTCATCCTTGAACACCCTGCTCATATACTTCGAATCCGCATACCCTGTCAGCTCCGCAATCTGATTCAGCTTCAGCTTCGTCCCCAGCAGAAGTCCTTTAATCCTGTCAATCCTGTATTTTCTCACCGTCTCCACAAATCCGAAACCAGTCTCCTTCTTAAACTGGGTACTCAGATATTCCTCAGAAACGAAAAGGTGCGCCGCGATCTCCTCCAGAGTAATACCCTGATCATAATATTTTCTCACAAGCTGTACCGCTTTGTACACAAGCGGACTTAGACTACGGTCAAACTCTTCTTCAATGGCATCAAAACTCAAAGCCTGCATGAATCTCTCTACCGCTCTCCGTATCTGCCTCCAGCTCACGGCTGTGGATATCATCTGCATACAGCGCTGCACCTCAACCTCTGATTCAACCTCCCGACGGATTTTATAGACATTGAGCAGAACCATGTTAAAGCGTATAATGCACTCTTTCATATCCCTCGGACTGTATGGTTTCCGCCGGAGATAATCATACAGTTGATAATAACACTGTTTGACCTCTTCGCCGTTTTTTGCGGTTATGGCATTTTTCAGACGGCTCTCTATGTGGACAGGATATCTCATCGGCATGATTTCCATTCCTTCGATTTTTTCCATACAAATCAACTCTCCCCTGTCAAACAGCAAGTTCCAGTCGAGTATGGCATACATTCTTCCCAGTACCTCCTGAAGGTCAACAAGCCTTTCTGCCCTTGCACGGATACATACGACAGTTCCCCTCAAAGCTGTGCACAGCTTGGGAACCACCTTCTCCTGAAAATAAGCATCTCCATATTTTTCGGCTTCGGGCCCATACAGTACAACAAACAGCAGATTCCATGTTCCCACTTCAAATACTTGGGATGCGCTACCGCTCTTAAGCGCCTCTTCCTGCTCCAGCAGGTTTCCTGCAGCTTCTTTTTCTTCATTGTATTTTTCATCCAACCAGATGGCAAACACTGCTCCCGGTTCATATACCGTAAATCCAAATCTCCTTTTTGTGATATTATGTAACCGATCCTCCGGATGCAGTTGTCCGTTCATGCATCCCATAAGTATATTCTCAACGGTAAAAACAGCTTCCGTTACATACTCCCTATCCACCCGCTGCTCAATCTGAAGGATTCTTTTCTCAAGCTGAGCCATCTGGACAGGCTTTATAAAATACCCCTCAACTCCCAGCTCCAATGCCTGTCTGATCTGACGTAAGTCTTCTTTTTCTGCAAGCAGGATTACTCTTGAATGTATTTTCTCTCTGCGGAGCTTTTTGAGCATCACAAGTCCGCCCATCCGGGACAGGCTGATATC
This sequence comes from Candidatus Mediterraneibacter pullicola, assembly GCA_019117065.1. Lineage (GTDB taxonomy): Bacteria > Bacillota > Clostridia > Lachnospirales > Lachnospiraceae > Mediterraneibacter > Mediterraneibacter pullicola. The sequence goes on along the minus strand of DXAK01000047.1, from coordinate 631 downwards.
CGCTATGATAAGGTCAGGGACTTCCTCTTTTATCAGATTGTATCCTTCCTGTCCGCCACACACGGTTTCCGCTGATTTATATTCCTGCCCCAGCTTTCGGAGCAGTTTTTCAAGGTTTTCCCTGTACGCTGCGTCTTTCACAACAGTAACGATCTTCATCCGCAGTCTCCTTCCTGACCATATCCGCGCAAAAATCCGGCAGCGGCAGGATTCCCCGCCGCCGCCGAATCGCGATGTCGTTCATTTATCTATCTTTCATATTTTCCCTTTATCTGTAAATCACTGCTGCAAGCATCCCGCTGACGTATACTGCAAACGCCCTAAGATCACGCACCATACCGTTCAAGGAAATATATGCCATATCAGTATTTGTGAAATAATTCTATCTTAAATTCAGCCTAAAGTCCAGCATTTTATATTTATTCCTTCACGGCTCCTGCCGCCACACCTTTGATGATATGCTTCTGGCAGGACAGGTAGAAGATGATGACCGGAGTATCTCTTCCATTACCATCAGGCCTGTAATCTGCTTCATCCGAATATCCCCCAAGACCCATATCAAAAAACATATATCTCGTGTAAAAAAATAAACAGGAGCCACTGCTTTTTCCCACAGTCTGCTCCTGTTTTT
>DXAK01000046.1 GCA_019117065.1 Candidatus Mediterraneibacter pullicola | reverse complement strand
TTTGCCAATGGAACATAACTTCTTAAACGATGTATATGATTTTGAATTCTGATTTCATTATCAAAATGCCATATAGCAGAACGCCCAACATCTCCACCTTCACAAACTAAAAGATCACCTTTTTTTACTGTGCATTTTTCGATTTCAGCATCAGTAAATGGCATTTCTTTTATTGAATCAAGTTCAAACCTATCCCAATATAAATTTGATGTTGTGATATAGGTTAGCATCACACCGTCAGTATTAGAAGAATTTAAGGCTTTTCCTGTATTATGCTCATATATTGATCCAAGTCTAACCCATTCCCACGACTCAGGTATTTCAAACGGTATCTCATCTTCAATGCATTTCACCGTTCCATCCCGAAACTGCTCATAATGCAAATTACAACAAGCAATATCGGGTCTTAGGGCAAAGCCCTAACGAGAATCACTGTTTGTAGCCGAATGGGGATACAAACAGTCTGCTCGCTAAGATGATACAGAAAAACCGGAGAAGGCAGTTTTGCTTTCTCCGGCTCGTTCTATGTTACCCTGATTTTCTTTGGCTTTGCTTTTGAAAGCTTGATAATTAAATCATCTACAGCGTCGGTATAGCGCCCTTCCTGTCGCAGTTTGTTCTGAAACCAAAGGAGATTTTGGACAAGAAATCTGCGCTCAGCTTCCGAAAGATAAAGATGAAATTTCTGTTCTTTCATATGTAAATCAACTCGCTGTTGACGATTTTAGTGGCTCGGTTTCGGATGCTGTTCATCTTTTGCACCCACTCCATAGGACGATTGGCTTTCAGCTTTTCTGTAACATTTTCCTGTTCGGAAAGTACGGATACAAGCGATTGAAACAGCCGCTCCGCCTGCTGATCTATCTCCGCCAGATGTCCGTTCAGCGTTCCGGCGGTCAGTAGATTGTAATACCGAATCCGGTGGTGCTGCTTCAAATGTCGCCGGTATCGTTGTCCCCAAACTCCGATTTCAATTTCTTTTTCGGGCGGTATTATCAGATTGGGAAGTTCATAATTGCCTTGCCGAGCATATGTGCCGCCTGCCTCTTCATAAATGCTTTTCATCGTAAAAACCTCCTGTGTTTTATGATATTTTCATTCTACAGAAGATTCTCAGGAAGAACCAATGTGCCGATTGCAGTTTTAACGATATATACAGAAAAAGAGTACGAACCCTTCGATCCGTACTCTCGTTTCTATCCTGCAATGCCGATTTCTGCGTGTTTTTAGAATACTGCCTTATACACACTCGGCAAACCATGGTGCATTTTTTCTTTTTTGTCATTTTCAGTCTCCTAATCTTTAAAACCACACGGTAAACCAGTTTATTTTTATTTACGGATGTAATTTTATCATAGGAACTAAAAATATTTTTGTAAAAATTCTTAAGAAAACCAAATTTTTCATTTAATTTAACTTTCTATTGGCGGGTATGAAAGACAAGCCACCCCTATTTATGATACGGTTCTCCATTGATAATCCGATATCCCCGGTACACCTGTTCCAGAAGCACCACCCGCATCAGCTGATGGGGAAGTGTCATCTTAGAAAAGCTCAGCGCAAAATCTGACCTTCTAAGTACCTCTTTCCCCAGACCAATGGAACCTCCGATTACAAACGCAATACTGCTTTTTCCCTGTACTCCCAACATCTCTATCTTTTCCGCGAACTCCTCGGAGGTGAGCATCTTTCCGCCGAGCTCCAGCGTGATCACATACATATCATCCCGAATGTATTTTAGCAGGCGCTCTCCCTCTTTATTCCGGATGGAAGCTTCCACCGTTTTACTTGCCTGATCAGGGATCTTTTCATCTGCCACCTCGATGATCTCTAGCTTACAGTACCGGCTCAGCCTCTTACTGTATTCTGTGATAGCGTCTTTTAAGTATTTTTCCTTGATTTTCCCCACTGTGATTACTGATATCTTCATTTTCTTCCTCTTTTATCTCATACTCAAACGCCGCATGATTAGTCTTTACCCGAAACACGGTCTTACCCTGATATGACAGCGTATATTCTGCCATGTGGGATACGTTTTCTCTGATCCTGCGCGTCATTTCTCCTTTTTGTGGAGCACTCAGAGCCTCTCCTGCCTGTCTGGGAAAACGTACTTCCAAACAGTATCTTCCTTGCTGGACCAAAAGTTCATTCTCTCCCATTTTCCGAACGAGCGCTCCCATATAAGTTGCGAATCTGTATTCCCGCCCTTTGTAAAAGAGGATGCCTGTCGTTCCCGTAAACCGCAGCCCTGCCAGCGGAATCGACGCCGCGGCGAACATCAGCGAACCGTTTTTCAGAAAATGCTGAGTCCATACATATTTCTCTGGAAATGACCTTCCGCTGTCGCCCTCCATGTATCCCTTTGCATTACGGAAGTGATATATTTTTCCGTTTATCACCACATCCCCGTTTACAGAGTGGAACATACTATAAACCGTATGGGTACATTCCATACCTGAAATATACCGAAACGGTCCCATAATGTCATACCGGGGCCTTGTAAGTTTTCCAAACCGCAGGATGCCACTGATTTCCACTCCGCCTTGAGCTTTCTCCATCTTCAGTCTTAATCCTTTTTCTGAAAACAGATTATCTCCAATTTGCATAATTCCTTTCGGCCGGCTGATTCGGAACTGGCAGATCGGAAACTCCTGATTCCAGCTCCCTGTCTCTGTAATAATCTGTATGGAACAGGTCTGTTTCCGTCCGGAAATATGCACCGCCGGAATAACTGCAAATGTCCCGTCCTCTCCCTGACATCGGAAATACCATCCATAAAAATATTCACTCACCATGGATTCCCTCCTGTGCCGGACCTTCCAGAAGATTCCCCTGATAGTCAAAACGCGATCCGTGGCATGGACAGTCCCATGTTTTCTCGTCGGGATTCCATACCAGCTCGCACCCCAAATGAGGGCAGATAATACCTACCTGATAGATTGTTCCTTCCTCTGTCTTATACACTCCTGCCTTTCCTTCCGCTGTCTCGGCGATTGCTCCTCGCCCCGGCTCAAGCTGTGACGATATTTCATCCGGGATATGGAAAAACCGTTTCGTCAGACCTTTGACTGCTTTTCCTCCATCCTTCATAATCTGAGGAAGCTCTTCGGCGGAGAAACGGTCCGGGACAAATATCCCGGCACATGGATTTTCGTTTTTGCACAGCATATCCCGTATGAGCATGGCTGATACCATGGAAGAACTCATCCCCCATTTACGGAATCCTGTGGACACGATCCAGTCTGGGCGATCCTTGGCATATGTCCCGATAAATGGGATCTGATCAGCTGTCACGCAGTCTTGTGCGGACCAGCATGTGATCTCGCGGCTTCCCGGGTAAATTCTTTCCACCGCCTCGCGGAGAGCCGCGTAACTTCCGCCTTTATATTTCCTCCCGTCATGCTCCTCGCCCGTGCGGTGCCCCTGCCCTCCAAACAGGATATATTTTCCATACTGACGGAAGGAAAGAGAATCCTTTCCTTCCCCGATATACATGCCGTTTAAGGTTCCCGCATCCTCCAGCGCAAGCACATAGGAGCGCTCCTGATGCATTCTTGCAAAATACATTCCAGGGAAATTGACAAAGGGAAAGTGAACGGCAAAGATAATCTTTCCCGCACATACACTTCCGCCGGGCGTCCTAACAATATGCTCTTCAATCTCTTTCACGGGACTATTCTCATAAACCGTCAGTCTTTCCGCTATTGCCGCCATGAATTTCAACGGATGAAACTGTCCCTGACGAGCAAATTTTACCGCCCCAGCACAAGATACCGGCACTTCAATCTCTTTTACATAAGACGCGCTAATTCCAAGCTCACACGCCACCTCAGCCTCCTGCTTCAGCTTCTCCGCATCCTGTGAGTAAACGTAGGAATCCTGTTCCTCAAAGTCACAGTCAATCTTCTCTTCCTTTATGATCCTTTTGTATTCCTCCACCGAGTCCTGATTCGCCTGAACATATTTTGTGGCAGTCTCTTTTCCTTTTTTCTCAAGAAATGTTTTGCAGAACATCCCATGCTGGGATGTGATTTTTGCAGTCGTATTCTTTGTCTGTCCGCCGCCGATGCGCTCTGCCTCCAAAACAGCGGTGTGGATTCCTGCTCTTTCTAATTGATACGCTGTGAGGATACCCGCCATCCCGCCACCGATCACTACGGCATCGGTTTCAATGTCACCCTGCAGAGATTCTCTGCGCCGAATCTCACAGGTTCTGCTCCAGATTGATTCCATACAAATGCCTCCCCTTAGGTTTTATTTATAAGATTTCCCATAGAAGGCAGTTTATACCATCATGCTTCTACTTCATATACGTACAGCTCGTGCAAAGCCCTTGTGGCGCAGATGTACGCCGCCTGTTTTGCAAGAGGATTCTTCTTTTCCCCTCGAATAGAAAATACCTGATCGAACTCCAGCCCCTTTGCAAGATAAAATGTCGTCACCGTCAGTCCCTTCTTGAACACGGAACTATTCCTGTCTACATAAGAAGCGTCTACCCGCCTATTTCTGAGAAGACGGTAAATGTCAAACGCTCCCTCCTCTGTCATGGTGATAACTGCCGCAGTCTCAAACTTTCCATCCTTCCTGTTCAAAGCCTCAGAAGATTGTTCCGCAATTTTTTGAAGCATCTCTTCTTCCGTGGCAAATGATTTTTCTTCCACTTCTTTCCCGTGGCGCTCAAGAAGCTCGACATCTGTAATACCGCTGATCTTTCCGGCATAGGTCGCGATTTCCCATGTATTCCTATAGCTCTTGTTCATAATGATTATACGAATATCTCTGCCGAATATCTTGGGAAGAAATCTCAATACGTCATGCTGCTCTCTATCCAGTGTCTGCGCACGGTCACCCAGAATCGTCATCCGGCAGTTGAACAATCCGTGAATAATTACATACTGAAGATAGGAATAATCCTGCATCTCGTCAATAACAAGATGTTTGATGTTTTTGTGGGTGCTTCCCCCTGTAAGTCTATATTTCAGGTACAGCATAGGAAACACATCCTCATATGGGATTTTCCTTTTTTCATATGGTACGTCAGAAAGCGGTTCCCATCCGCAGGTTTCCATAAGGCGGTTGTAGATCGCATAGATATCCTTCGTCACATACATACTGTCAAATTTCTGCTGAAGAAACTCCCGGTCCTCTTCCTCAATATCTCGTCCACTGAGTGTCTCATAGGAATCAATAAAGTATTCCATCACTGCGTCCATGCGCTTCAGAATCGGGGTATCGTAAAATTTATCGTAGAAAAGCCGGATGATCTCTTCCTCGAAAATTCTCATTCCCCGGAATTCAATATCCTTAAACTCCATCAGGCTGTCCTCCTCCAAAGCGAGGAAGCCTTCCGCCTCGCCCACGAAATCTTCGGACTGTTTTCGAAGGAACCGTTCGTCCGCTGCCTGATCAGGAAATTTCATTATCCGTTCCAGATGGTCGTACCTGTCCTCGCAGTCAGCTGCCGTACTCTTTAGTTCCTTGTACGCAAACAGATCAAAACTCATCTCTCGGATATTTTCCTCTCCAAGTTCGGGAAGGATATGTGAAATATAGTCTGCAAACACGCTGTTTGGCGAAAGGATCAACACACTGGAAGACTGCAGGTTCTTCCTGTCATGATATAGAAGATAGGCGATACGATGGAGTGCGATAGATGTCTTTCCGCTGCCTGCCGCTCCCTGTATTACAAGGATCCTGTCCTTCGTGTTCCGTATGATCTCATTCTGTTCTTTCTGAATCGTGCGCACAATGCTTTTTAACTGTGCGTCACCACTGCTTCCCAGCTCTTGCTTCAAGATCTCGTCATCGATCTTTACATCACTCTCAAAATCATAGATCATTTTCCCGCCGCGGATCTTGTACTGCCATTTAGCGTCGATATTGCCATGTATCTCGCCAGACGGCGCTTCATAACATGCCGGGCCTTTGTCATAATCATAGAAAAGGTCGCTCACAGGAGCCCGCCAATCATAGATCAAAGGCGTCATCCCTGCCCGTTCCGAGAAATTTCCAATACCAATGTAAAAAGGTTCCGCCTCATCTTCTTCCTCAAAACAAAAATCCACTCTTCCGAAAAACGGAGAATCCGTCATTTTTCGGAACCTCTGGATCAATTTTATTTTTTCCTCGTTGGCATTTACTTGATGGAGAAGCGCCTGCTGGTTATCATAGTCCTCATACCCGTACTGGTCCATCTCCGTATAGTTCTCCCAATAGTACTCGTGCATGCTCTCGATCTCTCTCTGCCCTTCGTCAAGCTCCTTCTCCAGCCTCTCTAATCTCTTTTTTAGCTTCTCATTTATATCCTCAAGAAAAAGATCGCTGTCAAAACATCTGATGTTATTTGCCATATCTCTTCTCTCCTTTTATTCCTTTGCCCGCCTTATTTTCTTTATTATCAGACGTATCTCCATAGAAAATACCCCTTTCTGTCTGATAATACAATCATTATCATACCACAGAAAGGAGCATCCGTCGATTTTTAAAAAGAAATCACAGATTAGTCATATTTCTTTTTTATAATATTATGCGATATCATAAAGAAATGAGGCTTAGCAATGAAAAAAGAAAACCGAAAAATGGCTCAACAGCGCAGAGCCGAAGAACGTCGCAAAAAAGAATTGCGCAGAAAAATCAGTAAAGCGTTTGTGATTGGAATTCCCTCTCTGGCTGTGTTACTCCTAGTGGCAGTACTGATCGCAGACACGATCATAAACAAAGACACATCAAGTCAGACGGAAGATACCAGTACTGAGAGCACGTCAGACACTGCTCAAGTAGATACCAACACAGATGTCACAGACAGTGACAGTACAACCGGTAGCAGTGGTAACGCTTCTTCTGATGGAAATTCCACCGTTTACTCCGCAGACACTTCCCTGACTGTCGCAGACGGCGACACTGTCAACATCGACTATGTAGGAACCGTGGACGGTATCGAGTTTGACGGCGGAAACACGCATGGGATGGGCACAGATCTTACGATCGGCTCAGGTTCATACATCGATGATTTTGAAGAACAGCTCATCGGGGCACACCCCGGAGATACTGTAGAAGTCAATGTCACCTTCCCTGATCCTTACGGGAACAACACCGATCTGAGCGGAAAAGACGCAGTGTTCACTGTAACAATAAATGGAATTTACGAATAGAATCCCCTCTCTTAATAAAGACATTTAATAAAGACCTCATTCTGCATCTGAATCATCAGCCGGAATAAGGTCTTTCTTTAATTATATTTTCTCTTATATCTTTATAATCTTTCTCGGGCACTTCTCCGCACATACGCCGCAATTCGTACATTTGTCCGCATCGATGTGCGCGAGGAAATTGTTCACGGTGATGGCTCCCGCCTCACAGTTCTTCTCGCAGAGGCGGCATCCGATACAGCCTACCTGACAGACATCCATTAAAGCCTTTCCCTTTTCATTGGAATTGCACTGTACGAATGTCTTTTGCTTATATGGGATCATCTCGATCAGATGCTTCGGGCACGCCGCAACACATTTTCCGCAAGCCTTACACGCCTCCTTGTCGACTACTGCGATTCCATCCACAATATGGATCGCGTCAAAGGGACATGCCTTGACACAGGTTCCGTAACCAAGACATCCATATGCGCAGCCCTTCGCGCCGCCATCCTGCATCTGGCTTGCCATGACACAATCTTTAATGCCATAATACTCATATTCATTTTTTGCCTTCTCACAAGTTCCGCCGCATTTTACAAAGGCAGTCATCCGCTCTTGTGCGGAGGCATCCACGCCCATGATAGCTCCTATTTTCTCCGCTACCGGAGCGCCGCCTACCGGACACGCTCCAACTTCCGCCTCGCCTTTTACAATAGCGGCGGCAAGCCCCGAACACCCTGCATAGCCGCAGCCTCCGCAGTTATTTCCGGGAAGTTCTCCCAAGATCGCCTCTTCTCTTTCATCCACCTCGACAGCGAACTTCTTCCCTGATATTCCGAGGAAAACGCCGATGAAGACGCCTGTTCCGCCGACGATCACAGCGGCTAATATTATTCCTGTCACACTCATATCATCTTTCCTCCTATATCAGTCCTGAGAATCCGAAGAACGCGATCGCCATCAGTCCTGCTGTCACAAGCACAATAGGAGTTCCCTGAAATGACTCCGGCACATCGTTGTATTCGATCTTCTCGCGGATACCTGCCATCAGCACGATGGATACAAGGAATCCAACTGCGGTTGCAAATCCATTCACCACCCCGGTGAGCAGTCCGTATCCGTCCTGAACGTTGGTCAGCGCCACGCCAAGTACGGCACAGTTCGTTGTAATAAGCGGGAGATATACGCCCAGCGCATTATACAGCGGAGGCATCGCTTTCTTTAAAAACATCTCCACAAACTGTACGAGAGCTGCGATCACAAGGATAAACACAATCGTATTTAAGTATTCCAGCTCTCCTCCCATGATGTTTGGGTTTCCAAGAATGTATTTATAGATCAGCCCTGTCACGAAAGATGCGATCGTGATAACGAACACGACGGCACCGCCCATTCCCGCGGCAGTCTTCACATTTTTTGAGACGCCAAGGAACGGACAGATCCCGAGGAACTGGCTGAGCACCACGTTATTTACGAACGCAGAACCGACTGCGATCAATAATAATTCCTGCATTTATGCCCCCTCCTCTTCTTTTTTCTCATTGCTCTCCAAATGTCCTCCACAGATGCCGTTGCTTGCGCAGGCCTCGCATCCCGCCGCGCATCCTGCGGCTTTCGGAACTTCTTTTCCTTTTCTTGCCAGATTGTTCCTTACCTTGTTCTGAATCGCTGTCAGGCAGGCGAGGACAAAGAACGCTCCCGGCGCAAGGATGAATATGGTAAACGGTTCATAAGGCGGAAGCGTAATCCATGTATCGCCTCCGAAAAGCCGGATGGATGTATAAGTATCCGGCAGGATCTGGAATCCGAAGATCTGCCCTGCACCGATCAATTCTCTCACAATACCGATGCAAGTCAATCCCACTGTGAATCCGAGTCCCATGCCGATTCCGTCAAAGACAGACGGCAGGACCGGATTCTTGGACGCGTAGCTCTCTGCTCTTCCGAGGATGATGCAGTTTACAACGATAAGCGGGATGTATAGTCCCAGCGAAGAGTACAGGCTGGGAAGAAATCCCTCCAGCAAAAAATCCACAATGGTCACAAACGATGCAACGACCACGATAAAAGCCGGCATTCTGACCGAATCCGGAATAATTTTCCGAAGAATGGAGATCAGCATATTGGACATGATTAGCACCACCGTTGTAGAGAGTCCCATCCCCACTCCGTTGATAGCAGATGTGGTAACCGCTAGTGTCGGACACATACCAAGCATGAGCACAAAGGTCGGATTTTCTTTTACAAGACCATTAAAAAGTCTTTCTGTATATTTATTCATTGATACCGCCTCCTAACTCGTTCTGGAAATATACAAGGGCAGAGTCTACAGCATTGGTGACTGCATTGGTCGTAATCGTCGCGCCGCTGATAGCGTCAATCTTATCGTCGCCTTCCTCCCCGGTCTTCGTATAGGAGAATTTCTCTACCTTTTTATCCTTAAACTGGTCTTTAAACTCTGCCTCGCTGGCTTTCATTCCAAGCCCGGCAGTCTCGCTGATGGAGAGCATCTCAATCCCCCTGACCGTACCGTCCGATGAAATACCCACCGATATCTGGATATCTCCGCTATACCCTTCATGGGAAGTCACATTGACTACATAACCCACAGTCTCGCCTCCATCGTCTTTCCCCACTGCGATCTCTGTGATATCATCTGACGAATATCCATTTTCAGCTAAAAGCCCTGCAGCACTCTCTGCATCAAACTCGTCATACGTTTCAAAAGAAGACGCATCGGAGAGAACCGCACGGTAAGCTTCCTGCTTTGCGTTCTCCTGCGCAACCGCAATCGGTTCTTTCGTAATATCATAGACGATGCCAAGAAGAAGCCCAGATACAAGAGTGATGGCAGTCAGGATCAGTGTGTTCTTGATAATCTTATTCATTATCTCTCTCCTCCTTTCCCGAATGGTCTTGGAAGAGTCATTTTTTCAATCAACGGAACCATAAGGTTACTGATGATAATCGCATAAGACACACCCTCTGCGGAGCCGCCAAAGAGACGGAAAAGCCCTGTCAAAAGCCCCATACAGACTCCGTATACGATCTTTCCACTGCTAGTGATGGGCGAAGTCACGTAATCGGTTGCCATAAACCATGCTCCCAGCATCAATCCTCCCCCGCAAAGGTGAGCAGTTATGTACTGTGCATCAAATCCATGTCCTCCAAAAATTGTGATAAACACAACAAATGTAACAATGTATGCCCCCGGAATCCGTAGATCAATCACTCCCATGAGGATCAGGAACATCGCTCCGACCATAATCGCGATCACAGACGTCTCGCCGATAGTTCCCTGTATATTTCCAATCAGCATATTCATGGTATTGACCGTTTCGCCAGCCTTTAACTGGGCCAGCGGCGTCGGTCCTGTCACTCCATCATATACGAAATAGGTCATCCGTCCGGTAAAACAGATCAGCAGGAAACACCTCGCCGCCAAAGCTGGATTCATAAAATTCTGTCCAAGTCCTCCAAAAAGCTGTTTCACAACCACAATCGCAAACACAGCTCCCACGGCGCCTATCCACCACGGAAGTGTAGGCGGCAGATTCAGCGCCAGCAAAAGTCCAGTTACAACCGCGCTGAAATCCTTGATGGTAATCGGTTTGTGCATCAATTTCTCATAAATATACTCTGATAAGACCGCAGCAGCCGTTGTGACTACTACTAAGATCCACGCGTTTTCATGACGGAAATTCCAAATTCCGAACACGGTCGCAGGGAGCAGCGCGATGACAACCAAGAGCATGATATTGCTGCTCTTGATCTGATCACGGATGTGCGGCGAAGATGATACGTTAAAATTCTCGTTCAATTCCCTGTCTCCTCTCTCACTTTTTCCTCTTGTTTCCAAGGGCAGTCTTGCGCATGGACCCAATTGCCTGCTTTAACGGCCGTTTTGCCGGGCACACATAACTGCACGAACCACATTCTACACACTCAAGACCATTCATTACCACAAAGGCGTCCTCATCATGACGTTGGGCCAGATCCGCCAGCCGCGAAGGAACGATCCTGCTTGGACAGACATCCACACAGCGCGCGCAGTTGATACATGCCGTCTCTTCCGCCTTGGCCACAGCATCTTCTTTGAATGCGAGGATTGAAGAAGATGTCTTCGTGACTGGGGCATCTGCCCTCACCATGGCAAATCCCATCATAGGCCCCCCGGATATAAGCTTCTGCGGAGGTTCTATAAATCCACCGGCTGCATCGATCAGTTCCTGATGACTCGTTCCAAGGAGAACCTTGAAGTTCGCTGGAGCAGTGATGTCGTCCCCGCTCACAGTCACTACGCGTTCCATCAGCGGACGGTTCTCCGCCACCGCATAATGTATTCCAATCAGTGTCTCCACGTTATCAACAATGCAGCCTGCATCAGCCGGTAACATGGAGGAATTGATCGCCCGCTTTGTAACCGCATAGATCAGCTGACGCTCCGCGCCCTGCGGATACTTTGTCATCAGTGCCTTTACATCCATGCGAGGCTCGTTGACAACCACTTCGTTTAGCTTCCCAATACAATCTTTTTTGTTGTCCTCGACGGCAAAGATCCCTTTCGCATTAGGAAACAGGGAGAGCACGATCCTCATCCCGTTTACCAGTTCCTGCGTATTTTCCAGCATCCTGCGGTAATCTGCCGTGATGTATGGCTCACACTCCGCACAATTGGCAATGATATATTCTATCTTCTCCGGCTCTTTCGGGGAGAGCTTTACCCGTGTCGGGAAACCGGCACCACCCATACCAACGATCCCTGCGTTTCCGATCTTTTCCAGTATCTCTTCCCGGTTCATCTCTTCCAGAGGTTTTGTCTCCTCGTATGCTGTCTCCTCATACTCTCCATCGTTTTCAATGACGATACACTCCACTTTTGTTCCTGAAGGGCTGAAGCGCTGCTCCAGTCCTTTAACAGTACCGGACACAGAAGCGTAAACTGGGGCAGATACAAATCCTCCTGCCTCCGCGATCAGCTCCCCTTTCAGGACGCGGTCCCCTTTTTGTACCACAGGATTCGCCGGGGCGCCGATATGCTGTGACAGCGGATAGACAAGATCGCCCTTGGGCATCAGTATCTGGATCGGCTGATCCTTTGAAAAACGTTTCCCATCATCTGGGTGGATTCCGCCTTTAAATGTCAGAAGTCCCATTCTCCTCTTCCTTTCTTCTTTTTTGCATCCATAGAAACGGTATTCCCTTACCGCCTCTTTATGCATTATGTATATACTTGGAAATACCAGAAGGTATTTGTACATATTATATTAAAATATGTATTCAAAATCTAGCTATTCTACGACAAAAATTGCATATTTACACGAACATCTTGCCGATTTTTTAACAACATCTTAGCCGAAAAACTTTTACGCTCAGCAAGGATAATGTCCATCCGTACAGATTTCATCATGATAAAAACCGGAATAATACCCTCGGTACCATTCCGGTTTTTTATTTTCATCTCCTACTGTCCGTATTGTTTACTCTTCCTCAGCAGTATCCTCTGTCTCACAGTCAACAGAAACAGACTCTTCTGCCTGTTCCGGCTCCAGTGCCTTCATGCTCAGGCTGATCTTCTTCTCCCCTTCGTTAAGATCCACGATCTTTGCCGTGATCTCCTGCCCGATAGAGAGAACATCAGAAGGTTTGTCTACATGCTCTCTTGAGATCTGAGATACATGAAGCAACGCATCTACACCGGGCGCCAGCTCAATGAAAGCACCAAAGTCCGTCATACGCGCCACCTTGCCTGTAACCATCTTTCCTACGGCAAAGTCCTCAGCAGCGTTTACCCACGGATTCGTCTCCGGGAATTTCAAGCTGAGAGCGATCTTTGTGTCATGTATATCCTTTACAAGTACAGTCAGTGTATCGCCAACATGAAAGACTTTCTTCGGATTCTCCACTCTTCCCCAAGACATCTCTGAAATGTGAAGCAGTCCGTCCACGCCGCCAAGATCTACAAACGCGCCAAAATCTGTTACATTCTTAACAGCACCTTCCACTCTGTCTCCGATATGCAGTCTTGCAAAAAGCTCCTTCTGTTTCTCAGCGCGCTCAGCGACAAGAAGCTGTCTTCTGTCTCCAATTACACGATTCCTTCTTGGATTGAACTCACTGATCACGAACTCGATTTCCTGTCCCTCGTATTTGCCGAGATCCTTTTCATAGGAATCGGATACAAGGCTTGCCGGGATAAATACCCTCACCTCATCTACTGTTGCACAGATCCCGCCACCAAGGATCTGTGTGACCGTGGCTTTGATAACTTCTTTATTCTCAAAGGCTTCACGCAATCTCTCATTTCCTTTTTCCGCAGCAAGTCTCTTATATGTAAGAAGAACTTGTCCTTCTCCGTCATTCACTTTTAAAACCTTGACAGTCATCTCATCCCCAACAGAAACAACTGTTGTAAGATCAAGCGACTGATCGTTGGAATACTCACTTTTCGTAATGATACCATCAGCCTTGTAACCGATGTTCAAGATGATCTCATCCGGTTTAACATCAATAACCGTACCGTCTACGACCTCTCCGTTGTGGATTGTTTTAAATGACTCGTCTAGCATCTGTTCAAAAGATAATTCCGACATTATTTTGAACCTCCTCAATTATATTGTTGGGCGTGGATGCCCCTGCTGTAATACCTACCGTTTCCACTGACCCTAATTGATTCAAATTCAAATCGTCAAGTGTCTGAATATAGTACGTATTGTTACATGCCTTCCGGCAGATTTCAAATAACTTCTGGGTATTGGAACTATGCTTGTCACCAATCACTATCATAGCATCCACCGATCCTGCAATGCTTTCCGCCTCTGTCTGGCGCTCTTTTGTAGCATTGCAGATTGTATTTAAAACACTTACATCATAACTCTTTTTCTTGATAATTTCAACTAAATCTTTAAATTTATTGTAATTAAATGTCGTCTGCGACACGACACATATCTTTTCTTTTTTACCGAAATCTACCCCCTCTGCGCTCTCCTTATCCTGCACAACTGTAACCTTTTCTCCAGCCCATCCTCGTATTCCCTGTACTTCCGGATGATCTGGATTGCCAATGATCACAATGTGCGCCCCTTCGGCGCTTGCTTTTCGGACAATATTATGAATCTTCTTCACAAACGGACAGGTCGCATCCACAATACGGATGTTCCTTGCTTCTAATTTGTCATAGATCCATTTTCCGACGCCATGGGAACGGATGATAACGGTTCCCTTTTCCAGCGCATCCAGTTCCTCTTCCGAGCGCAGCACAACAACTCCTTTGCTCTCCATATCCCTGACTACTTCCTCATTATGGATGATGGGACCGTAAGTGTAGATCAGGCTGGAACAGGCATCCACCTGTTCATAAACCGTATCCACCGCGCGCTTCACTCCAAAGCAGAACCCTGCTGTCTTTGCCTTGATCACTTTCATACTCGTCAATTATTCTCCCTAAAATAGCATCCCTGATATCTTTTTTCCTCGTTTTTCCTTTTATACCTCTCGTGCAGCCGCATGCAATATCAATACGCACATTACATATGACAAATAGTCGCACGAGGGCAAAAATCACGCGCAGTGGCTACATATCTCCGCCACAACTTCCGGAATCGTCATGTCAGAGCTGTCTACAAGAATAGCATCATCTGCCTGTTTAAGCGGCGCGATCTCTCTTGTCATATCGCGTTCGTCACGCTCTTTGATATCATGGGCAATTGCTTCCAGATCACATGCTTCACCTTTCTCCCTTAACTCATCGTATCTGCGCTTCGCCCGCGTCTCCACGCTGGCTGTCAAATAAATCTTCAAATCCGCGTTGGGCAAAATATTCGTTCCGATATCTCTGCCGTCCATGATCACGTCCTTTTCTGCGGCCAAAGACCGCTGAAGTTCCAGAAGTTTTTCGCGCACAGCGGGAATAGCGGAAGACTTCGACGCCATATTCCCCACTTCTTCGGCGCGCAGCATGTACGTCACATTCTCTCCATTTAGATATACCTGCTGGACACCATCCTCATACCCAATAGTCACCTCCGCATCCCTGCAGGCATCAGCTATAGCCACTCTGTCGTCTGCGTCGATTCCCTTTTTTAGAAAATGAATCGCAAGCCCGCGGTACATAGCTCCTGTATCTACATAAATATACCCTTTCTCCTTGGCAACCATCTTGGCGATAGTACTTTTCCCAGCACCCGCCGGCCCGTCTATAGCTACGTTATATCCCATAACAAATTCCTCCTGACATCATCTCATCCGAATGACACTAGTATAACCCGAGAAGAAAAGACAGACAAGTGGTTTATTTTTCAAAATTTTAGCATCGTGTATAAGGCAGACGCTTGAGCAATTTCAATTCTTCTTTTTCTTCCCTGCTCACCCGGTAGGATTCCCTGATCTTCTGGATCGCCTTGTTGTGGATAAAATTATCCATGTCATTGTGCTCAAGCAGCGTCCTTGTTTTCTCAGGAAATTTCACATAGCACACCTGCAGTGCCCACGCCACTCCCATCTTTGTATAATAGCCTTCATGCTGGGTCTGTTCGCAAATTTCAAGAATTTCATCAATGTGCTCCTCATCCACGAAATGGGCCATCATAGACACAATCATAAACCGGAGTTCAAATTCTTTCCCGCTGTCACGATAGCCTTTTAGATAGGCAAACCAGTATTCCGGCTCTTTCTCCATAAATTTATACCCGGTCACACAGCTGTCGCACACCGCCCAGTTCCGAATCTTCGGCACGAACTCATCCAAGTAGGTTTTTCTCTCCTCTCGATCCATCTTCGCATACCCGATCACCAGCCCCTGCATCATGATCTCCTCGTGCATGGAAGCAAGAGTGATCTTTTCCTTCGCTTCATCCAGATAAGAACGGAAATCTCCTTTTGCGGTCTCCTTCGCCAGACTGCGCATAGCAGGCAGACGGATGCCAATGATATGTTCTACTCCGGGCAGGAGCTTTTTATTAAAATCCTTATAATCCGTCTCTGCCAGTCCATACAGTTTCTTTCTCATGTTTTCTACTGTCATCTCTGCCTCCTGATGTCAAAAAAAGGAGCCGGTCATCCCTGACAGCTCCCTGATATATGTTTCTTATTTGTCTTTACCTTTCAGATATTCGTCGATACCTTTTGCCCCGGCCTTTCCTGCACCCATGGCAAGAATAACAGTAGCCGCGCCTGTTACGGCATCTCCGCCTGCGAACACACCTTCTTTGGAAGTCTGTCCGTCCTCCTCGTCGGCAACGATACATTTCCTACGATTCGTCTCAAGCCCCTTCGTTGTAGAAGAGATCAGCGGGTTGGGTGATGTTCCCAGAGACATGATAACCGTATCGACCTCAATGTCATACTCTGATCCCGGGATCTCCACCGGACGTCTTCTCCCAGACGCATCCGGCTCTCCTAGCTCCATCTTGATAACAGTCATGCTTGTGATATTACCGTTCTGATCTACATTAATCTTTTTAGGGTTCGTAAGAAGGTCAAAGATCACGCCCTCTTCCTTTGCGTGGTGTACCTCTTCCACTCTGGCAGGAAGCTCTGCTTCGCTTCTTCTGTAGACAATATGTACGTCGGCGCCAAGACGCAGAGCTGTTCTTGCCGCGTCCATAGCCACATTTCCGCCGCCCACGACGGCTACTTTCTTTCCTGCCACGATGGGGGTGTCATAGCTATCATCAAAAGCTTTCATCAGGTTGCTTCTTGTTAGGTATTCGTTTGCGGAGAACACACCATTCGCATTCTCCCCTGGGATACCCATGAACATCGGGAGCCCTGCTCCCGATCCGATAAATACTGCCTCAAATCCTTCCTCTTCCATAAGCTGGTCAATCGTTGTTGACTTACCGATCACTACGTTAGACTCGAATTTTACGCCAAGTTCTTTTACCTTCTCTATCTCCTTCGCAACAATTTTCTGTTTCGGAAGACGGAACTCCGGAATCCCATACACGAGCACCCCGCCAAGTTCATGGAGCGCTTCAAATACCGTGACGTCATATCCTTTTTTCGCGAGATCCCCCGCACAGGTTAATCCTGCCGGGCCGGAACCTATGACCGCCACCTTGTGACCATTCATTGTCTCCGCGCCTACCGGCTTAATATCATTTTCAAGAGCATAATCTGCAACGAATCTTTCCAACTTCCCGATAGATACCGGGTCGCCTTTGATACCACGGATACATCTTCCTTCGCACTGGGTTTCCTGCGGGCAGACACGTCCACAGATAGCGGGAAGCGCACTAGATTTTCCAATCACCTTATATGCTTCCTCAATGTTTCCTTCTTTTACTTCCTGAATAAATGCCGGGATATCAATTGACACGGGACATCCCTGAATACACTTTGCGTTTTTGCAGTTTAAGCATCTCGTAGCCTCGTCCATCGCTTCTTCCAGATTATATCCAAGACAAACCTCTTCGAAATTTGCCGCGCGCACTTTCGCATCCTGCTCTCTAACAGGCACTTTCTTTAACATATCTGCCATTATTCGTCACCTCCGCAATGTCCGCATCCACCATGATGTGTATCGCCTTCCAAAACCTTGAGCATTGCACGTCCCTCTGCTGTCTTGTATGTCTGACTTCTCTTCATTGCCTGATCAAAATCTACAAGATGTCCGTCAAATTCCGGCCCGTCCACACATGCGAACTTAATCTCATCCCCCACCTGAAGACGGCAGGCTCCGCACATTCCCGTACCGTCCACCATGATCGGATTCATGCTGACAATAGTTGGGATCTCCAGCTTCTTTGTCAGCAAGCAGACAAATTTCATCATGATCATCGGCCCGATCGCAATACAGACATCATACTTATTTCCTTTATTTACCAGTTCTTCTACCATGGTAGTAACCATTCCGGCATGTCCATATGTACCGTCATCCGTACACGGATAATAATTTCCCGCGACCGCTTTCATTTCATCTTCGAGGATGAGCATATCCTTAGTTTTCGCGCCTACAATCACATCTGCCTTGATACCGCGCTCGTGAAGCCACTTCACCTGAGGATATACCGGAGCAGCTCCCACACCGCCGGCAACGAAAAGCATCTTTTTGTTTTTCAGGGTCTCAACATCCTCATGGACGAACTCGGAAGCGCACCCGAGAGGTCCTGCGAAATCGCGGAAACAATCCCCTTCTTTCAAATTTCCCATTTTTGTTGTGGAAGCTCCTACTTCCTGAACAACAATTGTGATTGTTCCTGCTTCTCTGTCGTAATCACAGATCGTCAGCGGGATACGTTCTCCCTTCTCATCCATCTTTACAATGACAAACTGACCGGGCTGACAGTGACTTGCAACACGCGGCGCATGCACATCCATCAGAAAGATCTTGTCAGCCAGTTTTTCTGCCTTCATTATCTTGTACATGGTATTCCTCCTCGTAAAAATCGCTCTTTCAATATAATACGCTAAAAACCGTGCGATGGCAAGCATAAGATAAGGCAGACACTCTTTAACAACAGTCTCCTGTTCATTAAAAACGTCTGCCTGTTTCTTTTCGAATCTAGTCTGTTCTTTTGAGCGCCACTGTGCCAAACAGATTAGAAGTCAACCTCTGTTCCATAGTATGTACATGTGAACAGTTTCTCCATCGTAGCCTGATCAATCGCACGAGGGTTGGAACCTGTGCATGCATCTCCGACTGCCAGCTCTGCGATCTTTGCGATCTTCTCTTTGAACTCATCCTCATTGATACCAAAGTCTTTCAAAGTCTTTGGAATGTTAAGTTTTACATTGAACTCGTTAATCTTCTCAACAAGGCTGTTAATAAGAGCTTTTTCAGATGTTCCTGCAAGACCCATTCTGCGTGCGATTTCAGCATACCGTTTCGCGGCAACTGGATCTTTTGCATTGTACTGGATAACATACGGAAGATAGATTGCATTCGCGCAACCATGCGGAATATGTCCTGTAGAGAACGCGGCTCCTGTCTTGTGCGCCATGGAGTGTACAATTCCAAGAAGCGCATTGGAGAATGCCATTCCTGCAAGGCACTGTGCATAATGCATCTGCTCTCTTGCCTCCATGTTGCAATTGTAGGATGCCGGAAGGTAGTCCAAAACCATCTCGATTGCCTGAAGCGCCAGCGGATCTGTAAATGGTCCGTTTAACGTGGATACATATGCCTCAATAGCATGCGTCAGAGCGTCCATGCCTGTGTATGCAACCTGTTTTACCGGAAGTCCCGATACAAGATCCGGGTCAACGATTGCAACATCTGGTGTAATGTTAAAGTCAGCCAACGGATATTTCACGCCTGTCTGATAGTTTGTGATAACTGAGAATGCGGTAACCTCTGTCGCTGTCCCTGATGTTGAAGGTATTGCCGCAAATTTTGCTTTTGTACGAAGCTCCGGGAAGTTAAACGGTGTGCACAGATCCTCGAATGTTGTATCCGGGTACTCATAGAACGCCCACATTGCTTTTGCAGCATCGATCGGCGAACCACCGCCCATAGATACGATCCAGTCCGGCTCGAACGCGCGCATCGCCTCTGCACCCTTCATAACTGTCTCAACTGACGGGTCTGGTTCTACGCCTTCAAATAACTGAACTTCCATGCCTGCTTCTTTCAGATAGTTCACAGCGCGGTCAAGAAATCCCTGACGCTTCATTGAGCCACCGCCAACGACGAGGATTGCCTTTTTTCCTTTAAGGTTTCTCAACTCTTCAAGGCATCCTTTTCCATGGTAAATGTCTCTTGGTAAACAAAATCTGCTCATTTTTCGCATCTCCTTTATATATTGTTATTTTTTTAACACACTCATTATAACTCTGTCCACACAAAAATACAACCCTATTATTGTTAAAAATACATAAACATTTACAACAATAATAGGGCTGTATTTATTTTATTTATCATTTCTATTATTCAGAAGCTGTGATATAGTTTCTGGTTGTCACTTCTGTAGATTTCCCGTTCTGGTCATTTACAAGAATCGCGTTAAATATAGTCCGGGTATTTGCCGGCATTTCCACCGGACCTGTATATTTTGATGAGGAAGTGGTCGGTGTAGAACCGTCCATTGTATAATAGGCCGTGTATCCCTCTGGCACAGAAATTGTAATCTGCTCTGCCCCCGAATACTGCCCTGTAGACGGAGTCACCGCCGGCGCGTCTGCAATCGGGAACTCAATAATATACTTCTTTGAAGCTGTCACACTGGGAATTCCCTTGCTGTTCACAACAATCGCCTTAACTTCCACCTCACCCTCCGTCTGGAGTAAGATGGGCTCCGCATATTTTGTCCCCGTCTCAGCCGTCGGTTCGCTTCCATCCAGCGTATAATAGATATCTCCCTGCGTAGAAGAACTTAGGGTAATCTCTTGTACCTCGCTGTATGTCCCTTCATCCGGAGTGAAATCAGGCGCCGTCGATATATAATCTGACACAGCGGCCAGCACATTCTCATCCTCACAGTCTTTTAAAAGTGCTGAAATCTTCGCCGGCTGCTCTGTATCCATATAGAAATCAATAGCCGCCTGATAGAGGTTTTCATTCGTGGGCTGTGTCTCAATTGCACCTAGAAACACCTGCTCCGCGCTTTCCAGATCGTTCTGATCAATATAGATCTCCGCATATCCCGTGTACGCTTCCGGCTTTGATTTGTCCTTCACGATCGCACGGTCAAAATATCTCTCCGCCGCCGTATAGTCCTTTGTCTGAAGTGCCCTGTACCCTTTTCTTATCATTCCGGTATAAGAATTTTGATACGCCACATAGATACCAATTCCAATCAGCGCAACAATACAGAATAAAGTGATTAGAAGATTTCTTCTTTTACGCTTTGCCGCCTCCAGACGCTTCTGCTGCCTGCTGCGGCGCAATTCCTCTGTATCCTGCCGTTTGCGCATTCCACCCGTATTACCCGTATTCTGGCGCTGACGACGGACTTCTCCCGTATTCTGGCGTTCACGACGCATCTCGCCCGTATTTCTCCGGGCGGACTGTGACTGAGAGCCCTCTGCGCCATTTCGAACACCAGTCCTGCGCTCCTCACGGATCCGGTCCAACTCATTCTGGCTGAGCACACGGGTACAATTGATATTCTGCTCTGCATTTTCTCTTCTGTACCTTCTGATATCGTCCGTCCGTATCTGCCTTGTAGCGCCCTCCACGGATCCTCTTACTTCTCTTGCCAGCACATCTTCCAATGGATTATAGTCTGGCACGATCTGCACTTCAGCACCACAGTTAGGGCAGACCAGTTCGCCGTCCGGAATATCAGCTCCGCAATGTACACATATCATGCTTTTCCCTCCCGGATACGCATCGTTTCAACACAGTTGTCCATCAACATGGCGATCGTCATCGGCCCTACGCCTCCCGGCACAGGCGTGATTGCCGATGTGACAGGAGCCACATCATCATAGTCCACATCACCACAAAGCTTGCCGTTCTCATCCCTGTGCATTCCCACGTCAACGACAACCGCTCCTTCTCTTACATACTCTCTTGTGATATATTTTTTCTTACCGACGGCAACAATAAGAATATCGGCTCTCTTTGTAATGTCTTTGAGATCTTTTGTTCTTGAATGAGCCACCGTCACCGTGCCGTTCTCCCGCAGCAAAAGCGCTGCCATTGGTTTCCCAACAATATTACTGCGGCCGATTACGACACATTCCTTGCCTTCTATGGTAATTCCCGAACGTTTCAGGAGCTGGATGATTCCGGCAGGCGTGCAAGAGAGAAATCCTTTCTCTCCGATCCAGAGGCGCCCTACGCTGACCGGATGAAACCCATCCACATCTTTATCAGGTGATATAGTCCGAATAATCCTATCCTCGTCGATATGAACTGGAAGCGGAAGCTGAACGAGAATTCCATTTACCTGACTATCGTCGTTAAGCTTCTCCACAAGAGAAATAAGTTCTTCCTCGGATGTCTCCTTGGAAAGTTCATAAGATTTAGACTCAATCCCAATATAGGCGCATGCTTTCTTCTTGTTGTTCACATAGACAGAAGATGCCGGGTCATTTCCAACCTGTATTACTGCAAGGCAAGCGCGTCTCCCCTTTTTCGCCAGCCTTGCCACCTCTAGCTTTAATTCATCTTTAATCTGCTGTGAGATTTCTTTCCCATTGATTATCTGTGGCATTTATTTCTCCCCTTTATCTGTTTAGAACAAACCTGTAATCTTTCCTTCTTCTGTGACGTCAATCCCATTTGCCGCAGGAACCTTCGGAAGCCCTGGCATCGTCATGATTGCCCCTGTAAGAGCGACGACGAATCCTGCTCCCGCGCTCACATAAACCTCACGGATATGGATATCGAACCCTTCCGGTCTCCCCAATTTCTTTGCGTCGTCAGACAACGAATACTGGTTCTTCGCCATACAGACTGGAAACGTTCTAAATCCAAGCGCCTCGATTCTCGCGATCTGCTTCTCTGCCGCTGGCTCATAGACCACGCCTCTCGCGCCGTAGATCTCCTTTGCCACCGTCTCAATCTTTTCTTTGATAGATAATTCATCTCTGTAAAGCGTATGGAAATCTGTTTTTTTGTTCTCCAGCGTATCCAGAACCTTTTCAGCGAGGGCGATTCCTCCCTCTCCGCCTTTTTCCCAGACTTCCGAAAGTGCGAACTCACACCCTCGTTCCTCACAGAACTTTCGGATGAATTCATTTTCCTCATCGGTGTCTGTGACAAAAGAATTTAGCGTAACAACTACAGGCACGCCATATTTCTGTATATTTTCAATGTGTTTTTCTAGATTTACGATTCCTTTTGCAAGGGCTTCCAGATTCTCTTTTGCCAGATCAGCCTTTGGAACCCCACCATTATACTTCAAAGCACGCACAGTTGCAACAAGAACAACCGCGTCTGGCTTAAGACCCGCCATCCGGCATTTAATATTAAAGAATTTCTCCGCGCCAAGATCCGCACCAAATCCTGCCTCCGTGATCGTAATATCGCTCATCTTAAGCGCCATCTTCGTGGCGCGTACACTGTTGCACCCGTGGGCGATATTTGCAAAGGGACCTCCGTGAACAAGCGCAGGCGTATGTTCTAACGTCTGGATAAGATTCGGTTTGATAGCATCCTTTAAGAGTGCTGTCATCGCGCCTGTCGCCTGAAGATCAGCTGCTGTCACAGGCTCGCCGTCAAAGTTATATGCGACAATAATCTTTCCCAGTCTCTTTTTCAGATCTTCCAGATCATCTGCAAGACAGAGGATTGCCATAATCTCTGAGGCCACCGTAATCACAAAGTGATCTTCCCTCACCATTCCGTCCATCTTATTCCCAAGACCTACCACGATGTTACGGAGCACACGGTCATTCATGTCAAGGCAACGTTTCCAGACGACCTGTCTCGGATCAATGCCAAGGCTGTTGCCCTGCTGAATGTGATTGTCCAACATCGCGGCCAGCAGATTATTTGCAGAGGTGATCGCGTGAAAATCACCAGTAAAATGAAGATTCAGATCCTCCATCGGAACAACCTGAGCGTATCCGCCGCCGGCTGCCCCTCCTTTAATGCCGAAACAAGGTCCAAGAGAAGGTTCGCGCAGAGCAATCAGTGCGTTTTTCCCCAGTTTTGCCATTGCCTGTCCTAGCCCTACCGTAGTTGTCGTCTTCCCTTCTCCTGCAGGTGTTGGGTTGATAGCTGTGACAAGCACGAGTTTCCCGTCATGCCTGTCCTTGATCCGCTCCCACAGGTTATCGGAGAGTTTCGCCTTATATTTCCCGTAAAATTCCAATTCCTCCTCAATGATCCCTGCGCGTGCCGCCACATCTTTGATATGTTCCATCTGTGCCTCCTGCGCAATCTGAATGTCTGTTTTCATCCCGTTTCCTCCTCTGCATCTTTCTGTGTAATCTGCATTTTACTGATTCTGTAAATATTCTTCAAACTGTTCCTTCGTCATAAGCACTTTTCTTGGCTTTGTACCTTCCTCCGGGCCGACAACGCCAGCCTCGGCAAGCTGATCCATAATACGTGCCGCGCGGTTGAAGCCGATCTTGAACATTCTCTGAAGCATTCCGATAGACGCCTTTTCCTTGTCGATAATAAGCCTGCCAGCCTCGGCAAAATATGTATCTCTGTTGTCACTGTCATCCGCGGATAACCCTCCTCCTGGACCGGACGACGGAAGCTCTGTATTCATATGCTCTTCAAGTTCGTCATTGTAGACAGTATTCTGATTGTGGCTGATAAGGTAATCCACCACATCCTGTACCTCTTTATCTGAGACAAAGGAACCCTGCACACGTACGGGCTTCGGATAGCCGGATGGATAAAAGAGCATATCGCCTTTCCCAAGGAGCTTTTCTGCCCCGTTCATGTCAATAATCGTTCTGGAGTCCACACCGGATGATACGGAAAATGCGATTCTTGACGGCATGTTTGCTTTGATCAGTCCGGTAATAACATTGACAGACGGTCTCTGTGTTGCAAGGATCAGATGAAGTCCTGCTGCTCTTGCAAGCTGTGCCAGACGGCAGATAGCACCTTCTACTTCTCCGGGCGCAACCATCATTAGATCCGCCAACTCATCGATAATAATAACAATCTGCGGAAGCTTTTTCTTAATCTCCTCTCCCGTCTCTC
Source organism: Candidatus Mediterraneibacter pullicola (assembly GCA_019117065.1). Lineage (GTDB taxonomy): Bacteria > Bacillota > Clostridia > Lachnospirales > Lachnospiraceae > Mediterraneibacter > Mediterraneibacter pullicola. The sequence continues at coordinate 31,840 of DXAK01000046.1, read as the reverse complement.
CTCTTGCTACCTTGGCATTAAATCCTTTTAAATCTCTTACATTATATTCCGCAAACAGCTTGTAGCGTTTCTCCATCTCCGCCACAGCCCAATTGAGGGCTCCAGCCGCCTTTTTCGGATCTGTGACCACCGGAATCATCAGGTGCGGGATTCCATTATAAACACTTAGTTCCACCACCTTCGGATCCACAAGGATTAGCTTTACATCTTCTGGATTAGCTTTGTAAATCAAACTCATAATGAGTGTGTTGATACAGACAGATTTGCCAGAACCGGTTGCTCCTGCCACAAGAAGATGCGGCATCTTAGCAATGTCAGCCACAACAACCTTCCCTGCAATATCTTTTCCAGCCGCAAAGGAAAGCAGGGATTCGCTTTTTCGAAATTCATCTGACTCAAGAAGATCACGGAGCATAACGGCTGTATTTTCACTGTTCGGCACTTCGATACCGACTGCTGCTTTCCCCGGAATTGGAGCCTCGATCCTAAGATCCGCTACCGCAAGGTTTAATTTGATATCATCCGCCAGTCCCACAATACGGCTTACCTTCACACCCTGATCGGGCTGAAGTTCATAGCGGGTGACAGACGGACCGCAGCTTGCATTGGTCACATGGACGCCCACTCCAAAGTTTTGTAGTGTCTGTTCCAACTTTTTTGCGGTCGCTCGCAGATGAGCGTCAGAATCCCCGCCAGATTTCTTTCCTTTTTTCAGCAATGATAATGGCGGCACATGGTAAACAGACTGTACCTTCTCCTGCTCTTTCTGCACGGTCTTGGCTACCTGTTCCGTGGCTTCTGCCACCTCAGCAGCGTCCTGCGCCTTGCTCTGACGTCCCCTTGTTTTTAAGGCATTTTCGGCAGGTTCTGCTTCCCCTGTCCCCTCTTCTGTATCCATGGATAAGGAACGGCTGTATCCCGACGCTGGTTCCCCTGCTGCAAAAGGATCTCCCGGCATTTCCTGCGTATGGCTGTCCGCACGATTGATCACGAAGCTGTCTCCAAAGCCGGCGCCCTCCGTATGATCTTCCTGTGTGTCCCCGGGCGTAAGTTCATATATCTCAGGAGATTTTCTCTTTCTTCCCTTTGATTTCTTCTCCTGCGGCTCCTCTGGCACAAGAGTTGTCGCAAAGGAGACACCGGATACTTTGCGGTTCTTTGCCCGTGTATTCTTATCTTTAGATGTATTTTCCAGAAGTTGCCTCTCCCGCGCCTCTTCTCTTCGGCGCGCTCTGAGTATAGAGGTCTCTTGATGTTTCTTCCTCGCCTCTTCATACGCCTTTTTGCTGTGCCTCCCAAGCGGGGCAAGCAAAGACTTCTCTGTGATCAGGATAACACAGATCACCGACAGCGCAACCAATACCACATAAGTGCCAATCTCACCAATCAGAGGGCAAAGCAGCGTGATAAGACATCCGCCCGCCAGTCCTCCCGCACTGTGATATGTGCTAGACTGCCTGTAATAAGACATCAGGGAAGCGCCCGGTGTATAAGAATTGAAAATCAATTCCAGTATCGCTGCAAGAAATAGAAACAGAAGTACTCCCGCCACAATCTTCACATAGGCATGAGCATTCCCTTTATTTGAAACCAAAAATGCCGTCAGTCCGAAAATCACGAACGGCAGAATATATGCCATAACCCCAAATAACCCGAACAATACCGATGAAACCGCCTCCCCTGCGGTTCCACACAGCCCGAAACTACTTAGCACAAGCAGGATACATACCGCCAGCGTGGCAAGTATGATAATCTCCCCCTGAAGCCCTGTATTTTGCTGTCCTTTATTTGCTTTTCCTTTTGTACTTTTTCTGCGCTTTGCCGATTTCGCAGCCATATAATTCCCCCTTGGCAATTAAACATACTATATCTAGTATATCATCATTTGAAAATCATGTCATCAACTTTCTGAACCACCAGTTCAGCCATGCACACATGATTGGCACTAAGCGCGATTTTACGAATGGTGCTCATGAAGCGCTCTCATTGATCAGTTCATGCAGCTTGGCAAAGGCCTGACTGATTCCCCCCACTTCATCAATCAAACCTTCTTTGACCGCTTCTTCCCCCTCGAGCATTGTCCCTACGTCCTTTACAAGTTGCGTCGAATCCAGCATCAGTTCCAGAAGACGCTCCTGTGTAATTTTGGAGTGTGCGGATATAAACCGGGCGATTCTATCCTGCGTCTTTTCCATATTGCGGTAGCTCTGAATCACGCCGATAAACATACCCGTAGAACGGACCGGATGTACGATCATCGTTCCTGTCGGCACAATAAATGAATAATCCGCTGATACAGCCAACGGACCTCCAATGGAATGACTCCCGCCAAGTACAAGAGATACCGTCGGTTTACTCAGCGACGCAATCATCTCTGCAATGGCAAGTCCTGCTTCCACGTCCCCGCCGAGGGTGTTGAGTAGAATTAGTACGCCTTTTGTTCTGCTGTCTTCTTCAATCTGCGCCAGTCTTGGCAAGAGATGTTCATACTTGGTCGCCTTCGTATTCCCCGACACTGCCTCATGCCCTTCGATCTCCCCGATAATAGTCAACAGCTGGATGCCGCTGCCAGAACGATCGTTTTCAAGATCCAGCGTCCCCATCTCCTTGATTTCTGCATTCTCTTCGTTTCTGTTCTTTTGTTCCTCACTTCTGCTCTTTTGTTCCACGGATTGTCCTGACTGTACGCCCCGGTCTTGTGCCGTACACTGTTCGCCATCGTGAATCTTCCCTGAAAATTTTTCTTTTCCCATATTATGACTGCCTCCACTTCCGCCACACAACAATACGCCGTCCAGTATTCCGGGCAAGCTTATCTGCATCGGCTCTGTCTTTCGTTAGTATTGAAAAGGCAGCCTTTTTTTATACAAAAAAATAGTATGGACGCAAATTGTATACATCCATACCATTCCATTTAATTCAAAGCCTGTTCTACATCTGCGATGATGTCTTCCACATTCTCGATACCCACACTGAAACGGATAAGATCCGGCTGTACTCCAGCCTCTATAAGCTCCTGATCGTTCATCTGCCGATGTGTATGGCTCGCCGGATGAAGCACGCAGCTTCTTGCATCAGCCACATGCGTGACGATAGCCACCAGTTTCAGCTTATCCATCATCTTCACCGCAGCGTCTCTTCCACCCTTAAGTCCGAAAGTAATGACGCCACATGTACCATCCGGCATGTATTTCCGCGCCAGATCATAATATCTATCTCCCGGCAGAGATGGACAATTCACCCATGCCACCTTTTCATGATTTTGCAGATATTCTGCCACTTTTTTCGCATTCTCACAGTGTCTTGCTACTCTCAAATGAAGCGTTTCAAGTCCGATGTTGAGAAGGAACGCATTCTGCGGAGACTGGATCGAGCCAAGGTCTCTCATAAGCTGTGCCGTCGCCTTAGTGATATACGCTCCTTTTCCGAACTTCTCTGCATAGATAATCCCATGGTAAGTCTCATCCGGCGTCGTCAGCCCCGGAAATTTATCCGCGTGCGCCATCCAGTCAAAATTACCGCTGTCCACGATTGCTCCTCCCACGCATGCCGCGTGCCCGTCCATATATTTTGTCGTGGAATGGGTCACGATATCTGCGCCCCACTCAAAAGGACGGCAGTTGATCGGTGTCGCAAATGTATTATCCACAATAAAAGGAACTCCATGCTTATGCGCCGCCTTTGCGAACTTTTCAAAATCAAGGACTACAAGCGCAGGATTCGCGATGGATTCGCCAAACACTGCCTTTGTATTGTCTTGAAATGTTGCTTCCAGTTCCTCTTCTGTGCAATCCGGATCCACAAATGTGGCTTCCACACCCATCTTCTTTATGGTATGTGCATAAAGATTATACGTGCCTCCATAGAGAGCAGATGCGCATACGATATGATCCCCTGCCTGCGCAATATTCATGATTGCATAGAAATTCGCCGCCTGTCCGGAGGAAGTGAGCATAGCTGCCACTCCGCCCTCCAGATCACAGATCTTCGCCGCAACCGCATCGTTGGTCGGATTTTGGAGTCTGGTATAAAAATACCCGGACTCTTCCAGATCAAAGAGACGTCCCATCTGTTCACTGCTTGTATAACGGAATGTCGTGCTCTGGTAAATAGGAATGATCCTCGGCTCCCCATTTTCCGGCTCATATCCTGACTGTATACATTTGGTCTCTATTCTATAGTCACTCATCTCTCCCTCTCCTTCCTTTGATATTTTACCTGCAAATCTTATGAATATAAATACTCTTTTTCCAGCATCCTAACCATCTCGCTGTACCTATTTTTGCACTCCTCTTTTCTACCCTCCTCGATTAGACGGATACACGGGCTTAAATAATCCTCCCAGATCCCCCGGTAGATTGCTCCCGCGTCATCCTGCCTGCTGATCCGCTTTACGATCGTCGGCGCGATATTATAATATTCCTCCACGATCTTCTGCCCGCTCTGGGTGGACAAGAGATACTCGTCTCTGTACTTTCTAAGCATTTTCAGCTCATAGCAGTCATCTGGTTTATTTAAGCTTTCACATACTGCTGTGGTGATATAGCAGAAAACACCTTTGCGGAATCCGCTGCGGATTCCATCATAGTCGGAATGTCCGATCTTATGCTCTGGCATCTTTGTATTCCAAATCTCCACTATGCGCCCGGTAATAGCCTTTACATTCTCCGACGGCATTTCCCCCATAAGCGGTACAAAGAAAGACACCATATTCATCTTGTGATCCAGCGCCTTCATATTCCGCTTACGCTTAGACGGTTCCTTTTGAAGCTCTTTGAACACATATTCCGGAATACACCCTGCTACCGCTTCCATGCTGTTTTCAGATTCATCACAGGCACGCGCGATCTCTTGGAGAAGCCCGGCATACCTCTCCTTTAGGGATTCCATATACTGCTCGTAAGTTGTCTTATGAAATTCGTACACCATAGTCAGCCGGTACAGTTCTTCCAGTTCGCTTTGAAGCGCCTTTATCTCCATTCTGCAATCCCTCTATTCGTTCCAGTTATGATATACATCCTGAACATCATCGTCCTCTTCCAGAAGATCCAATGTCTTTTGAATATTTTTGATATCCTCCTCACTTGTCAGCTCCACATACGTCTGCGGAATCATCGTCACCGCTGCTTCAGCCATGGCAATGCCTTCCTCTTCCAGCTTAAGGCGCACATCACTGAATGTCTCCGGGGCTGTCAGGATCTCAAAACTCTCCTCATCCTCGATAAAATCTTCCGCGCCTGCGTCGAGAGCAAGCATCATCAGTTCATCGGCGTCCATTTCGCACTCTTCTTTCGCCACAAAGATCTGCCCCTTCTCGTCAAACATAAAGGAGACGCACCCCGGAGTACCTACGTTTCCACTTCCTTTTGTAAATGCGTTCCTTACATTCGAAGCTGTACGATTCTTATTGTCTGTCAGCGTCTTGACAATAATGGCAGTTCCGTTGGGTCCGTATCCTTCGTATGTAATGTGCTCATAGTTATCACCGGAACCTTCCCCCGCCGCTTTCTTAATATTTCTCTCGATAGTGTCATTTGGCATGTTGTTGGATTTCGCCTTAGCGATCACATCACGAAGCCTGCTGTTATTGGCCGGATCCGGCCCGCCGCCTTCCTTCACGGCAACGGCAAGCTCGCGTCCGATCTTCGTAAATATCTTTCCCTTCGCCGCATCATTTTTCTCTTTCTTATGTTTGATGTTGGCAAATTTTGAATGTCCTGACATATGTTAATTCTCCTTCTTTACGTTTTCCTGTGTATTTTTTAATACAGCTGCGTACGGGTTTGCGGCTCTGCGCACAAGCGGAGCAGTCACCATATGCTCCCGCACATATTCACTCTGCAATTTTATCACTCTTTTTACAATCTGTAAATCCTGATTTCTTATGTAGGAAGCTCCAGACTGATCCTGATCGCCTGATCAACTTTCCGCATCATCCCACCGTCGATATGGCACACATACTCCCTCAGCCTCTGCTTGTCAATCGTGCGTATCTGTTCCAGCAATATGACAGAATTCTTGACGATATCATAATCTCTTGTACTGATTTCTATATGGGTAGGCAACTTCGCTTTGTTCATCTTGGAAGTGACCGCCGCACAGATGACTGTAGGACTGTGCCTGTTTCCGACATTGTTCTGTATGATAAGAACCGGGCGTATCCCGCCCTGCTCAGACCCCACCACAGGGCTAAGATCAGCATAAAAAATGTCTCCGCGTCTGATCATCAAATTTTCCACACTCCGATCTGCATACTAATGTGATCCGGCGTATCCTGATTTCAGAATACGCTGCATACTTCAGTATTCCCCGTTTCATCGGATGTATTCAATTCTATATCTCCGCATCTGTGTGTTCATGCACGGAAGCCGCCGTGTCTTAAGATATAAGATCTCCGCCCTGTCTGTACACACGGGGGATCCGTTTCCCAAGACAGCAGACAAACTCATAGTTAAATCTTCCACTTAAGTCAGACAGCTCCTCCACAGTAATCCTGTCATCTCCATCCTCTCCAATCAGAACAACCCTGTCCATGAACCTCGTTCCCGGAATATCAGTCACATCCACCATAAACTGATCCATGCACACTCTTCCTAATATCTTCGCCCGTTTCCCGTGGATGAGCACGGATCCTTTGTTGGATAATGACCGCGGATACCCATCGCCATATCCCACTGGGATGGTAGCCACCCTCATTTTCTCCTGCGCGACAAATGTTCCGCCATAGCTGATCGCTGTCCCCTGTTCTACCTCTTTTACAAATGTCACATGGCTGATCAGAGACAGAGCAGGTCTTAACCTAACCGCCTTCTTATCCACTTCCTCCGAGGGATACATGCCATAAGCAGCAATCCCAGCTCTTACAAGATCATGCTTCATCTCCGGGAAGTCAATGATCCCTGCGCTGTTATCGCAGTCGTAATACTGTACTTTGACTCCTCTTTTTTCTATCTGTTCTTTTATCCAGATAAAATTATCATGCTGCTGTCGGGTATAGGTCTTATCCGTCTCATCTGCTTTTGCAAAATGCGTAAACACTCCCTCTGTCCGTACACGAGGCAGCCTGCTGATACGCTCAATAGAATCCACACTCTCTTCACCCACCGGGAATCCTATCCTTCCCATACCAGTATCAATTTTAATATGGAAGAACACATCTTTCCCTTGTCGAACCGCCTCTTCGGACATCTCCAACGCCATCTCCTCCGTGTAGACTGTGGGACGGATATTATAACGGATCATCTCTTCATACTGATCTGGAAATACACATCCAAGGACAAGAACCGGTTTACTGATACCATTCTCTTTTAACTGTACCGCCTCTTCCAGACAAGCCACCGCATATCCCCACACATAGGGAACGCTCTCCAGCATCTTCGTAATCGGAACCGCGCCATGGCCGTACCCATCCGTCTTAACGACCGCCATAAAGCGCGCGTCACTGCCGATTCTGTCTTTCATCTGTTCCATATTGTATAACACCGCATCGAGATCGATCTCGGCGCATATTCTGTTATGCTGTCTCATGATCTAATTTTCTCCTTTGTCCTGTTTACACAATATTTTTGCTATTCCTGATATCAGATCGCGGGCAAGCACACTGTAAGCGCCCTTCTCTCTTCTCGCCTCATCTCCGCCGCAGGCATGGAGAAATACTCCTAGCTCCGCACCTTCAAACACATCCAATCCCTGTGCCAGAAGCCCGGTTATTGTCCCGGCAAGAACGTCCCCCGAACCAGCCTTTGCCATCGCATTATTACCTGCAAGATTTAAGAACATCTGACGTCCTCTTTGAGCAACTACCGTCCGGCTGTCTTTTAGCGCACATACTGCCGGATATTCTTCAATAAACCCGCGCAGGATTTCCATACGTCCTGTCTTGATCTCCCCCACACTCTTTCCCGTAAGTCTGGACATCTCCATCACATGAGGGGTCAGAATAGGTGTCATTCTGCTCTCTTTCAAAAGCTCTTTATGCCTGCTCAAAAGGTTTAGACCATCGGCATCGATCACACACGGAACATGCGCCTCCTTTAAGGTATGGATCAAGATTTTTTCTGATGTCCCGTCCGTGCCAAGCCCACTGCCGATACACACCACATCAGCCCACCCAAGGAGTTGGGACAACTGTGCATGGTCATATCCTCCGTAACAGGAAACAATGGCTTCTGGAAGAAGTTGCTGGATCACGCTCCTGTTTTCTTCTGCCGTGTAGACCTGAACTAGTCCCGCCCCCACACTGTAAGCCGCCTTCGCTGAGAGGAAACAGGCTCCTGCCATACCGCTGCTCCCCGTGATCATAAGCACCTTCCCGTAACTTCCCTTGTGGGAATCCGCGCTCCTTACAGGCAGGAGCAAAGGAATGTCTTCCCGATCATATGTGAAACATACCTCTGTATTTCCATCAAAAATCTTCGTACTGATACCAATCGGCGCTGCAATCGTCTCTCCTGAACAGGATTTTCCCGGGAACAATTCACATCCCAGCTTCACACACTCCATGGACACCGTCAATTCTGCCCGGAAAGCAATTCCGAGGATCCTTCCTGTCTGCGCGCACACCCCCGATGGAATATCCACCGCTACCTTCCGGCAGGCCTGTACATTCATCCACTCGATGATCTTGGCATATTTCCCGGAAATTTCACGCTTAAGCCCCACTCCGAACAGAGCATCTGTCACAACAGTATATTCCCGGTCCGGCAGATCGGTGAATACAGGAATCCCCATCCGCTCTGCGATCTGTTTTTGAAGAGCACACTCCTCACTTAGCGAGGACTCTCTCCCTGCAAAAAGCACTTCCACACATACTCCTCTTTCATGTAGGAGCCTCGCCACTGCAAAACCGTCACCGCCGTTGTTCCCGCTGCCGCAGACAACTAGAACTCTCGAAAGATCCATCTTCCGTTCATAAAGAGCCTCCACGACTTTGAGCGCCGCCCGCTCCATCAGCACAAGCGATGGAATACCGATCTTCTCGATCGTATAAGCGTCAGCCGACTTCATCTGTTCTCCGTCAGGAAGATATCTCATATGCATCACCTGTCCTTTCTCTGTTCGCAATATACCCCGCAGCAAGCTGCGGGGTTCTGTCGTTTCCATTTTACTTTTTCCGTCCTTCTTCTCGCTGGCTGATATTGTATGACAACTTCATCAGACTGTCTGAAAGATGAACGCTCTCAATGATCACATCCTTGGGCAGCGTCAGATCTGTATGCGCAAAGTTCCATATGGCCTTAATCCCGTTTGCAACAAGGAGATCAGCCACTTCCACTGCCTTTGACTTTGGGATGGTAAGAGCCGCAATCTCAATATCATTATCCTGAAGGAAATCTACCAGTTCATCCATCATGCGCACCTGAATACCGCGTATGGACACTCCTTCCAGACGGGGATTCACATCGAAAAGACTCTTTAATACGAATCCGCTCCGCTCAAAAGAGGCGTAGTTTGCAAGAGCCTGTCCCAGATTTCCGGCGCCAATAATAATGAAATTGTGCGTCTTGTCGAGCCCGAGTATCTTACCAATCTCCGTATACAGATATTTTACATTATATCCGTATCCCTGCTGCCCGAAACCACCGAAATTATTCAAATCCTGCCGGATCTGCGATGCTGTAACATGCATCCTTTTGCTAAGATCGTTGGAAGAGATCCTCTCCACTCCCGCCTCGAGCAGATCGCCGAGATACCGATAGTACCGCGGAAGCCTCGACACAACTGCTCTGGATATTTTTCTATGTTCCACTTTTATCACCTTCCACCGCGGTTTCCCGCGTTCTTTTCACTACGGTTTATTATATAAAATAGTTAATATGATGTCAATTTTTACTTTTATTCACACCCATGGGATTCCATGCCTGTTCTGCTCTTGTATTTTCGCCTGTTTTCGATATAATGGATATTTGAGAGGAGAGATACAATGATACTCGCATGCCATAATCTTGATAAATCTTTCGGTGACCACGTCATCGTGAAAAGTGGTTCTTTTCACATTGAAGAACGTGAAAAAGCTGCCTTTGTAGGGGTGAACGGGGCTGGAAAATCTACAATACTGAAAATCATTATGAACGAGGAAGCAGCGGATGGCGGGGATGTTCTTCTCGCAAAGGGAAAGACCATAGGATATCTTGCCCAACATCAGGAGCTTCTTCCCCACGGGACAATTTATGAGGAACTAAGAAGCGCTAAATCTGATATTTTCGAGATGGAGGAACGGCTGCGCTCAATCGAGCACGAACTGAAATCCCTAAGCGGAGAAGCGCTGGATAACAGACTGGAAACCTACAACCGTCTCCAGTCGGAATTTGAATCCCGCAACGGATACGCCTGCGAAAGCGAGATCACAGGCGTACTCAAAGGACTAGGGTTTACGGAAAATGATTTTTCCAAAAGGACTGACACACTCTCCGGTGGTCAGAAGACCCGCGTAGCTCTGGGAAAACTCCTGCTGACAACTCCGGATATCCTGCTGCTTGACGAGCCGACCAACCATCTAGACTTAAACTCTATCACGTGGCTCGAAACATATTTGATAAATTACCCCGGAGCAGTGTTCATCGTCTCCCACGATCGTTTCTTCCTGAACCGCGTGGTCACGAAGGTTGTAGAGATTGAGAACGGTGAGATTCGTATGTATATGGGAAATTATCACGCGTACTCCGAAAAGAAAAAGCAAATCCGGGACGCCCGTTTAAAGGAATATCTCAACCAGCAAAGAGAGATCCGGCACCAGCAGGCCGTCATTGAAAAGCTGCGCTCCTTTAACCGGGAAAAATCCATCCGGCGCGCAGAAAGCCGCGAGAAAATGCTTGAGAAAATCACACCTGTCGAAAAGCCGCAGAACGCCGCGAGGGAGATGCATTTTACATTAGAGCCTTCCTTTGTCAGTGGAAACGATGTTCTCTCAGTGGAAGGCCTGTCAAAATGTTTCGGGCATCAGGTACTGTTTCGCAACGCTAGCTTCGAGATTAAGCGAGGGGAACACGTGGCTATCATCGGAGACAATGGAACTGGAAAGACTACACTTTTAAAAATCCTCAATCAGATACAAAAAGCTGATACCGGATCTTTCACTCTCGGCGCAAAGGTACAGATCGGGTATTACGATCAGGAACATCATGTGCTCCATGAGGATAAGACTATCTTTGACGAGATATCCGACGATTATCCGTCTCTGAACAACACACAGATCCGAAACACACTGGCCGCCTTCCAATTTACGGGCGACGAGGTGTTCAAGGATATCCACTCCTTAAGCGGAGGGGAAAAAGGACGCGTCTCTCTTGCGAAGCTCATGCTCTCTGAGGCAAACTTTCTCATACTGGACGAGCCCACAAACCATCTGGACATCTCCTCAAAGGAGATTCTAGAGGAAGCCCTTAATAATTACAGCGGAACCGTCTTATATGTATCCCATGACCGTTATTTCATTAACCGGACTGCAACACGGATCTTAGATCTGGTGAACCAGACGTTTGTCAATTACATTGGAAACTATGACTACTATCTGGAAAAGAAAGAGGAGCTCACCCATGCCTATACCTCTTCTGGATCCCCGTTCTCCGATACAGTTCCATCGAACACTTCAGCTCAGTCACAACCGCAAGATACCGCATCAGATTCTAAGTTAAGCTGGCAGGAACAGAAGGAACAGCAAGCAAAAGAACGAAAACGGAAAAACGATCTGAGGAAGACTGAAGATGAGATTGGGCGGCTGGAAGAACGCAACTCATCCATCGATCAGGAGCTTACACTGGAGGAAGTATATTCCAACTCTGTAAAATGTCAGGAACTGTCCACTGAGCGTTCGGAGAATGAGGCAAGATTAGAAGAACTGTACGCACTGTGGGAGACACTGGCTGAATAATGTGGAGGCGGTTAATCAACCCGTTTTCGGAAAACAAAATATCCGCAGGACACGCTACATAAGCGGCTCATGGGGCGAAACGCCCAAAAGCCCCGATGCAAGCAGTGTTCTGCGGATATCGTATTGTTTATAGAAAATAAAGTTTCAACTATATTTACGGTTTATCTTATACAGCAAAGACTCAGTTATCTTTTATTGCCCATACAGAACACTGCCACTACGCCCGGACCTGTATGACTTCCGATAACAGTCCCGATATTGTTGATAAGGATGTTTTCGATCCCCATCTTTTCGCGCACAAGTTTTGCCACGTACTCTGCATCCTCAATGCAGTCCCCGTGTGTGATCATCACAATATCATTTTCCCAGTCCTCGGACTGCTCTACCGCCATATCGACAATCTTATTGAGAGATTTCTTCCGTCCCCTCTCCTTCCCGATAACCTGAAGTTTCCCTTCATTGTCCATATGTATAATGGGCTTGATCTGAACAATGGTGCCAATGACCGCTGTTGTCTTTGACACTCTCCCGCCTCTGTGGAGATGGTTCAGATCATCTACAGTTACATTGTGGCATATGTGGAGCTTATTATCCTCTACCCACTGTGCTACTTCCTCTATCGTCTTCCCCTTTGCCTTCTCTTTTAACGCATAATAAAGAAGAAGTCCTTCACCAAGACACGCGCAGAGAGTATCGATCACAATGACCTTTGAGCCCGGATACTTTTCCTCCAGCATCTGTGCTCCGATACGCATACTGTTAAGGGTCCCGCTCAGTCCTGAAGAAAATCCAAGATGCAGGATATCCTTTCCTTCTTTCACATAAGGCTCCAGCGCCTCTACCGCTTCTTCGGGGTTCACCTGCGACGTCACGGACATCTTGCCTTCCCTCAGCTTTGCGAAAAATTCTTTTGCTGACAGTCCCTCCATATCCGTGTAGGTCGTGCCATCTATGGTGTATCTGAGCGGAACCGCGGGAACATGTCTCTCCTTAAGCCACTCCTTAGGCAGATCCACAGTACTGTTCACTGTGATCACATAATCTCTCATCTTTGTACCTCCTGCTTATATCCCTGTCTGCCGTGTAAGACAGTATTATCATATCTATCATAGCACTTTTTCTTCTGTTAATCAAAATATTTTAACAAATCCCTGAATTTGTATATTTTCTTTCCATGAAAACTTTCCAAAAATATTTGAATAACTGTTTTATTTTAAAGAATGAAACTATCAGACTTCCGGAACACCATAAAAATACCCCGACAGTATGACGCGTTTATTTTCCCGCGTCACTCTGCCAGGGTACGGATCTTCCTATTTTTTCATTTTTTAATACTAGGTCACCACCTGAAGGAAGGACGGGATCAGTTCTCCCTCATAGTAGAACAGTCCTTTTCCGACCTCAGATACATCCCATACACGGACTGGGTTGTCCGGATATGCCGTATATCCGCCGCAATAGGTCTCAATACGGTTGCCGGAGGGCTCCCAGAAGTAGATGGTCTGTCCCCGGGTGATGGCATGGCGGGTGGGACCTACATCACGCTTTAAGCTGTAACGTCCAATAAAGTCCGCCGCATTGCCGATATCATTTCAATCCTGAAGAAGGAATGCCATATGATGGATTTTGCCCGGCTTCTCATACTCCACAAATGCAATGTCATGAGCCTTGTTTCCGCTTGTAAGCCATGTTGCAAATCGGTTGCCTTCCGGTGTATTACATACCTCCGGTGCAAACATGCCAAGGACTTCCGTGAAATATCTCTCAGCTTCTGCAATGTTCGGTCCGTAGAGCAGGCAATGGTCAAAACGCTGTGCGCGCATTCCCCGGGGAGCTTCCACCCACGGGTGAGGGTTGTGTGTCATGGGAACCTGCTCTGCTTTCTCCACATCCGCATAGAGTTCGATACGGTGTCCGGTGCAGATAGTAAACCCGTAGCGCTTGCCAAAGCCCGGCTGATTCGTGTTGGCTGGTACTTCGTCTACCGGATATCCAAATGCTTCTGTGGCGTCCTTAAGGCTTTCCAGAGTCTCGGGACTATCCACCTTAAAAGCAACATAGTCAAGGCCTGCCTCGTCAGCCAGACGAAGGGTCACGGAATGATGATCAAACTCATCATATCCTTTGAGCATAACGCGCCCATCCTCGGTGCGTCCCACCTCATTAAGACCAAGGATGTTGGTGTAGAAATCCAGAGTCTGGTCCAGATCCAATACCCTCATTTGAATCAGTCCGGGGCGTAGAGTTTTGTTGAGTGCCATTTTTGTTTCCTCCTTTGTTATAAATTTAGTTATATCTATTACGCTTTGATCAGCGTAATGTTACTAAGGGGTTTGACGCAGCAGGCAAGCACGATGCTTTGCTCTTCCTCCTCCGGTGAGATATGCGCTCTGCTCATCTTCTTAAACACATGGTATCTGCCGTCTGATATGCGGACTTTGCACACTCCGCATCCGCCGCCGAAACAGCCGGTCTTTATCGGTCCTTTTCCCGAGCGGCGCATCGCTGCCAGCAGATTTTCATCTGAATGACAGAGAAAAGCTTCGCCTGTTGCTCCGTCTGTGATCCTGTAATCGTTCATCCTTCTGCTCCCCTGCAGTTTTTATGCCTTTTGTGTGAGCTGGTAAGCCACATCTATGATCATGTCCTCCTGACCACCCACCATCTTACGACGGCCCAGTTCAACAAGAATATCCCTTGGGTCAAGTGAGTATTTCTTTGCCGCATCATACACATGCAGCAGGAAACTGGAGTACACCCCTGTGTATGCCAGCATGAGGGAACCGTTGTCAATGGTTTGGGGACGGAGCATGATCGGTTCCACCACCTCGGCAGCTAAATCCATAAGCCCATAGAAATCCAAACCTGTCTCGTATCCATTCCGCTTCATAACTCCAGCCAGCACCTCAATCTGGGCATTGCCCGCTCCAGCGCCGAGACCGCGGAGAGTACCGTCCACAAAGTCTGCCCCACTTTGCACGGCAATCAGTGAGTTGGCAATCGCCAGTCCCATATTGTTGTGGGCATGGAATCCCACCGGAATATTTACAGCCTCCCTTACAGCCGTGATACGCGCCTTCACATCCTCGGGCATGAGATAACCTGCAGAATCGGCAAGATTGATGTAATCCGCTCCGTAGCTTTCCATCTTCTTGGCCTCTTCGACGATTCGCTCCACTGGCGCAGTATGTACCATCATCAGAAATCCCACTGCCATCATGTCCAGCTCTTTTGCGGCATAGATATGTTCTGCACTCACATCAGCCTCTGTCACATGCGTCGCCACGCGCACGGCTTTCGCTCCGCATGCCTTAGCCTGCTTAAGATCGGCAATAGTACCGATGCCCGGCAGAAGCAGAACAGTAAGCCTGCCGTTTTTAATCTCTTTGGCAGCCGCCTCCATCAGAGTGAACTCATCTGTCTTGGAGAATCCATAAGTATAACTGGAACCGCCAAGACCATCGCCATGAGAAAGTTCAATGAGCGGTACGCCGCATTTGTCCAGCCTTGCGGCGATCTGTGACACCTGTTCCTTAGTAAAGCTGTGGCGCACAGCATGGCTGCCGTCGCGCATCGTAGTGTCTACAAAAGTAATCTTACGCTCTGCCATTATCCGTTCCTCCCTTCTCTGAGCATACGCTCCGCAATCTTTTCAGCTGCCGCCACTGCCGCCGAATTGATGATGTCAAGGTTTCCGCTGTAAGCCGGAAGGAAGTCAGCCTGTCCTTCCACCTGCACGATGGCAGTCACCCTGTCACCTTCCATGGTAGGAGGAACGCGCAGTTTATATCCCGGGACGTAAGTCCTTACTTCATCTACCATTTTCTCTATTGCTTCACGGATCTTGTCAAATCCTACGCTTGTATCTTTTACTTTGACACTGATCGTATTGGTCATCATAAGGGGAGGCTCCGCAGGATTGAGCACGATGATTGCCTTCCCCTTGTCCGCGCCGCCTACGACCTCAAGCGCCTTGCTGGTAGTTTCTGTAAACTCGTCCATATTGGCGCGTGTTCCAGGACCTGCGCTTTTGCTGGAAATACATGCCACAATCTCAGCATAAGCAGCTCCTGCCACTTGGGAAACAGCATACACCACAGGGATGGTTGCCTGCCCTCCGCAGGTCACCATATTGATGTCCGGCTCCTGCTGAAGCTGGTCCAGATTGACCACGGGCACACAGTAGGGACCAATGGCTGCGGGCGTTAAATCAATAGAAACAATGCCCTTCTCCTTTAACTTAGGTCCGTTGAATTTCAGATGTGCCGATGCGCTGGTGGCGTCAAAGGCAATACGGATATCATCTTCGCGCACCACGCCGTCCACTCCTTCTATCGTTGTCTTTACGCCTTTGGATTTGGCACGGCGGATTCCCTCTGATTCTACGATTCCTGCCATCATTGCCATCTCCAGATACTTACTGCGAAATATCTTGTACATCAGATCGCTGCCGATATTACCCGGTCCGATCACGGCGACTTTTATCCTGTCCATTCTATCCACCTCTCTATCCCATCACATTTTCATATGATATTTTTTATACGAATTTTGCCGTTACTTTCCCCATCGGGCCAAAGTCCGCGGTGAACTCATCACCTTTTCCAGCCTCCGGGGCGGCTGAAAACGCGCCGGAGAGAATGACCTCTCCCTTTTTCAGGGTCACGCCGTATCCCCATAGCCTGTTGGCAAGCCATGCCACAGCCTCCGCCGGGTCCCCCAGTACCGCGGAGCCTCTGCCTTCTCCCGCCTTCTCACCGTTCTTTGTAAGAATCATAGGCACGTTGGGCAGGTCCACTTCATCAAGGGACATCTTCTTCTCTCCCAGCACATATCTGCCGGAGGAAGCATTGTCAGCCACTGTGTCTACCAGTTTGATCTTCCAGTCAGCCACCCTGCTGTCAACAATCTCAAAAGCTGCTACCACATAATCCGTAGCACGGCGCACATCTTCTGCCGTCACTTTGCCTCCTGCCAGATCATCTTTTAACACAAAGGCGATCTCTCCCTCGATCTTAGGCTGCATAAGCTTATCTGCCTCTACCATACCGTCGGGACATTCCATTGCCGCAAAAAGGTGACCGTAATCCGGTTCGTTTACCCCAAGCTGCTTCTGGATGCCTTCAGAGGTCAGACCGATCTTTTTGCCTGAAACTACATGTCCTGCCCTGACCGTGTGCTCCACATTGGCAAGCTGGATCGCATAAGCATCATCAATGTCAAGGCTTTCGTCCGTCTCCGTCAGGGGAGGGATGGACTTTCGTGACGCCTCTGCCTCCCGGAGCATATCCGCATATTTTTGTATATTTGTATTTTCCATGTGCAACCTCACTTCTATCTGTCTGTCCGCCACAGGCTGAAGGGGAAATACCCTCTCGCCATGGCGCTTTCTTTTTATCGGGAACGTTTAAAGAACCACAGGAGCTGATCCGCAAAGTCCTGAGTGCGCTCAATCTGTGACCAGTGTCCGCACTTTCCGAATACATGCAGTTCCGCATTTGGGATGAGCTCCAAAAGCTTATACGAGTTGCTCAGCGGGATCACCCGGTCCTCCCTGCCATGGATGATAAGTGTCTCATGAGGGATGTCACGGATATACTGCTGATTGCCTGCCATATCCTCCACGCCGTTCTGCCGGGGAACCGGGAACATCTGGGAAAAACTTTCCTGGAAACCGGGCTGTATACTTCCCTGATAGCGGGATTCTGCCAGCTCTGGTGTGGCAAAGGAATGATCATATGTAAAGATTTCCAGCAGTTTCGCCATATTTGAAGGCGACGGAGTGTAACCCCACACCTGATCAAGCCCATAAGTAATGGGGAAGCTCACGCCCATGGCGCCCATGCACACAAGCTTGTTGACACGCTCCGGGTATTGGACCGCCATGGAGAGCGCCAGCGCTCCGCCAAAAGAATTTCCTACCAGATTTGCCTTCTCAATGCCAAGCGCATCAAAGAGGTCAATGGTCTGCTGCACCCACACATTCATGTTGTAAACCTGTCCCTCAACCCGCTCGGTATATCCAAATCCTACCATGTCCGGAGCGATCAGGCGGAAATCATCCTGCATAAGAGGAAACACTTTGTTCCAGTTCGCCCATGCGGTGACTCCGGGACCGGAGCCGTGCAAAAATACCACCGGGAATCCTTTCCCAAGATCATGATAATTGGTCTTGAATGCTCCTGTCTGAATACTGTTTGCGATTTCAGGTCTTTTCTGTTCCATAATTCATCTCTCCTTTTCTTTTTATTATGTTTTAACCTGTATGGTTTCGCCCGGAAATGGGCTGTTCTATCATTGATACTCATTTCTGCGGCTGCCCATAGCATAGGAGATTTCCTCTGCCGCCTGTTTGAGTCCGTCGATAATATGCTCAAGCCGGTCGCCGTAGATGTTGCGGGCCTGCCCAGAAATACTGAGCGCGTAACGGACCTTCCCGGTTCCGTCCCATATGGGAACTGCCACGCACCGCAGACCGTCCATGATCTCTCCATCGTCTATGGCATAACCGTTTTCCCTGACCCTCTCCAGTTCCTTCTCAAGCTTTGCCTGTGTTGTGATCGTGCGTTTGGTCATTGCCGGAAGTCCTTTGCGGGCAATGATGCGTTTAAGCTGTGCCGGGCTTTTCTGCGCCAGCAGCACCTTGCCAAGGCCGCTGCAATGCATCGGGAGCCGGACGCCTACCTCAGACATGATGCTGACAACCGAGTTTGCCACCAGTTTGTCCAGATAGAGGATCTCGCCGTCGTCCTCCGTGCCAAGCTGGACGGTCTCCCCAAATTCTTTGACAAGCCTTAGCATCACCGGACGTGCCGCATCCTTTATGACCCAAGAGCGAGCCACCCGGTTCCCCAACTCAAAGAGCCGGGTCCCTAGCCGGTAACTGCTGTTCTCCATAGACTGGTCAACGTAGTGGTAATCACGGAGGGTAGCCAGCAGTCCGTGGACTGTGCTCTTTGGCCAGCCCAACTTCTGTGAGAGTTGAGACAGAGACATTTCTGTATCCTCCTGAGCAAGCGCCTCGAGCAGCAAAATCGCCCGTTCCACTGATTTAATGTGTGAGCTGCCGGTCTTAACAGGCTGGTCTTTCTTCATATGTATCTCTCCTTTGTTATGTTTTGAATATATCACACTCATTTTTGAGTGACAATACTAGTTGTTCGTCATTACCGAATCTTTATTCGATAATACCGAATAATTTCAGAGCTGTCAAATCCCCTGTTTTTATAACGTCAATGTACAATAAAAATCCCTCCCCGGTATTCGAAAACTGCCGGAGAGGGACTGCTGTCAGTTCAGCTTCACATTCATATAATTGCGCCCTGACAATGTCTTGTTAAAGATCAGGAAGCAGAGTACAAGGATGCATCCTGCGATGAATCCATAAAGATCAAAGACTGCCGTAAGGATCAACAGCATCAGCCGCATAAATTTCAGGGCGTAGCCAAGCTCAAAGTTGGGCTGGGTATAGTTTGCCACTGCCACGAATGCCATGTATAGCATCACCTCGGAGTTAAACCACCCCGACTGCACGGAGAACTCTCCCATGACAATACCTGCGATCACACTCAGAGGCGTGCTTAGCATGGTAGGCGTGTTCATTGCCGCAAGTCTTAAACCGTCAATGGACAACTCCAGCAGGAGGAACTGGAAGATAAGCGGGATGTTCACCGTGTCCTGAACAGTGACGAAGGCAAACGCCTCGGGCAGCCATTCCTCATTCTGCATAAACAGCAAGTACAGCGGCGTAAAAAACACTGTGGCAATGGTGATCAGCGCTCTTGTCACCTTTAGATATACAGCCGTCACAGTTGGGAAGTAATAATCATTTGCCTCCTCGATCATGTCTAAGATAGAAGTGGGCAGGATCATGGCTGAGGGTGAATTGTCTACCAGAATTACAACCTTCCCCTCGAGGAGACATGCCGCGGCAGTATCCGGGCGCTCCGTAAACTTGAATTTGGGAAATGGGTTGAACCATTTTCTTTTGAACAGGGCCTCGGCAAGACTCTGCTGATTCATCCTCAGGTCGTCAACCTGAAGGCTTTCTATCCGGTTCTTCAGATTTTTTAAAAGCTCTGTGTCTACCCTGTCCTGCATATAGCACAGGGCGATATCCGTGCGGGACGTCTGGCCTGCCTCTGTCATCTCCATCACGAGATGGGGGTCTCGGATCCTCCGCCGCATAAGCGCCGTATTGAACACGATTGTCTCGACGAAACCATCGCGGGAGCCGCGCAGGGATCGGTCCTTATCCGGTTCATCCACGCTCCGGGCAGGATAAGTACGGCAGTCGATAGCGATACACTCTTTGTAACCGTCAATAAAAAGCACCGCCGGACCTGAGAGGACATTTCTTATGACCTGGTCAAAATCTTCCAGTATGTCCACCTCAACATAGGGCACGTTTTTCTGTATAAAACCTTCCGCATCCTCCGGCATATCCTTTTCAGACACAGAAAGAAAGGAATCCATGATCTTCAACATTGCCTCATCCTTGATGAATCCGTCAATGTAATAGAACACGGACGCCTTTCCCCCGATCTCCATTTCCCGCCGGATGATATCAAAGCTTTCTTTCACCGGAAGGATTTCATTCATATATCTGATATTTTCTTCAAAAGAAGCGCTAAGCTTTTTCGTGTTTTTTTCTACCATAGCCACTGTTCTCCTTTTCTGCCAGAAGACAACATTTTACTATGGTTATATTGCCCTATTTGTCTCTGATTATACAGAGCTTCGCATTTTTCCCTGATCCTTTCACGAGCTGATCCGCGCGCTCATTCTTTTGTCTCTTTTAAAAATCCTGCCTCCTTCATCTTTTCGAGCACTTGATTCTGTCGCTGTCTCGCCAGTTCCTCGCTCGCTTTCGGATTATAGTTGCTGGGGGCGTTGGGAACACCAGCCAAAATGGTACATTCGTCAAAATTCATCTCCGACGGGTTTTTCCCGAAATACCCTTGGGAAGCGTCCGCCACACAATAATAATTATTCCCGAAAAAAATAGAATTGACATAAAGCTCGAAAATCTTATCTTTATCCAGCGTAGATTCAATCTTGAAAGCCATAAACATTTCCGCAACTTTGCGGACGATTTTCTTATCCTGCGTAAAATACTGGTTCTTGGCAAGCTGCTGGGTAATAGTACTTCCGCCCTCCACATAGGCCCCCGCACGGATGTCGTTAAAGAGCGCCCGTCCGATGGCGATGGGATCGATACCCGGATGCCTGTAGAACCGCTTATCCTCAACAGCAAGCACTGCGTCTACATACACCTGTGGAAGATCCTCTATCTCCGTGTAATGATCAATAGATTCTATTCTTTGCACCATCTCTTCTATGCTCATCGTATCAAGCGCTTCTCTGTAATCCTGATAGCCTTTAAATAGCAGCACTCCTACGGCAATAACCACACATAAAAAAATGAAAGAGCACAGACGTTTGATCCATTTCATTCTAAATCCCCTGACTTTCGTACTTTTCTTTTTTGACTTTTGTGTCTAAAACAGAATTATCTCTGCCTTGGGTACAGTATATAGAAACCATCTGTATTCTTCCATTATATATTCTTACGAATCTCTTAATAAAACTTACATTTCTGTAAGCCAGAGCCCGTCACCGCCAAAAGACCATCCGCAGCTTACTTCGATGTGCTACCGAATCCGCCGTTTCGCACTTCTGTCACATCGTCGTCCAGAGTGATTCCATACTCTACAAATATTCCCTGTATGAATCCGTCTCCCGCCTTGATCTTTACCGTCTTATCCTCATTACTGTCATTGGTAATCTTTGCGAAGATTTGTCCTTCATTATCAGAATAATAATAATCGCTGTCAATGATCCCGACCGTATTGTTAAGCTGTAACCTGAATTTAAAACCAAGCCCACTCCTCGGATAGCACTTTAACACCCACTCCGGCTCCATCCACACGCGAATCCCAGTGGGAATCTTCACAGTCTCCCCTGGTGAGAGGATAAACTCTGCCGGGGAGAAGAAATCATATCCCGCGCTTCCTGCTGTAGCCCTCCTTGGAAGCCGGATCTCATTATATATCTTCTCAGCATCATCCTTAGAAGCCCCTTGGAAGGTGTCTGTCCATCCATCTGTGAATTGTTCCAGACTGACTTTTTCAAATTTTGCAATCCTGTTCATGTACTTTTCTCCTTTTTATATGTTTTGCGAACACCTTAGACACTAACTTATTCCTGCCACAGCATATCCCCACTGATATCCTTCAGGGAAAAAGCGCCGCACATCTTCATCGTATCCTTAAACTCCGCGCCGATTTTGTCAACATATGCACGTACACCATCTTCTTGCCCGCCGTAGACAGCCGTCACAAAGGGTCTTGCGATAAGCGCAGCATCCGCGCCCATTGCCAGTGCCTTAAACACATCCACACCTGTTCGGATGCCTCCGTCTACAAACACTTTGATCTGTCCGTCCACTGCTTTTGCAATAGATGGAAGAACTTCTGCCGTCGCCGGACACTGGTCCAGAACACGCCCGCCGTGGTTAGACACGACAATGCCCTGCACCCCTGCCTCCATTGCTTTTTGTGCTGATTTTGGCGTCATGATGCCTTTTAATATAAACGGGATCTCCGCAATCTTCACAATCTCTTTTAACTCTTCTACAGATTTGCTGCCTGCGGGCGGATTTAAATTCTGTAAAAACGGAAGGCCCGCTGCGTCAATGTCCATAGCCACTGCGAAAGCGCCGCTCTTTTTTACCAACTCCATTTTCTCACGGATCGTTCCCATATCCCATGGCTTCACCGTGGGAATTCCCTGACCATTCAGCTTCCTGATAGCTGCTGTTGCCTCGATCATCACGTTATAGTCCGTACCGTCTCCGGTAAATGCGCAAATGCTACTCTTAGCACTCCCTCTAAGCAGAATCTCATTGTACTCTTGATCTGAGTACTTATCCCCATAGTGAAGTTTTACAGCTCCTACAGGTCCGGCGAAGAAGGGGTAGTCAAATATTTTTCCAAACAGTTCTGTCTTAGTATTCAAAGGCTTCTGCTCGCATAACGTATCCATGTTAATCCGAATTTCCTGCCATTTCTGATAATTTCTCATAGCAAGATCCCCCACGCCTTTTGCTCCCGGTCCGGGCATTGTATTCTTACATGCGGCTCCATTACATACAGAACATGCTTTGCAGAAGGGTCCGATATTTCCCCTTGCATTTTTTACAACTTCCTGATAATCCATCCCTCTTCCTTCTTTCTTCTGGTTTTATTCCCGTATTTACTTCCCTGCCTCAGTGTTTTCCTTGATGCTGCGGCGGTTACCGGAACATTCCTGTACGGTCAATCACCTCAATAATTTCTTGTATCTTCTCTTCACCCACTACAAGCGCCATCCTCACATACCCCTCACCGTTGCTTCCAAAGGCGCTTCCCGGTGTCACGATCACCCCTGTACGTTCCATCAATTTCATGCAAAAATCCTCGGATGATTCATAGCCTTCCGGGATCTTTGCCCACACGAACATCGTCCCCTGACTGTCGGGCACATTCCAGCCGATCTTTCTCAACCCCCCACAGAGCGCTTGGTTTCTTGCAGCGTACTGTTTTCTCTGTTTCTCAATAAAATCATCAGACCCTGTAAGCGCCGCAATCGCGCCATACTGAACTGGATAAAAAATGCCGTAGTCAATCTGGGAACGGAGCAGACGGAATTTGCTGATAATATCTTTATTTCCCACCACAAATGAAATCCGAGCCCCGGTCAGATTGTAAGACTTTGAGAGAGAATAGAATTCCACTCCCACATCCTTCGCGCCCTCAAAAGAGAGAAATGATCTGCCCGGTCTCTCCGTAAATGTAATATCTGAATATGCGTTATCGTGCAAGATCACAATATCATATCTCTTTGCAAATGCGATCAGCTCCGAATAGAACTCATCCGGTGCGCAGACGCAAACCGGGTTAAGGGGATACGAGACGAGCATGAATTTGGTTCTTTTTAGCGTATCCTCTGGGATGCTGTCCAGATCCGGCAGATAGCCGTTCTTTTCTTCAAGTGTATAATACCGCACATCCGCCCGCGCCATGATCCCGCTCATCTCGAACATCGGATAGCCGGGATTGGGTACGAGGATCACATCTCCGGGATCGCAGAATACCATTCCGATATGTGCCATAGCTTCCTGAGAACCATATACCGACATAACTTCATCCGTCTCAATATGTACGCCGAAACGCTTCTTATACCGATACTGCACCGCCTCTAAAAGCTCCGGCAGATCGGCAAGGGAATATTTATAATTATCCGGGTTTTCACACGCCTCCCGGATTGCTTTCATCACATAAGGCGCCGGCTTAAAATCCGGCGTGCCTACCGACAAGTTATATACCTTGCGTCCTGCCCGCAGAAGTTCTTCTTTCTTCATGTTCAATGAACCGAAGATCCCCGGCTTAAAATCATTGATCAATGTTGAAAAATGACTGCTGTCCAATGGTATTCCCTCCTCTTCCGTCATTTTTTGTATGAGGATTCTCCATACAGATCGTATGGCGTTGCCTGATATACGTAATAATTAACCCAGTTTGTATACAGGTTATTCGCATGGGAACGCCATGTGAGTACCGGTTTATTCTCCGGATCGTCATCCGGATAATAATTCTCCGGGATCTGAGGATTTAATCCTCTTCCCATATCTCTCTTATACTCGGAATCCAATGTCATACGGTCATACTCCGGGTGCCCCATGACAAAGATCTGCCGTCCATCTTCTGCCATACACAAGAATATTCCCGCCTGACGGGAATCCGCAAGAATGGTGATACGTTCATCTGCTTCCAAGAGTTCTTGAGGAACCTCAGTATGTCTCGAATGAGGAGCCATGAATACATCGTCAAACCCTCTTACTAACGGAATTTTCCGGTTTCTCACCCGGTGACGGTATACACCGGAAAGCTTCTTTGGAAGCTCTGTCTTATTGATCCCGTAATGATGGTAGATCCCTGCCTGTGCACCCCAGCACAGATGAAGTGTGGAGGTTACATTTGTCTTGGTCCACTCCATGATCTTCACCAGTTCGTCCCAGTAATCCACTTCCTCAAAAGACATCTGCTCCACAGGAGCGCCGGTAATAATGAATCCGTCAAATTTCTTCTCCCTGATATTTTCAAATGGCTCATAAAATTTATAGATATGGCTTGTGGAGGTATTCTTGGACACATGGCTCGTCATGCGCACAAACGTTACATCCACCTGAATCGGCGTGTTGGACAATGAGCGCAGGATCTGAAGCTCCGTATCTTCTTTTAAAGGCATCAGATTTAAAAGCCCGATGCTCAGAGGACGGATATCCTGATGAGCCGCACGGTATTCATCCATCACAAAGATATTTTCCTGTTCCAGTATTTCCTTGACCGGAAGATCATTTTGTACTCGGATCGGCATAGTTCCCATTCCCTTCTTCTCTTGATATATTTTTATCTGCATGAATAAACATCCCGTCTGCCTCCACATAGCTGTATTCATCGTAGGCTTCCGTTTCTGTCAGTAGCTTCCTCTTCGCAGGATAAAGATAGACTGATTATACCCCTTTTTTCTTCCGCCCGTCAATATGAAGAAGAGACCCGGAAACTCTTCTTCCGGATCTCTTTCTTATCTCATATTGTCAAATAATTTTCTCAGCCGCAGTGACACTGAAAGGTAGCGCACTCTGTTCCCTCTGCCTGAATGGCGTTACCACCTTCCACGCTAATTTTACCCGCGTGGCATGCGCAATTCTCATTGTACATACAGTTTGTCGCTTTGCAATCGATATCCGAACGGTCGGAAGCCTGCCCCGCGGAATTACTCATAGAGTTCGAATACGCGCCTTCTGCCCGCTCCTGAAAGCTGTCACAGCATGTCTCTTGAGGATTTTTCGCGTTGCTTCCGCCCACTTGGATCTTATCCAGCCTGCAGAGAAACTGATCGTTGTGTACACATGTCTGCACCGTACATTTTAATTCCGGCATGATAAATACCTCCTCTTTCTACAGATTCGTATTCATTATGTCCAAAACTGTGCAGATTATTCTTCCTGACATTTATAAAAATTTTATTTTTTTTCCATTATCCACACATATATCACTCCGAAAAACTCCCTCACCATATAGTTCAACCGGAAAACCGGGTCGGAATCTGCTGGTATGCGGCAGATTTTCCTGTATCCTTCCTGACGTGCGATTATGGAAGATCGGTAGATGTGAAAATCATTGGTCACAATCCCTATCCTATCATGCTCCACATCTACATATTCCCGGCTGAATCTAAGATTTTCCCGGGTAGACGCTGAGCGGTTCTCCCTAAATATTTGCTTTTTCGGTATTCCGTGTTCTTCCAGATATCCTGCCATTGCATCTGCCTCAGAGATCTCTTCACCTGGTCCCTGCCCGCCCGACACAATTACTTTTGTTTCGGGAGAATGCTGCAAATAGCACAGCGCCGCATCCAGCCTTCGCCTCAAGGAACTGGTAATGTATGTTCCCCTCACCTGTGCTCCCAGTATAATGATCCAATTCGCCTGTGCATCAACTCCTGTGCGCATCCCGCCCACAATCTTGACCTCCACGAACAAGAAAGCTCCCCAGCATACAAGACAGAGCCATCTCAATACGGCATACAAGTATACAGGCAGCGGCGCACACCCGAGCACCAGATGTACGCCGCCGCTTACCAGCCAAAAAGCTGCAAAAGTTGATCTCAGCCTGCGCGAATATATAACAAGTATCATATAATACAGGATACATAAACTCCCTGCGATCAAAAAATAATATTTCATTTATACGTTTCTTCCGCAGCACTTTTTGTATTTCTTACCGCTTCCGCATGGACACGGATCATTTCTTCCGATCTTTTTGGGCTTGCGGATTGTGCCGGAAGCCTTCTGCTCACGGTAAAGACGTTTTTTCGTCTCCTCGTCAAAGATCTTATCCCACTGAGGAAGCTCATACAACCAGTCTGCCTTTGCGTCTACCATGTTCTTGTAAAGAAGCTCTTTATCGAACGCAAGACTTACCACAGTATCTTCTGTCATCGTCTCAATCGGATTCGCCTTTTTCAGGCTGTCATTGATTCCGTCAAGAAATCCCGTCATAGTCATAACGTCCTGTCCGTATTTCGCAGCCAATTCTTTAACTGTCCCTTTTACTTCCGTATCCGGATCATCCAAAAGCTGTTCGTAAATGCTCTTCTCAATTGAGAAATAAGCATTCCAGAACTTTTCCAGCTGATCTCTTGACTGATTCTGATCATATGCCATGTCACGCCACTGGTCTAATAAACATTTCTCGCTCATTGTATATTGCTCCTTCTTATCTTTCTTTTTCATCGGAATTTTCCTCAAATCCATCGGTGAATATTATATACCAAATTTTGTTTGCCGTAAACTAAAAAATTTTGTATACTAAATTATAGCAAAAGAAAGGATCTCTTCATATGAAAAAAACAAAACGTATCCTCGCCCTTACAGGCGTATTCTTACTTACCTGCCTTTACATAAGCACCCTTGTATTTGCCCTGATTGGCTCTCCTGTGTCCGCAGATCTTTTCAAAGCATCCATCTCGGCAACCATCATTATCCCCGTCCTGCTCTACGGGTATATCCTAACCGCGCGGGTCCTTGCAGGAAGAGGCGCGGATCAGGATACTGACAGTCAAAATCCCGGTGAAAAATCAGACTCTTCTAAAAACTGACTGGCATACCCTAAAATAAATATCCCGGATACAGCCGCTTACACATATAAAAGCTCCGTCAGCTTCAGCACTGTCTCCGCCTCTTGTTCTCTCTTTGTTTTCTGGGCACGCTCACGCTGCCTTATCGCTTGTCTCTTTTTTAGGTATTCTTCCATGGATATCATATTCCCCGTTGTTTTCTTGCTGTCATCACGCATAGAAATACCTCCTTCTTTTTCTATCTGGCATGCCGTATCGGAAAATTTCCTTGCACACCTCATTTTTCCAGCTTTATATTCTATGAGTTAAAAAGAAAAAATATAACTTTTTCTTTTCTCTATGAGCATACCGCTTAAATGTGTACAAAGATTGGAGGTTTTCTGAAAAATTCATAAGAAAATTATAAAAAAGCTGCCCGGACACCGGGATCAGGTTCCCGATGGCTCCAAGGCAGCCATAACATCTATACGATATTCTATATTATTTATTGCGATAGATAATATCGTCTCTTCCCGGTCCGTTGCTGATCATTGTGAACGGATAACCGACTTCTTTCTCGATGAACTCGATATAATTGCGGCAGTTCTCCGGGAGATCCCCATATTCGCGGATACCGCGAATATCACATTTCCATCCCGGCAGTGTCTTGAGCACCGGTTTTGCCTTCTCAAGAAGATGTGTCACTGGAAAGTCTGTAGTCACTTTTCCGTCTATCTCATATCCTACGCACACCGGGATCTCATCCAAATATCCAAGCACATCGAGTACGGTAAACGCCACATCTGTGGTCCCCTGCATCCTGCATCCATACTTAGAAGCAACACAGTCAAACCAGCCCACACGCCTCGGACGTCCGGTAGTAGCGCCGTACTCTCCGCCGTCACCTCCGCGCCGTCTCAGCTCTTCCGCCTCGTCGCCAAAGATCTCGCTCACGAAAGCTCCTGCTCCGACCGCACTTGAGTATGCCTTACACACTGTGATAATCTGCTTGATCTCATAAGGCGGGATTCCTGACCCAATAGCGCCGTACGCCGCCAGCGTGGAAGAAGATGTGACCATTGGATAAATCCCATGATCCGGATCTTTCAAAGAGCCAAGCTGTCCTTCCAAAAGGATGTTCTTTCCTTCCTTGATGGCATTGTGGAGATAAAGAGACACATCGCACACATAGGGTTCTACCATCCCTTTATAACTTACAAGTTCCTTGTATAATTCATCCGGATCGATCAACGGCTTGTGATACAAATGCTCAAGGAGCACGTTCTTCTGCTCTGCCACACGCACCACCTTCTCTTTGAGCAGTTCATCATCAAAGAGTTCGCTCACCTGAAATCCAATCTTCGCATATTTATCTGAATAAAATGGAGCAATACCTGACTTCGTGGAGCCAAAGGATTTTCCTCCTAAACGCTCCTCCTCATACGCATCAAAATTCTTGTGATAGGACATGACCATCTGTGCCCTGTCGGACACAAGGATCTTCGGCACCGGAACGCCTCGCTCCACGATGGACTGTATCTCTTTGAACAGGATCGGAACATCCAGAGCCACACCATTTCCAATGATGCTTGTAATATGTCCGTGAAAAACTCCAGACGGCAGTGTATGCAGCGCAAATTTACCATAATCATTTACAATCGTGTGGCCCGCGTTCGCTCCGCCCTGAAAGCGTACGATGATATCGGATTCTTTTCCGAGCATATCCGTGATCTTGCCTTTTCCTTCATCGCCCCAGTTTGCACCAACTACTGCTTTTACCATTTCCATTCCTCCTGTGTATCGTGCCCCAGTTCCCTAGCCTCTGCCGCTTCCCTTAACGCCGCATAGACCGGACTGCTGCTCCATACTTCTTATAATCTGCCAGCGGCATTTATGCTTGACCGCCGTTAGAATTATACTATATTTTTCTCCTTCTGTAAAATAGTATTTCACTTCACTTGTAATTCGGGTCAAAAAGTATTAGAATAAAAACCAGATTTGAGGACAGAAGAAAGGAGAATCTACATTGAAAAAGTTAATTAAATGGTTTAGTATCTTCGCTGTCATCGGAACAGCTGTCGGACTTGCCGTTGCATATTTCTTCAAGAACGATTCCGGCATTGAGGATAACGATGACGAAGATTTCACAGAAGATGAAGATTTCGATCTTGATGCAGACTTACAGCCCGCCTCAGGAAGAGAATATGTATCTCTTAAAAAGGACACCAAAGAGACAGCAGAAGGTTCCTCTGCTGACAACGCCTCTGCAGAAAAGACGCAGGAAGAAGAGCTTCAGGAAGAATAGAATACCATAAAAGGTGCTGTAAAAGTATCTGACATAGTGACTGATACTTTTGCAGCACGTTTTTATGCGTTATTCTTGCCGCCAAGCCTTGCTTAGGAGAACCGCCGCCTCTTTGATTCTCTCTTCGTTCATATTGGCATAGCCAAGGAGAATGACCGTCTCCTCTGCCTTATCTTTTCTCCCGTTCGCATTGGCGCCCCCATCATAATTCACATAGTATTCAGACAGGCCGTAAACTTTCACGCCCTTTTCCGCCGCCCTATGGATTAGTTCCTCCTCTTTTCTCCCATCCCGAAAATGAAGCAGTAAATGTACCCCCGCATTTTCTCCTGAAATGCGGATATCAAGATTCATCTCCTTTAATTCGGCCAGAAGCGTATCGTGCCTGCTACGATACAGCGCTCTTGTCTTGTTTAAATGTCTCTCGTAATACCCGTCCTCTATAAATTTCTGAAGGATGAGCTGATCTACCTTGGACACCGTAGAATTGATGAACCCGCATCTCTGCCGGTACAGTTCGAGCACCGGGCGGGGCAGAACCATGTAACTCATGCGGATTGCCGGAGCGATGGATTTGGAAAATGTTCCGATATAGATGACCCTTCCGCTTCTGTCATATCCCTGAAGCGCCGGGATCGGCTTGCCTTTGTAGCGGAATTCACTGTCATAATCGTCCTCAATGATATAACGCCCTTTTTCCGCCTCCGCCCATTTCAAAAGTTCCATCCTCCGTTTGATCGGCATAACAGTTCCCAGAGGATAATGGTGGGACGGCATGACAAAGGCAATGTCCGCTCCGGATGGTTCCAAACCGTCAGCCCGCATCCCTTTCCCGTCCATATCCACGGTACGCACTTCATAGGACAGATTCACAAACAGGCGATAAGCCTGACGGTAAGTTGGGTTCTCGAGGGCAACCCTATGCCGGTTTCCCAGTATTGCGCAGAGCAGCATTAGCAGATAGTCGTTTCCCGCCCCCACAATGATCTGATCCGGCGTACAGTTGACTCCTCTTGCCTGATGAAGATAACTGCTGATCGCATTGCGTAGCCCATACTCTCCCTGCGGGCATCCGAGACGGAAGAGTTCCGCCTTGTCGTCCACAAGACACTCTTTCGAAAGTTTTCTCCATGTGTTGTATGGAAAGCTTTTCAGATCTACACCATTCGGCGTGAAATCATATGGATACTTCTTTTCTGATTTTTCTGTATTCTGACTTTCTCCTGCTTTTGGCTGTATGATCCGAAAAAGACCGTCAATCTGCGAGACAAAATATCCTCTGTACGGCTGTGCTTCAATATAACCTTCTGAGAGCAGCTGTTCATAAGCGAGTTCCACCGTACTCCTGCTCACCTCAAGATGGCGGCAGAGCGCACGGGTAGAGGGCAGTTTTTCCCCACTCTTAATCGTTCCTTTACGAATCTCTTCTTTGATATAGCCGTAGATTTGCTCATATAAAGGAATCTTGCCTCCCTGTTTTAAACTGATGGTCAGTTCGTTCATGACGTATCTCCTTCTGCGTTTTTATATGCTTCTTCAATCAGATTTTTGTATAAAAAGTTCTACCGATTTTCTGATTATCTTGGCACCACTTCGCAAATGTCGGAATTGCTTGGAATATCAAGCATTTCCGGCATTTTGCGTTTCGGAAGATACCCCGCATATCATGGCATATCGGAGCCTCATTTGGCGGTCAAAAGTAGTAAAACCGTAGTAGAAAACCGGCCTTACTACTAAGCCGCCAGCTTGTCCATCGCCGCCTTTGCAGAGGCGTAATCCGCATGAGCGTAATAGTTCAGCGTCATGGTGATGTTGGAATGTCCCATGATGTATTGCAGGTCTTTGGGGTTCATTCCAGCCTGGGCAAGCCGAGTGCAGAAAGTGTGCCGCATGGTATGGGGCGTGATGTTCGGCAGGGCCTCATCAGGCTTGTGGTGCTTGTTGTACTTCCTGACAAGCCCCTGGAACATGCTCTCGTAGCAGGACGCCGTTTTGGGAAGGCCGCT
>DXAK01000045.1 GCA_019117065.1 Candidatus Mediterraneibacter pullicola | reverse complement strand
CTCATCTCAGATCTGCGAATTGGCTTTTATAATCTCCTGCAAAGAGATCTTCTCATTACGGTAACGCGCCTGAGGATTTTTTTCGGGGACAGTCATGCCGATTGCTTTCTGGGGGCAGGCGTGGGCACATGCCAGACAGGTCTGGCAGTTTCCCGGAATATGTACCGCTCTTCCGTCTTTTACATGAATGGAAGACGATGGACATACCTTTTCACAGATTCCGCATCCGATACACCCTTCCCCGATTTTCAGAAGATGCTGCCACGCATCCGAAGGACTTTTGTTCATACGCTCAAGGAACTGTCTGTGCGCGACGCGGTCTTCTTTTGCGACCGGTGCAATCATATGTTTCCCGGCACAAAGATCGCGGAGAATCGTATCTAACTGTTCCTCCACATGTTTCTCCTCCTTTCGCTGCTCTTCCATGTCAAAGGCGGGGAGCCAGTTGTCAACCATCCGGATCACATTGATGTAACTGGCGGTAATCCCGCAGCTTTTACACAATTGTTCCGCCAGTTCCGCAGCCCCTTCGTGCCGGTTCCCATAAGTCAGGATCATGTAGAAATAGTCTGTCCGAAAATCAGTTTTTCGCATAAATTCCTTTACCATCTCCGGAACCTCATGCCCGTAAATCGGAGCCACGATACCGATTTTTTCATCTGTAAATTCTGTCTTGGACTGGCGGAGCACCTGCGGGATGCTGAGCGGATGGCTATCCAACTGTTTCGCAATGTAAAGACTGTTTCCTGTACCGGTAAAATAGAATACCATAACATCTCTCCCTTCTGATTTTCTTGAATTTGAATTTATTTCATGCTATAATCCGTTAGAAATTATCGGTTTATACAACCGATTATATTATCCGATAGTAACAACCGGTCAATATCTTATTTGAAAAAGTTTAAAAATTTTATCAGGATAATGAGATGAGGAGGAATGTTCCGATGTATACAATGATGCAGGTGTGCCGCGAAACAGACATGACATATCAAGCCCTAAAATATTATTGCAACGAAGGGCTTGTCCCCAATGTAAAGCGTGATAAGAATAACAGGCGGGTATTCGATGAAGCAGATGTCAAATGGATCAAGGATCTTATTTGCCTGAAAAAATGCGGAATGAGTATTCAGGAAATGAAAGAATATCTGGATCTGTGTCTTCAGGGACAGTCTACGATCCCTCGTCGAAAAGAACTTCTTGCAAAAAAGCAGGATGCCCTGCGCGCTTCGATTCAGGAACTGGAGGACAGTGTGTACTATATTAACTGGAAACAGAATTTTTATGACGAGGTGCTGTCAGGAAAACGTCCGTATGTAAGCAATCTGATCCGTATAGAAGAGTAATGTATTTACCCGGGCAACCGTGCAAGTGGTCGCTTCCATTTTGGAAATATCTACGGGCTGTTATTTTTGTACCTATTTTGAGAAAATTAAGTTTTAATTTAATTTTACTCAAAGAAGGGAGGATGATATCATGTGGGTAGAACAAACTAAGAAAGGAAAATACAAGTATATTGAGCGCTACACAGATCCTCTGACAGGAAAATACAGACGCGTTTCTGTCACACTCGATAAAGATACTCCTCAGAGCCGAAAACAAGCTCAAAAGGCCATATCGAAGAAGATAGAGGATGCCGAAAAAGATGTATGTGCAAATTCAGAGGACATTACACTCGAAGAACTGATTGAAAAATATCGGGAAGAACAAAAAAGAACTGTAAAGGACTCAACCTACCAAAGAAATTATTTTGCATGTGAGACTCTAAAAAAGATTCTTGGATCAGATACCAAGGTAAAGAATCTAGCGGCTGGGTATATCCGTAAATCATTATTAAGTACCGGTAAAAATCATGGTACCCTTAATGAGCATCTGACGCGATTAAAGGCTCTAATTCGATGGGGATATCGTAATGACTATGTCGGAAATATCGCTTATCTCGATAAGTTGGAGCCATTCTCAGATACTCCGCACAGAGAAAAGATTGAAAATAAGTTTCTGGAATCAACAGAAGTAGCTGTTCTAATCAGTGGTATGAAAGTACAGAAATGGAAAAACTTAACGCTTTTCCTCACCCTATCTGGTCTGCGTTTCGGAGAAGCTGCTGCGTTGAAACAATCGGATCTGGATTTTAAAGAGCGAGTGATCCATGTTACAAAAAACTATGATTCTGTAAACAAAATAATCACTACTCCAAAAACAAGGACTTCCATTCGTGATGTGTATATGCAGGACGAACTATATGTACTTTGCAGACATATCATATCAGAGTCAATATCAAATACAATCGTCTCTCTGAACGCCGGAAATCCACTTTTTACAGACGATAATGGGGAACACATAAGTTTCTTTGCCTATAACAAATATCTCCGCAAAATCTCAACAAAAGAGCTCGGGCGGGCAATTACACCTCATACTCTCCGGCACACACATGCGAGTCTGATGATGGAAAACGGAATGAGTGAAGATAGTATTTCAAGAAGGCTAGGGCATACTGATTCGAAAATCACGAAAGAAATATACTTGCACGCTACAAAGAAACTAAAAGAGAAAGAAAACAACCAAATAAAGAGCATAAAGATTTTATAAGTTTGCCCCCTTGGTGCCCCTTTTTCTTATGACGGGAAAAGAAAAATCCCGGAAACACTAGATTTATAGCACTTCCGAGATTTACTCCAGTGCGGAAGATGGGACTTGAACCCACACGACACGAATGTCACAAGATCCTTAGTCTTGCTCGTCTGCCAGTTCCGACACTTCCGCATTCCATATTGGATTTTCGTGATCTGCTCTCTACGGCGCTGACCACAAGTGATATAATACTATTCCCCGCATGAAAAGTCAACCTTTAATCCTCAAATTTTTAAAGTTTGAAAATTGTATTTACTTTTCAAAAAATTTAGAATATTTCGCCATGCCAGCTCGATTCCGCTTCGCTTCTTCTCGCTGCGGGCTCTCGCCCTATACAGAAATATCCGGATTCCGTCTTTCGTACAAGTACGAGACGGATTTTTCTCCTTGTTCCTTT
The DNA here is from genome assembly GCA_019117065.1 of Candidatus Mediterraneibacter pullicola. Taxonomy (GTDB): domain Bacteria; phylum Bacillota; class Clostridia; order Lachnospirales; family Lachnospiraceae; genus Mediterraneibacter; species Mediterraneibacter pullicola. The sequence goes on along the minus strand of DXAK01000045.1, from coordinate 159,796 downwards.
TCGCCATGCCAGCTCGATTCCGCTTCGCTTCTTCTCGCTGCGGGCTCTCGCCCTATACAGAAATATCCGGATTCCGTCTTTCGTACAAGTACGAGACGGATTCCGGATATTCTGTGCATGGCTCAATGCTATTCCATATTTCCATGGAATCTTGGTATTCCGTCAAATCCGGCTTTGAGATCTTCGTCTGTAGGAATGTAGTCTGTCATCTTTCCGTCGTTAAATGCCTCATAAGCGTACATATCGAAGTATCCTGTACCAGTAAGTCCAAAGAGGATTGTCTTTTCCTCTCCCGTTTCCTTACACTTCATTGCTTCATCGATTGCAACTTTAATCGCATGGCTGCTTTCTGGCGCCGGAAGAATACCCTCAACACGAGCAAACTGCTCTGCCGCCTCAAATACCGCAGTCTGTTCGACTGCGCGAGCCTCCATATATCCGTCGTGGTAAAGCTGTGACAGGGTGGAGCTCATGCCGTGATAACGGAGGCCTCCCGCGTGGTTTGCGGACGGAATAAAGTTACTTCCCAGTGTATACATCTTCGCCAACGGGCACACCATTCCGGTATCACAGAAATCATACGCATACACGCCTCTTGTGAGGCTCGGGCAAGATGCCGGTTCTACTGCGATAAACTGATAATCCGCCTCTCCTCTTAACTTTTCTCCCATGAACGGCGAGATCAGACCTCCCAGATTCGATCCTCCGCCCGCACATCCTATAATCACATCCGGTTTGATGCCGTATTTGTCCATGGCAGTCTTCGTCTCTACGCCGATGACGGACTGATGCAAAAGCACCTGATTAAGCACACTTCCCAGAACGTATCTGTATCCTTCCGTGTGAGTCGCCACTTCGACCGCCTCGGAAATGGCACAGCCGAGACTTCCCGTCGTTCCCGGATGCTCTGCAAGAATTTTTCTACCCACTTCCGTAGTATCAGAAGGAGACGGCGTTACGCTGGCGCCGTAAGTACGCATCACTTCACGGCGGAACGGCTTCTGCTCGTAAGAGCATTTCACCATATATACCTTACAGTCCAAATCAAGATAAGAGCACGCCATCGACAGCGCTGTTCCCCATTGTCCGGCGCCCGTCTCTGTGGTCACGCCCTTTAATCCCTGATCCTTTGCATAAAAGGCCTGCGCGATCGCGGAATTAAGCTTATGGCTTCCACTCGTATTATTCCCCTCGAACTTATAATAAATTTTTGCCGGAGTCTGTAGCTTTTCTTCCAGACAGTAGGCGCGCACAAGTGGCGACGGGCGATACATCTTATAGAAATCCCGGATCTTTTTCGGAATTTCAATATAACGGTTGTCATTGTCCAGTTCCTGCTTCACAAGTTCCTCACAGAATACAACCTCCAGCTCCTCCTCTGTCATGGGCTGAAGAGTTCCCGGATTCAGAAGAGGCGCAGGCTTATTCTTCATATCCGCGCGGACATTGTACCATTCTCTTGGCATCTCGCTCTCTTCAAGATAGATTTTGTAAGGAATTTTCTTTTCTCTCACTTTTTTTCTCCTTTCCGGGATGTACGGCTTTTATACAACAAAAAAGCCCTCATCCCATACAAATAACTATTGCAGGGACAAGAGCTATTATTCAAAACTCCTGCGGTGCCACCCGGCTTGGTGTAATCCTACACCCTCTCATGCATACTGGCATATGCTCCTTTCTCTAACGAAGTCTGGTCTCCGTCTCGCCTACTAACTGACGCCGCATCCGCTGGCCGCGCTGCGCGCCCGGTATTCAGTTCGCCCTCAGAAGTCCATTCGCCTCACCACTTTCCTGCCCCGATCCCACCATCCGGGGCTCTCTGTAAAGTAGTATCTTGAAGTTACTTGCTCTTCCTCACTGGTTTAAAAAAACTTTATCATGGTGCAGTGGGAATGTCAACCCTTATCTTTTATTTTCTTACTTTTCATTTTCTGCCCGGTTTTTATTTTGGTAAATTCTATTTTTCCATCTACTTTTTTCAGATATCTTCATCAGATACTCTCTTCCAGCAGCAATGCGTTCAGTATCGACTGTGCACTTTCTGCGCAAAACACATAAAATCTTTCAGTTCAATAAATTTTCCGTCGTCCAGCACCACTGTCCCGCTCATCTTCCCGAACACCTGATGCTGATCAGAGGACAGCGCCAGCATAGAAATACCCGCTGCACAGTCAAGCACCGGCTCAAATTCCATCTCAAACCGTCCGTCACCAGAGGTAAAAGTCCATAGTTTCATGCAATTCTCCTCAGGGATGTGAAAAGTCACGTCGTCTAGCTTATGCCCTTTTCCATCATAAAACAGAATATTTTCGGTCGCAGCAGACGTATCCCCAAGACCATAACCAATATTAAAACCGAAAGGCCTGCCTCCCACAGTACCGTTTCCTGAACTCCAGTACCATGTATTGTCATAGGTCCACACGCCGCGCCCCCAGTCCAATGTACCGTAATCCGTCTTTGGATTAAACCAGTATGTTACGTCATCATAAGCCATATACCCTTCTGCGGGCATACAGTTGATTTTCTGGTTATAATAGAATGCGTTCTTACCGCTCCATGGCATAGCGATAGCCATGGTATCCATCCTCGGCTGATCTAAAGCAATCTCACAATAGAACGGCTTCCCCTGATAGAAATCTTTAAAGTCACAAGAGATCATTCTCTTTCCCTCTTCCACTTTAAATTCCATACGCAACCGTTTATCCTTATAAACGATATTGCCTTCCGAAGAGGAAGAAGGCATCTTCATCTTACCCATGGGGAACGGGGTGAGAACCGTCTCCGTGTGCTCCCATCTTTCTTTCAAATTCAGGAGGGAAACAGACTGAAGCCCCATATACCCGTCATCTGAAAGGGTAAACGCAGCTGCATACCCTTCATTCATGACCAAATAATAATCCCGCTCTTTGATTCGGTATTTCGGTGCCGTAATCTTCTCCCTTTCATACTTCCATACCTGCCGCCGCGCCCACCCGGGTTCTGAAATTCTGCCTTTCTCATCCAAGAGAGGCTGTTCTGCAGTCACTTCATGATTTCTCATTATTACCACTCCCCTGTTTTTATTTCAATATGTAAACCTTCCTTCTCCCCTTTTCAGACAAATCATAGCGTTTCCCGCAATATAAAGAAAAACCCGAATCCCAACCGGGACCGGGCTCCTATCTCTATTTTACTACGCAACCTTCTCTTTTGCAAGTGCCGCGAGTGTTGCAAATCCTTCCTTGTCGTTTACTGCCAGCTCTGCCAGCATCTTTCTATTCATGTCAACGTTAGCCAGTTTAAGTCCATACATAAACTTGCTGTATGACAGGCCGTTCATTCTTGCAGCCGCGTTTATACGCGCGATCCAGAGCTGTCTCATCTGGCGCTTACGCTGCTTTCTTCCTGCGTAAGCTGATGTAAGTGCTCTCATTACAGACTGCTTTGCAACTCTGTACTGTTTAGAGCGTGCTCCTCTGTATCCTTTCGCCAATTTCAGTGTTCTGTTATGTTTCTTCTTAGCGTTCATTCCGCCTTTGATTCTTGCCATTTCTTAATCCTCCTATCAAAATACGATACCTGTTATTTTCCTTCATCCGTTCATCTCGCGCCGTGCGTAAAACCGTACCTCGCTCAATGCATGGCTGAACTATTTTTACAGATACGGTAATACCTTTTTCATGTTCTTTACGTTTGTTGCGTCAGTGATCGTTGACTGTCTGAGATTTCTTTTTCTCTTCGTCGACTTCTTTGTTAAGATATGGCTCTTGTAGGCTTTATTTCTTTTCAGTTTCCCTGTACCTGTCTTTTTGAAGCGTTTTGCTGCCGCTCTATTTGTTTTGATCTTTGGCATGATAATTTCCTCCTTTATTGTGCTGCCTTTCCGGATATTCATCCCGGGATATATTTTAACGTTTTTCAGTTAAAACCATGCTCATTGCTCTTCCTTCCATCTTCGCCGGCTTCTCGACTACCGCAATATCAGCGAGTGTCTCTGCAAAATCATCGAGAATGTGCTTGCTCTGCTGAACATGAGCCATCTCTCTTCCGCGGAAACGCAGTGTCACTTTCACTTTATTTCCTTTTGAGATAAACTTTTTAGCATTATTGATCTTTGTGTTCAAGTCATTCGTATCGATATTCGGAGAAAGACGCACTTCTTTTAGCTCAACCGTTTTCTGTTTCTTTCTTGCCTCTTTCTCTTTCCTTGTCTGCTCATACTTATACTTGCCATAGTCAATAATCTTGCACACAGGCGGCTTCGCCGTAGGCGCAATCTTGACAAGATCAAGTTCTGCCTCCTGAGCGATTTTCATGGCCTCGCGGGCCGACATGATACCTAACTGTTCCCCATCCGCGCCGATCAGACGAACCTCTCTGTCTCTAATCTGCTCGTTAATCATTAAATCGCTAATTGTCGTATACCTCCGTCAAATGAATTCCTTTAGGTTCCCTATGCGAAAACACAAAAAAACGAGTGAATATCATATCCACCCGAAATCAATAAGCCGCTCCCTCACAAAAACAGAGAAGCGATACATCAATATCAGACCAATAGTCACCCGATTGTGCTATGGTGAGAGTGGATACTCTACTTTGTTTTTTGCTTCACGCAGAAAATAATTTACCACATCTCTTCCCAGTTGTCAACAATTATTTAGATAAAGTTCTGCAGAGGACTTGTCCCCTCATGATCTAAGCAAAAACAGAAAACAGCAGAGCATCTTGCCTAGCAAGGGGGCGCTAAATCCGCTTCCACACCTGCGGAAAATATATCCCCACCATCACTCAATATCTGCTCTGCTGCCTGCTATATTCTATTGTTTCAGAAATCCCGATCCCTACACCTTTTTCATACACGTCACAGCCATTGCGCCCGGCCCGATATGGCACGCCACGCTCAGCGACAGAGGGCCTTCCACGATATCGTATCCGGGAAACCGATCCATGACCTCCTGCTTCCACTCCTTTGCCTCTTCCTTAGTACAGGTATATGCGATTCCGAGAATCATATCGTCCTTCACATCCGCAAACCGCTCGTTCAGATCCTTCTCAATAGCATTGAGCATCGCTTTCTTCGCGGCCTTCCAGCCTCTTACTTTTGCGAAAGCGTCCAGCTTTTCCCCTTGGATCTGGAGGACGGGCTTTAAGTTCAGTACCGTGCCGATGGCTGCCGCCGCTGGTGTGATGCGCCCGCCCTTTTTTAAATATTTCAGCGTGTCTACTGTAATATAGATACTTGCCTGAAGTTTTTCCCGCTCAAGAACCTCTTTAATCTCCGCAGCTGACTTCCCCTGATCACGCAATTTCATCGCATCGTACACAGACTGCTCCTGTGTGACGGATATTCTCTGGTTATCCACAACCTGAACGCGCCCTTTGTACTCTGCCGCAATCGACATAGCGGTAGAGCATGTGCTGGAAAGCCCGCTGGACATGGGGATACAGACAATCTCATCATATTCCTTAAGCGCTTCCTCCCACAGATCCATCACATGCCCCGGCGAGGGCTGAGAGGTAGAAATATCAGAATTCTCTCCCAGCCTCCTGTAGAACTCGTCCTGTGTCAGGTTGATATCCTCTAAAAATAATTTACCGTCGATAAAAAATGGCATGGGAAGCACATAGATTCCCAGCTCTTTTCCTCTGTCCTGTGTGATCCCGCTGTTACTGTCAGTTACGATCGCCACTCTACTCATTTTTCTCTCCATTTCTGCCGTATCATACGGCGGTACTTTTTATTTTCGGAATTCCTCTTAATTTTTAAAACTGTGAATCGGCGCCGGTATTCTGCCCCGTCTGCTGACAAATGTCTCGCATCCGAACTCATTTACAGGCATAATCGGCGCATACCCCAAAAGGCCTCCGAACTGCGCCGTATCCCCCACGTCTTTTCCAATCACTGGAATCAGACGGACCGCCGTTGTTTTTTGATTGACCATACCGATTGCCATCTCGTCCGCAATGATGCCGGAAATGGTGCTGGCGCTCGTCTTCCCCGGAATCGCAATCATGTCTAAACCTACCGAACACACGCAAGTCATGGCCTCCAACTTCTCTAAGGTGAGTGAGCCCGCATGAACCGCATCGATCATCCCCTGATCTTCACTTACCGGGATAAATGCCCCACTCAGTCCTCCCACATAGGAGGATGCCATGACACCGCCCTTTTTCACCTGATCGTTAAGCAAAGCGAGAGCCGCCGTCGTACCCGGAGCACCCACTCTCTCCAGTCCGATCTCTTCCAGAATCTCTGCCACACTGTCGCCCACGTCCGGAGTAGGAGCAAGGGAAAGATCCACGATACCAAAGGGGATAGCAAGCCGGCGGGATGCCTCTCCCGCAACAAGCTGTCCTACACGGGTCACCTTGAAAGCCGTCTTTTTGATCGTCTCGCAGAGTTCCTCGAAACCTTTCCCTCGTACATTCTCCAGCGCTTTCTTCACAACCCCCGGGCCACTTACGCCTACATTGATAACCGCGTCCGCCTCTGTCACTCCAAGGAATGCCCCTGCCATAAACGGGTTGTCGTCCGGAGCATTGCAGAACACAACCAATTTCGCACACCCAAGAGAATCTCTCTCTTTTGTAGCCTCAGCAGTCGCCTTGACAATCTCACCGCAGAGACGCACCGCATCCATGTTGATCCCAGTCTTCGTAGATCCCACATTCACTGAACTGCAAATCCGCTCTGTCTCAGAAAGCGCCTGTGGAATAGAGAGAATCAGGTTCTCGTCACTCTTTGTCATAGCTTTTGACACGAGCGCGGAATATCCGCCGATAAAATTCACCCCCACCTTCTCAGCCGCCTTGTCAAGGGTTCTGGCAATGGTTACAAAATCCTCGGAAGATTTGCACGCCGAACCGCCTATCAAAGCGATAGGTGTAACAGAGATTCTTTTATTTACAATCGGGATTCCGAACTCCTTCTCAATATCCTTACCCACGGAGACAAGATTCTCTGCTGTTTTTGTGATTTTCTCGTAAATCTTACGATTCAGTTCCTTTAAATCAGAGTCAATACAATCGAGCAGGCTGATACCCAGCGTAATGGTCCTCACATCTAGATTCTCATGCTCAATCATCTTATTTGTCTCTGACACTTCATACATATTGATCATAGTCGTTTCCTCGCAATCTCTCCATCTTACAGCCTGTGCATTTTCTCAAAGATATCTTCTCTCTGGCAGCGGATGCTCACCCCAATCTCTTCTCCCAGCTTTTCCATTTCATCGCACACAAGTGTAAAATCTTTTTCAAGCTCGGTTATGTCTGCGATCACCATCATATTAAAATACCCTTGAATAATCGTCTGCGAGATATCAAGGATATTGATCTTATTCTCCGCCAGATAGGTACATACTTTCGCGACAATACCTACTGTATCTTTCCCAAGTACCGTGACAATGCATTTCTTCATCTTTCTTTTCCTCCTCGATCAGACCATAATGATATCTGAAACGGTATCCCTACTAGCCACAAACATATCGAGATCTTCGCCTCTGTACTCATTATCTGCCAACGTGACCTCCAGTTTAACCGTCTCATAGGCAAGCTTTGCATAATTGTTTTCTTTACTTAAATGTCCGAGAACAATATGCTTCAGATTATCATGTAGTATATCACAAAGCAGACGCCCTGACAATTCATTTGACAAATGCCCTTGATCGCCCAAAATACGCTGTTTTAAATAATATGGATACCCTCCGACTTCCAGCATATGTATATCATGATTTGCCTCTAAGAGCACAGCGTCTAGTCCCTTTAAATGTTCCACAGTATAACTGTCGTATTTTCCCAGATCTGTCGCCACTGCTACTGATTTCCCACCGCATTCCATACGATATCCGGACGGCTCATTGGCGTCATGGGAGATCGCGAACGGATTCACGGTCACATCTCCCACAAGAAACGGCTCGTCTGTATGTATGGGATGAAAAATTTCCTCCGGCACTTTTCCCAGCCCGGAATAACTCATGATCCCCTGTATTGTACCCGGAGTGGCATAAACCGGAATCTGATATTTCCGGCTGAATACGCCCAGTCCCTGAATATGGTCCGAGTGCTCATGGGTGATGAGTATCCCGTCTAATTCTTCCCCTTTGATCTCCAGTTCTTTTAAGCCTTCCTCAATCCGCTTTTTACTGATCCCTGTATCCACCAGCAGATGCGTATTGTCACTCCCGACATAGATGCAATTCCCGCTGCTGCCACTGGCAATGCTGCACATTCTCATAGTTTCAGTCTCTCTCCTATTTGTCTCTTTGTATCTTCAAATCCTCCGCTGTTGTCTATGACAGCGGTACATGCCTTACGAAAGCTCTCCTCCGCCGGCTGGGAGGCAATCATCTGCGTAATCTTCTCATCCGTGTACCCACGGGAAGCCTTCAGCCGTTCTCTGCGCACATACTCTTCCGCATAAATATACCAGAGCTCATCGCACAGCGTTTTTCCCTCTTCTGTCAGAAGAGCCGCTTCCACCACATAGAGGTCCACTCCCTCCTCACGTTTTTCCCTGATATCCTCCCTCACCCAGCGGAAAACAGCCGGATGAACGATGGCATTTAAGGCGTGCAGTGCCACTTCATCCGCAAACACAATGCTCCCAAGCTCTGCCCGGTCAAGCTCTCCGTCAGGACCTATTACCCTGTTCCCGAAACGCGCAACGATCTGACGGAAGCAGTCTGTGCCGCTCCTTTGCAATTCCTTTGCCGTCTCATCCATCTGGCATACATAAGCCCCGTACTCTTCTTTCAGATACCGGAGCACCTCGCTTTTTCCCGAGCCTACGCCTCCTGTAATTCCCAGAACCTTCAACCTGTTCTCTTCCTCTCTTCACTTTACAAGGATCCTTTTATGAAAAGAAATCCGTCCGCCGATCTTTTATTTTGCCTCATACCAGTTTTTCCCAGTGTGCATATCCGCGATCAGCGGCACCAAAAGCTCTGCTGCATGTTCCATTTTATCCTTTAAAATTTCCTTAACCTCTTCCACTTCGGATTTCTCGGCTTCAATCAGAAGCTCATCATGCACCTGAAGGATAAGTCGTGACTTCATTCCCCGCTTTTTCAGTTCCTCATTGACATCTATCATCGCAATCTTAATGATATCCGCCGCGCTTCCCTGAATCGGCGCGTTCATCGCCACCCTCTCCCCGAAGTTCCTCTGCATGAAATTGCTGGATTTCAGTTCTGGCACAGGTCTTCTTCGGCCAAACAGTGTGACCGCATAACCTTTTTCTTTTGCGTTCGCCACACAGTCATCCAGAAACTTTTTAATCCCCGGATAAGTCTCAAAATAATGCTCGATATACTGTGTCGCTTCTTTTCTTGTGATACTTAAGTCCTGACTAAGCCCGAAAGAGCTGATGCCGTACACAATCCCAAAGTTTACTGCCTTCGCGTTGCGGCGCTGCAGATCGGTGACCTCATCAAAGGGCGTGTGGAACACTTGGGCCGCAGTCATCCTATGGATATCCCTCGCCTCCCGGTACGCCTGAATCAGCTGTTCATCTCCAGAACAGTGCGCCAGAATACGCAACTCAATCTGAGAATAGTCTGCGTCCACAAAAATATATCCTTCTTCCGGCACGAATACCTTCCGTATGAGCCGTCCCAATTCCATGCGTACCGGGATATTCTGAAGGTTTGGTTCAGTGCTGCTTAGGCGCCCTGTCGCCGTCACTGTCTGGTTGAACTTCCCGTGAATCCGCCCGTCATTTCCAATATAAGCGGCCAGCCCGTCTGCATAGGTAGATTTCAGTTTTGTAAGCTGGCGGTACTCCAGAATCTTTGCCACAATGGGATAATCCGGGGCCAGCTTGTCCAGCACATCCGCCGCTGTAGAATACCCAGTCTTTGTCTTTTTCGCATGAGGCATCCCAAGCTTCTCAAACAGAATAACTCCAAGCTGTTTAGGAGAATTGATATTAAACGCTTCTCCCGCCAGATCATAGATCTCTTTTTCCAGCTCCACAATCCTGCCGCCCAGCTCATCGCCATAGGTTTTCAGCGCTTCTGCCTCGATGCGCACCCCTGTCTGTTCCATATCAAACAGCGTAAATACAAGAGGCATCTCGATGTCATAAAAGAGACGGTCCATGCCCGCTTCCTTTAACTTTGTATCAAGAACCGGCGCCGCCGCATAGGCAGTGTATGCCTCATAGCAGGCTTTTTCCGCGCTGCCCACCTTCTCATCAATGAGCAGATTTAACTGTTCCCGCGCCACATCCTCATATTCATAATCACTTTTCAGAGGATTCAGAAGGTAAGCCGCCAAAATCACATCAAAACAAGTCTCCTTATTTGCCGCAGGCAGATAACCCAGATACTCTTTCAGCCCGCACATAGCAAACTGTTTTGCACTTCCCGCCAGTTCGGACATCTTCCCAAAAAGGAAGTCCATATCCGTATCCATGTCGCATGGGATGGAATAGATCTTGTCCTTCCCATACGCGATGGCAATTCTGCCGAATCCCGACGGATGGGCAAACAAAGGCAAGACATTTCCCGCGTCTTTAGAAAATGAAGCGCCCACCCAGTTTGCCTGTGCCGCCTCCTTAAAAATACGGTCAATCTCTGCTTTATCCGTAACTTCACAGAAGGAGTTTTCAATCTCATTGACGTCCGCCTCCACATCAAAGTGGCTCAGCATGTTTTTAAACTGCAAGCGCTTAAAAATTTCATGCGCTTCCTTCGTATAAGGATTGCCGTGACGTGCTTTTTCCACATCAAAATCAATCTCTGCATGAGTGTTAATCGTCGCCAGCACTTTGCTCAACTTCGCCTGTTCCCAATATTCTTTCAGATTCTTGCTGGCGCGGGGCGGTTTGATCTCGTCCGCGTGCTCATAGGCATTTTCAATCGACTGATAATCCTGAATGATTTTTGTCGCCGTCTTCTCGCCGACACCTGGAACACCCGGTATATTATCAGACGCATCACCCATAAGAGCCTTCACGTCGATGAATTCTTCAGGCGTAACACCATAGCGCTCTTTTACATCTCCGGCGTTATAATCTTCTACTTCCGTCTTTCCCTGCTTTGTCTTGGGAATACGGATCTTTACATGATCCGTGGCAAGCTGAAGCGTATCCCTATCCCCCGAAATAATGGACACATCCATGCCCTTGTCCTCACACATGCGGGAAATTGTTCCCAGCAAATCGTCTGCCTCCAGCCCTGCCTGCTCGATGATCTCGATGTTCATCGCTTTTAAGACATCCTTTATGACCGGAACCTGTTGTCTAAGCTCTTCTGCCATAGGTTTTCTCGTGCCTTTATAATCCGCATACATCTCATGCCGGAACGTAGGCGCGTGTACGTCGAATGTAACAGTCAAATATTCCGGTTTCTCTTCGTCAAGAATTTTGAACATAATATTTAAAAACCCGTAGACTGCATTTGTATGAAGCCCTTCTGAGTTGGTCAGATCCGGAACTCCGTAGAATGCCCGGTTTAAAATACTGTGCCCGTCTATCAGTACGATTTTTTCTCTCATAAATCCGCCTCCGTCTATAACCATTACTAAAGTATACACTAAAAACCCCCTTTTTAAAAGAGAGATTTTATGCTATGATACACCAAGTGGTAATCGAATAAAGGAGTCATATTATGGATGGAATAATCTTTGATGTAGATGGTACGCTGTGGGATTCCACAGAGCCAGTCGCCGCTGCATGGGACCGCGCAGTGCGCGAGAACTCTTCCCTTAATCTTACTTTAGACGCAGAAGCTATGGGAAAGGTATTCGGGAAAACAATGACTGAGATCGGAGACCTGCTTTTCCCCTCCCTTTCCCCTGCTGAACGCATGAATCTTTTGGATATTTGCTTTTCCTATGAAAATCGCTATCTGGAAGATCATCCGGGATCTGCATATCCCAGCGTAACTGAGACAATCAGAAAGCTTGCGGAAAAATATTCTCTCTTTATCGTGAGCAACTGCCAGCTAGGATACATCGAACTCATGATGAAGTCTTTGGAGATCGGTCCCTACATCAAAGATCATCTCTGTTTTGGAGAGACACTTGTGTCCAAAGGCGAGACGATCCTAATGTTAATGGAAAGAAATGGCTTGAAAGATCCAGTGTATATCGGAGACACACAAGGTGATGCAGATGCCTGTGCATATGCTGGGATTCCGTTTATTTTTGCAGAGTACGGTCTCGGTGCTGTACCAAAGGCTGAAACGAGGATCCAGAGATTTGAAGACCTTGAGAAAATGTTTCTTTAAAATTGTTTGCATGAGATGATTTACACACAGAAAGCCTGCCGGGTCACCCCGGCAGGCTTTCTGTTATTATGTACCTTATTCTATATCCAAATTTTTATCTAGATACTCTTCTCCTTATCAAAGCTCCAGCTGCCGCTGCCACTGAAATTCCAAGTAGTGCAATCCACAACATTATGTTAGAAGAATCGCCTGTTTTCGGCGCTGCCGCACCGGCGCCTGAGCCGCTCTCATTCAGTGCGATCACATAGGGAGAAAATCCTTTCACACTGATCGTAACCTGCCCGTTTTCTACTTTTGCATTGTAAGTTTCATATGTTCCGTCATCCGCATAATGCAGGATGATTACATCTTTACCATTGTACTTGGCATCCACATGGAAAGTAAGCTGTGCTTCGCCCTCCAGTTCTCCTGTCAGCGTAATATCATATACACCCAAAATGGTCTTACCCTTCAAGCATTCGGCAGACACATACCTTGTATACGCATCTGTATTTGGCGCAACCATATCCACTGTAACTCCTGCGCCTCCTGAAAGTTTACCGCTGACTGTAACCTTTCCTGCGGAATCAGAAACCGTTTTCTGTGTCTCTGTCTGTGCTCCGCTGTTTGAGCCTGCATCTCCTGTTACTGTATCATCCGAGCCTGAACCCGCCGTTGTGCCGTCTGAACCTGATCCCACTGACGGCCCGTCTGTTGATGGAACATCTGTTACTGGTTCATCCGTTACCGGCTCGTCTGTTGATGGAACATCTGTTACCGGTTCATCCGTTACTGGCTCGTCTGTTGATGGAACGTCTGTTACCGGTTCATCCGTTGTCGGCTCGTCTGTTGATGGAACATCTGTTACCGGTTCATCCGTTGTCGGTTCGTCTGTTGATGGAACGTCCGCCGGCGGTTCGATAACCACACCGGTATAATCTCTGCTATCTCCGTTCTCATCCAAAGTCCATGCGTGAGCCGCAGCTTTCTCGCCCCAGTACGGGTCGGACGCGTACTTTACATTGATACCTTCACCCTTGTTGCCGAGAAACTCTCCGAAGTTCTTCCAACTTGCATCGTTTAGGTATCCGCCTGCCATCCAGTTTTTCATGAAGTCTATAATGCAGCTCTCAACACTGTAATAACTTGACGCGTTCCCCACGTTGCTGTCTTGAGCGTTTAGACCGAAAAGATTATTCTTATTTTGAGAAATACTGCTTGTCCCCCAGCCGCTCTCGTTGATTGCGATTCCCACGGACAACAGGGCATTGACTCCGTATGTATTCTGGTATTTCACGAAAAGGTTTCCCGCATCCCACAGTTTGGAGCTTGAATTTTTTCCCTTGCTCTGTAATGTGTCGTTGAGAATGGTGTTCAATTCATCTGCAGAATATCCCGTAGAACTGTTCATATCAAGGAACTGGAAATAATTTTCAAACCGGTTCCCCGAATTAACTGCGGAATCCCCGTTGCATCCGCTCTGATAATCTGAGAGCATCACGCCGTAATCCGTGTAAAAATAATGTCCGTCATAGCTGTAATACTTCGTGTCTTGACTCAAATAGGACGGTGCGGGACCATTATCTATGGTAGATGAAGGAGCATTGTTCAGGTTCTGGGAAATGTAATGAATCAGCCTTCCTCCCGACACCTTATAATAACTCACCCTATCCGCCACGGTGCTGTAATCCACAAGTTCAACGTCAGAAGCACTTACTGTCCCTGTAACGCCTGCCAGCATAAATTTGATATTACCGTCAGAAGTCGTTCCGAGATATGCCGCATCCGCGCCGTATGCCCCGTTCGTGTATCCCGATTTTCCATTACTGTCAGTATAATTTGTCGTAGCGTTTCCTTTTGTATTAAAGTTGACCACTTTGTTCTCAACAGACCGGGCGCTGAACAGCGCAATCCCGTTTGTCTCCTCTTCGGCAGTTTCCTCAGAAACTTCTTCTGAAACCGTACCGTCGGTATCAGCAATCTCGTAAATGTTTCCTTCTTCGTCCATTGCTGTAACTTCTTCAAGACGCTGACTGTTCTCGTCCTGAAGTTCCGTCGCTGAAGCCTCTGTCTCCCCTTCTGCTTCAGCTGCATAGCTTGTCATCCCTGGCAATACAGTCACCATCATGGACATGACAAGCGTGCATATCAGTAATTTAGATTTTCTTATCACTCGTATACTTCCCTCCTTAACCTTACTAATTATTTATGGATATAGATACTGATACACTTTTACCTTAACATTATCTTCCTAGAATGGCAAGAAGAAGTTTTATTTTATTGTATATGTGTATACGATATCAGTAATTATGAAAGAGGAAAGAAAAAAGCTCTCTAGCATGGAAGCTAAAGAGCTGAATTTGCTGATGCCGCTGATGGGACTCGAACCCATATGGTTTCCCGTACGATTTTGAGTCGTATGCGTCTGCCAGTTCCGCCACAGCGGCTTGTCTGGCCGCCTTTTGACGACCAGATAGAATTATACCATTAAAAAAATGGCATTGCAATACTTAATTTCCTATTATCCACTCAATGTTCTTCTATGCACCTGCCCAGATCTTATTCGCCTGAAAACATTGCAAGATCCAGAGCAACAAGGTCATCTTCATTGATGGTATATACATTACCTGAGTCTTTATTTATATGAATTGTGAAATTCTCCTGTTCTCCATAGGATGGCTCATCCACCATCTGCTGGACAAGCTTGAGTATCTCTTCATATATGATCTGATTAAGTTCTTCATCACTGGGAACTTCTGTCATGGACGAAGCAATATCTGTCAGAACCGTCTCTAAGCCTGCATTCAAATTGTCATAACCAACAAATGGCTCGTAAGCAACCTCAACAGCAAAACCATCTTCGGTCTCTTCGGCCCCTGTTACCTCATAATTTGCCAAGTCCAGTAAATCATCTGCCACATCACGGTACTGCTGCACCAGCTCATCTGAGACTCCCGCCTCCTCAAGCCCTATTCCTGCCAGAACATTATCGATATTCTGTTGGAACATCGCTTCCGCTTCTTCCTGCGTGGAGTTTGTCTGTTCGACATACTCCTCAAAATCTGCTTTGTAGCTGGCGTCCAGTGCGGACTGGACATAATTCTGGGCATCTTCTGTTGTAAATCCCCCAACGCATGCGCTCAGGCACAGGGCTGATCCCACAGCCAGCAATACTGCAATTCCTCTTTTTTTCATATTCTTTTCCTCCTTCTACCCCGCAGTCCGATTCGCACGCCTCGATCCGGACAATTCGGTTATCATACAGCCGGCACATCAAGATTTTGTACTTTCGGCAATATAATACATATATCATACATTGTATATTGAAAAAGAACAATGTTTTTCAGCCAATTTTCCAATATTTCTTCCATTTTTCACTAACATCAGTCAGCATATCCTTTAATCAGTTTTTTCCCGATTTCGAAACAATCGAAGGTAGCAAAATAATCTGCCGGCGTCTCTGCCCTACGGATAAGCTGCACGCTTCCATCCTCTTTTAAGAGCAGCTCTGCGGATTTCAGCTTTCCATTATAATTATAACCCATGGCGAATCCGTGAGCGCCCGCGTCGTGGATCACAAGATAGTCTCCTTTCTCAATCTCTGGCAGCATCCTGTCAATGGCAAACTTATCGTTATTCTCGCACAGGGATCCCGTGATATCGTATTTATGGTCGCAGGGAGCGTCCTCCTTTCCAAGCACTGTAATATGGTGATACGCGCCATACATTGCCGGGCGCATCAAATTGA
Organism: Candidatus Mediterraneibacter pullicola; assembly: GCA_019117065.1. Taxonomy (GTDB): domain Bacteria; phylum Bacillota; class Clostridia; order Lachnospirales; family Lachnospiraceae; genus Mediterraneibacter; species Mediterraneibacter pullicola. The sequence goes on along the minus strand of DXAK01000045.1, from coordinate 143,857 downwards.
CTGCACACGCGTCTACTCCGATATAATCTTTGTGCGTGTGCTTTTCATGAATTGCTTTTGTCACAAGGCATCCGTACGGTCCCATCATGTAACGTCCAAGCTCTGTGTAAATCTCTACATCACCCATTCCTGCCGGGACAAGCACTTCCTCGTATACCTTTCTAACCCCCTCACCAATCGCATAGATATCATTCGGCTCCTGATCCGGTCTGTATGGGATACCGATTCCTCCGGAAAGGTTGATAAATTTGATGTGTACTCCTGCTTCTTTGGACAGTCTCACCGCCTGCTCAAAAAGTACTTTTGCCAGCATCGGATAGTAGTCATTGGTAACTGTATTGCTTGCAAGAAACGCATGAAGGCCGAACTCTTTCGCCCCCTTGCTTTTTAAGATGTTGTACGCCTCAAGGATCTGCTCTGTCGTCATTCCGTACTTTGCGTCTCCCGGATTGTCCATGATATCATTGCTAATCTTGAACAACCCTCCGGGATTATACCGGCAGCTGATTGTCTCCGGGATATACCCGATGGTCTTTTCAAGAAAATCAATATGCGTGATATCATCCAGATTGATGATCGCGCCCAGCTTCTCCGCCAAGGCGAACTCTTCCGCGGGCGTGTCGTTGGAGGAAAACATGATATCATTTCCCCGGATATCCATTGCATCTGACAGCATAAGCTCTGTATAGGAAGAACAGTCGCAGCCGCAGCCGTACTCGTTTAATATCTTAATAAGAAATGGGTTCGGAGTTGCCTTCACTGCAAAATACTCTTTATATCCTTTATTCCATGAAAATGCTTCCTTCAGCGCCTTTACATTTTCACGAATCCCCTTTTCATCATAAATGTGAAACGGCGTGGGGTAAGTTTTTGCAACCTCTTCGATCTGTTCTTTTGTCACAAATGGTTTTTTCTTCATTTTATCTGTCTCCTTTTCGTATTTTAATCAGTTCGATCTCATTCGCCATCGCTGTTTTAAACAGCCGGACAAAATTCTTCTGTCCTGAATACAGGCATGTATTCATGCTGCCCTGCCCAAATTCTCCCGAGAGCACATATCTGGAGTCCGCGATCAGTCCGATCTGGTCTCCCCGCTCCTCTGTTACATAGACGACAGCCCCTTCCATCACAAGCGGCCTGTCTGTGATAAGAACAATCTTTTTTCCGCTCTTTGCCATAGCGGACAATTTTCCCCTAAACTGCTCCAGACAGACTGCGGAACAAGAAAAATAAACTCTCTCTTCTGCTTGATCCAGCAGGTTATAGATCCTGTCCTTAATGTTTTCTTCCCTGTCTACAGTAATATAGCCTTCTTCTTCCGGCGCCGGGCGGGACAAGTTCTCGACAAGCCACCTCTGTTCTTCCTGCATACGCCGGATCCGGTTGCCACAGAATTCTTCCGGACAGACCGGAATATATTTTTTCGCGGACTCTTCAACCAGATAGGCGGCTCCTTTCTCCACCAGCGCCGCAAGCGAAGTGTATGCGTTGGAACGGGATATGCCCGTATCTCTCGCTATTTCATACCCAGTCTGCTTCCCGCCTGCAAGCAGCTGTTCATAGACAAGCGCCTCCTGTCTGGAAAGCCCGAAATGCACCAGATATTCTGTCGCCCTGCTCTCCTCCATAATACCCTTCTTTCAAAATATTTTACTATGCGTCAAAAGCGGCGCCTTAATTAGTGGTTCTTTTCAGGAACACTATATTACAGTTCCACATAGCTGTCAACAGATATTTTAAAAAAAGCACAGGACTTAAAAATCCTGTGCCTTATATTCCTGTTGGATTTAGATGTCCTGCTATTTCTTCCTATCGACCGTGGTATCAAAGGATGATCTGAATCTGATATTTTTCCAACCAGTAATTAACTTGAAGCATATAAGCCAGCATCTGAGGCCCTGCCATAAGCTGCCCATACCACGGGCGTCCATAGTCGGACGGGGTATCCAGAAACCTCTTCAGCTTCTCTCTGTCAATCAGGCTGTGGATCGGCGCAGCAGGATCGTTCATAACCTCAAGCAGCATTTCTCCAAGCCGTTTCTCATATTCCGGATGATAGGTCTTCGGATAAGGACTTTTCCTGCGAAAGAGCACTTCGTTCGGAAGTTTTCCTTTTCCAACATTCCGCAGCAGTCCTTTCACGAGTCCATCCGGGCACTTCATTTCCCAAGGCACATTCCATACATACTCTATAATTCGATGATCAGCCAAAGGAACCCTTGCCTCCAATCCTGAGTACATACTCGTGCGATCCATCCGGTCAAGAAGTGTTGCCATAAACCACTTTAGATTCAGATAGGCGATTTCTCTCCGCCTCCGCTCTTCCGAAGTATCTTCGCTACATACCGGAGTCTCCCGCACTGTCTTTTCATACGCTGCTGATGCGTATTCTTCCATTGGAAGTTCCCGGATCAATTCTTCTTTAAGCAGCGCCTGACGTGCCTCCATATCATTCGACCAAGGGAAAGCTGCTGTCTCGAATGCTTCTTTTTTGTGAAACCATGGATAGCCTCCGAATATCTCATCTGCACATTCCCCTGTCAGCGTGACCTTATTATATTCCACCACCTTCGAGCAAAAGTATAACATGGATGATTCTACATCCGCCATACATGGAAGATCTCTTGCATCCACCGCCCGGAAAAGATTGTCGATCAAAGCCGTATTGTTACATTCCAAATAACGATGATTTGTTCCACAGTATTCTACCATTTTTTCTACCCACGGCTTATCCTGGCTGGGCTGGAATGAATTTGCCCTAAAATACTTTTGGTTTTCTGCTAAATCAAAAGAAAATGTATTGAGGATCTTGCCCTGCTTCTTTAACTCCGAAGCACAGATTGCTGTCACAAGGCTGCTGTCCACCCCGCCAGACAGGAATGTACTGATCGGGATATCTGAGAGCATCTGCTTCTTCACTGCATCCTCGACAAGCCATGCTGTCTTCTCCACTGTTTTCTCAAAGGAGTCCCCATGCGGACAGCTCTCCAGTTTCCAATAACAAATATCCTTCACCGAACTCTCCCGACAGACAAGATAATGTCCGGGGAGCACCTCCGATATTCCCCGGAAAACTCCTTTTCCATATGTCTTCGCGGGACCAAGGGCAAAGATTTCGCATAATCCTTCCCTGTCGATAGTTGGACGAATCCCGGGAAAAGCAAAGATCCCTTTTAATTCGGAGGCAAATACCAGCGTATCTTTCTGCCGGGTATAGAACAGAGGTTTCACACCGACTCGATCCCGGAACAGATACAATGTTTCTTCCAGAGCATCCCACAATGCAATGGCAAAAATTCCGTTTAGTTTCCTCACATACTCTTCGCCATATAGAAGATATCCCTGAAGGATCACCTCTGTATCGCTGTCAGATTTGAACACCGCGCCTTCCCTTTCCAGTTCTCTGCGCAGCTCCGGCATATTGTAGATTTCTCCGTTAAAAGAGACAGTACAGGTTCTGCCTTCCACGCTTCTCGTCATCGGCTGCCTGCCCCTGTTCAAATCAATGATAGAAAGCCTCACATGCGCAAGTCCACAGTGATCGCTAAGGCAGACTCCTTCTTCATCCGGTCCACGGCGTTTCTGGGCGCGGTTCATACCTTCCAAAACCTTCCTCCACCGTTCATCTTCCTGCGTATAGCTGTGTCTGCTGCTGTAAAAGCCCGCAATTCCGCACATATTTTCTTCTCCTTTTTTCAACAATTCCCCGATCTTCTACGCGGCAGTTTCATCCTGAATACCTCTCTAATAGTACTGCCACGCTGGCCTCTTCTACCTGGTCCTTCAGTTGCTTTGCAGTTCACTGGATTATAGGCTGATACTGCCGCTCCTCCAGTGCCGCCTCTGCAGCCGGAATCAGCATCTCTGTTCTGGCAGTCATAGAATTCGGTTTTTTCTCCGGATCATCCTGACCAAAGGGAACAAAAAAGATATGCTTTACATTAAGCAGAATCCCGATATTTTTCATATTCATCCCGAGAGCATCGTTTGTAGATATGGAAATCAGCAGCGGTTTTTCATTCCGCAAATGTGCCTTTGCCGCCATAAGGACCGGTGAATCTGTGATGCCATTAGCCAGCTTCGCCGCAGTATTGCCGGTACATGGGAGGATAATCAGCAGATCCAAAAGGCTCTTGGGGCCAATCGGCTCTGCCTGACTGATAGTAAGCAGCGGGCGGGATCCGGTAATTTCTTCTGCTTCCTTCATAAAATCTTGCGGACTCCCGAAACGGCTGTCTATCGTCTGAGAGACATTGGAAAAGATCGTTACAATCTCCGCTCCCTCTTCTTTCAGTTTCCTGAGCTGTACAAATGTCTTCTCATAAGTGCAGAACGATCCTGTAAGCGCTACGCCAATCTTTTTTCCTTTCAGCTTCATAAATACCAACTACTCCTTCTATCTGGGACAGATTCAGCGCAATTCAACCTGACTCTCTATAAAATCAGCAAGAATCTCAGCGGAAGAAGCGGGCGCATATCTGCCGGGAAGACCGGGAAGCAGAACGGCATTCACAGACAGAACCTCTGCCGCTCTGTAATCCACACCTCCTGGCGCTGACGCAATATCAAGGATCCATGTATTCTTTCCTACATTCCGGAGTTTCTCTTCTGGCAGGATCCTCTCAGGCACTGTATTAAAAATAAAATCAACATTTTCTACCGCATCCGTCAGCTCGGCTTCGGACACAATGCCGTCCGCCAGTATAAATGCATCTGCAGCTCTTGTCTCATCTTTTTCAGAAACAAACACCCTGCAAAAGAGAGACTTCAAAAGTCGCGTCAGTACGCTTCCGCACCTGCCGTAACCAAGAACCAGACATCTGCTCTTCGTCAGGTTGACAGGACTTCTTGTGATTGCTTCAGTAACCGTCCCCTCTGCAGTTGCAACAGCGTTCCTTGCTGCTACAAGTTCATCTTTCATCATGTCATATACTCTGATTCCCTTTCCCTCTGCATATCTTTTTACCTCATCTGGGATATTCCCAGCAAAAAAGACCGCATTCTCTGGCAACTCATCAAAGAGCACTTCTATATTTATATCTGAAACCTCATACGTCCCCGTAACCTTCCCCGACCGAATAAAAGGCGCAGGACCTACAGCAGCCTCCACATTTTTCAAAGCTTCTTTCAATGATGCCGCCTCCTGTATCCTTTCATCATGTATTCTTTCACAGAGTCCATACACAGAGACCACATATCCTTTCTTCGCAAGGATACGTGCCAGATACACCTGTCTTTTATCTCCGCCGATCACAGCGATTTTATAAAAATCTGATCTCAATCTGTCTTTTTCCTTTTTTCTTCATTGTATGCATAAAAAAATATCAGGTGAAACCGAGAAACCAGCGATAAGCTACGTTTACTTTGATTTCTTTTATTGGCTGTCGCATTCTCTTAATCCCATAGAGGTACTGGATAAAAGGAATTTTTTTGATAAAAAGAGAAAAGATAATTGGAATGTTAATAACTACAGAAGAAAAACCCCGGTGTAACCCGGGGACTTCGTCTACAGTCAGAGGCACAGGTCTTAAAAATCCTGTGCCTCTGAAAACTTTTTTAAAAATGTTATTCCACTGTTGCAATGCGCATCATGTTGCTTGCCGTGCTTCTTTCCTGCTTTACATTCGGGGAGGGAATACCCGCCGTGAGAACGACCACATCTCCCGGCTCCACATACTCTTTTATCTTCGCAAGTTCAATCGCTCCGTCACAGATGTCATCTGTCGTATTAAACTGCTGAGACTGAAGCGGTTTTACCCCCCAGTAGATGGACATTCTTCTAAGCGTCCTCTCATTTGGCGTTACACCGAGAATTAACTGTTTCGGTCTCAAATTAGAGACAACTCTTGTAGTTGCTCCCGATACAGACGGAGTGAGGATACATTTCGCATTCAGGTTCGCCGCCGCCAACACGGAAGAATATCCAATAGCGCTGGACAATCCTGTCTTCAAATCACCGCCTCTAGTCTCCAACATTCTCTCATAGTCAAGATGCTGCTCTGTATTCTCGATGATGTGGACCATCATCTGAAGGGCCTCCAGAGGGTATTTGCCTTGTGCTGTCTCTCCTGAGAGCATGACCGCGTCTGTCCCGTCGTATACTGCATTGGCGACGTCTGTCACCTCCGCTCTTGTCGGGCGCGGATTTCTAATCATAGAATCCAGCATCTGTGTAGCTGTGATGACTGTCTTGAAATTGCTGTTACACTTCTGGATCAGCATTTTCTGAAGATATGGAACCTCCTCGGCTGGAATCTCCACGCCAAGATCTCCGCGGGCAACCATGATACCATCCGCCGCACGGATGATCTCATCAATATTTTTAATACCTTCCGCATTCTCAATCTTTGCAATAATCGGAATAAACGGAGCGTTCAGTTCTTTTAAGAATGCCTTAATCTCAAGGACACACTCTGCGTTTCTTACAAAAGAAGCCGCGATAAAATCAATTCCCTGCTCCACACCGAAGCGGATATCATCCCTATCCTTCTCCGTGATCGCCGGAAGCCTCACCGACACATTAGGCACGTTCACACCTTTCTTCTCGCCAAGCTCACCACCGTTTATAACCTCACAAACAATGTCTTTCTCTGTCTTTCTCAGAACCTTCAACTCAATCAGCCCGTCGTCAATGAGGATGACCTTACCTGCCTCTACATCCTCCACGAGCCCCGCGTATGTGATAGACACCTTGTTCTGATCTCCCACAATGTCGTCTACCGTAAGAGTAAACTGTGCGCCTGCTTCCAACATGATCCTTTTGCCGTCCTTAAGCACGCCTGTACGGATCTCCGGTCCCTTTGTATCCAAAAGAATCGCTGTGTTTGTGTGCAGCTCTTCACGCAGCTCCTTGAGCAGATCCATTCTTCCTTTCTGCTCTTCATGATCCCCGTGGGAAAAATTGAAACGAGCGACATCCATACCATTTTCCATAAGCTTCTTCATAAGCTCTCTGTCATTTGTGTTTGGACCCATTGTGCAGACTACTTTTGTCTTTTTCATAAATATTAATTCTCTCCTTATAATAATTATTTCACATGCTCATGAGTGAACAGGTGGTCTTGACAATACTCATAGTTACCGTTGCATTTCGAGCAGAAGCGGAACTCCAAACAAGGATCGTCCAGTTCCGTCCTTCCGCACACCGCGCACCGATGCTTCGCCCCGCCCGCATAGTGCATATGCTGAGCTGACTGTTGCTTAAACTTTGCTTTGCGCGCCCGTTCTCTCGGTGAAAACCTGCTCATATTTCGATTGAAAAAGAAGAAGATCACAAAGTTTAAAAGCGACGCGCCGATAGCAACACGATCGATAAGTCCTCCCGTGATGAAATAATACAGCGCCATCGCGGCATAGACCAATGCCATCCACTTCATCTTCACTGGAAGAATAAAGTACAGGTACACCTCCATATCCGGGTAAATAGCGGCAAACGCAAGGAATATGGACATTGTAATGTAGTTCGTGCTGACAAGGCTGATCATGGAGAGCATCGCTTCCGCACCATATACCAGATACAGCACCCCATAGAGAATAAACACTGCGATTACTGTAAACAGAATCCCTGAGAAAATATACACATTGTAACGGAATGTCCCCCATGTTCTTTCAAGCGCAGTCCCTAGAGAATAATACAAAAGCACAAGAAAGACAAGGCTGATGGGCTGCGTTGTCGGTGGGATCAGCACCCATGATATAAGCCTCCACACTTGCCCTCGCACGATATATGCCGGTTCCAGCGTAAGCCAGCCCAAAAGACTCGGCATCAGATACATCACTACAAATCCGACCACATATCCTGCCAGCAGATAGACCGTTAGATTTGGTATGGCAAAACGTCCCATCTTTCTCTCTAATTTATCCAGCCAATTCAAATACATCTTACTCCTTACTCTTAAAATTATTGTTTTAATTTCCATACAATTGTAACGAACGTCCATCTGTTTGTCAAATATATGTTGCCCCTTTTCGCAGGTTTCACACGATCTTTATATAAATTATCCATAAGTAACGGAATTATTTTCAAATCCCGCATAATAATAACAATTGTCTTTTTTGTTTTCCTGTCGTATAATGTAGGTTGTTGTAAAATATGCGAATACATTTAATAGGAAGAAACTCATATAAATTTTAGTACATAAGATTGGGGATCATACAATGAATCTGAAAGAATTACATACTCTTGGAATCGATATCGGTTCCACCACAGTTAAAATCGCAATTCTGGATGAGGTAAATGAAGTGCTCTTCTCCGACTATGAAAGGCACTTTGCCAATATCCAAGAAACATTATCTGATCTTTTAGGACGCGCACTGTATAAACTAGGACCCGTCCAAGTCTCTCCGGTCATCACCGGAAGCGGTGGGCTGACACTGGCGAAACATCTGGGCGTACCTTTTGTTCAGGAAGTCATCGCGGTGTCCACAGCGCTTCAGGACTACGCGCCGCAGACAGACGTTGCTATCGAGTTGGGCGGCGAGGACGCCAAGATCATTTATTTTGAAGGAGGAAATGTAGAACAGCGAATGAACGGGGTCTGTGCCGGAGGTACAGGTTCTTTTATCGACCAGATGGCTTCTCTTTTACAGACAGACGCATCCGGTCTGAACGAGTACGCCAAAAATTATCAGGCGCTCTATTCTATTGCTGCCCGCTGCGGCGTGTTTGCAAAATCGGATATACAGCCGCTCATCAACGAGGGCGCATCCAAGGAAGATCTTGCCGCATCTATTTTTCAGGCGGTTGTCAACCAGACGATCAGTGGTCTTGCCTGCGGGAAACCGATCCGAGGGCACGTAGCGTTTCTGGGCGGACCTCTTCACTTCCTCTCCGAGCTTAGAGAGGCATTTATCCGCACGCTCAAACTGGATGATGAACATATCATTGCGCCGAACCATTCTCACCTTTTTGCAGCCATCGGTTCTGCCCTAAATTCAAAAAAGGATACTCCGATAGCACTTAGAGAACTTCAGAATCGTCTGGAGAAACGAATCCAGATGGAAATCGAAGTAGAGCGTCTGGAACCCTTATTCGCCACCACGGCAGAATTTGAAGAATTCACTGCCCGTCACGCGAAGCATCAGGTACCAGTCAAAGATCTGGCTACCTATAAGGGAAAAGCTTTCCTTGGTATCGATGCCGGATCCACAACTACAAAGGCTGCGCTTGTGGGCGAGGACGGAACACTTTTATACTCCTTCTACCATAATAATGAAGGAGATCCGCTTGGAACTACTATTTCCGCCATCAAAGACATCTACAGCCAGCTTCCAGAGGATGTGGAAATCGTTCACTCATGCTCGACCGGGTACGGAGAGGCACTGATTAAGGCAGCACTCATGCTCGACGAGGGTGAGGTGGAAACTGTCGCCCACTACTATGCTGCGGCGTTCTTTGAGCCGGATGTAGACTGCATCCTTGATATCGGCGGACAAGATATGAAATGTATCAAGATCAAGAATCAGACTGTGGACAGTGTACAGCTTAATGAGGCATGTTCCTCCGGGTGCGGTTCTTTCATCGAAACATTTGCAAAGTCACTGAACTATACCGTCGAAGATTTTGCTCACGAGGCGCTCTACGCACAGAATCCTATTGATCTTGGCACACGCTGCACGGTATTTATGAATTCTAAGGTTAAGCAGGCACAGAAGGAGGGGGCAGCTGTGGCAGATATTTCTGCAGGGCTGGCGTACTCCGTTATCAAAAACGCACTGTTTAAGGTTATTAAAGTATCCAGCGCCTCTGAGCTCGGAAACCACATCGTTGTTCAGGGTGGAACATTCTACAACAACGCAGTCTTAAGAAGTTTTGAAAAAATTGCGGACTGTGAAGCAATACGTCCAGACATCGCCGGAATTATGGGAGCGTTCGGCGCGGCGCTGATTGCCAGGGAGCGCTACACTGAATGCGAAGGCACTACCATGCTATCTATTGAAGATATTGAGTCGCTGGAATACTCCACAACAATGACGAAATGCCGAAAATGCACAAACACATGTCGTCTGACTATCAATCATTTCAGCGGCGGGCGCAGGTTCATCACGGGAAACCGCTGCGAACGCGGTCTTGGAAAAGAGAAGTCAGAAAACACTATACCGAATCTATTTGACTATAAGTTCCACCGCTACTTTGACTATGAACCGCTTGAGGAAGCAGATGCAAAGAGAGGCGCCATTGGCATCCCGAGAGTGCTAAATATGTACGAGAATTATCCATTCTGGTTTACATTTTTCACGAAGCTTGGATTCCGTGTAGTACTCTCCCCTGCTTCTACAAGAAAAATCTATGAGCTTGGCATCGAGTCCATCCCTAGTGAATCCGAGTGCTATCCGGCAAAGTTAGCTCACGGGCACGTACAGTGGCTGATCAACAAAGGAGTTAAGCACATCTTCTATCCGTCCGTTCCTTATGAGCGGAACGAATTTGAGGATGCGAACAACCACTACAACTGTCCCATCGTCACCTCCTACCCGGAGAACATCAAAAACAACATGGACTCCATCGTGCATGGGGAAGTAGACTTTATCCATCCATTCCTCTCTCTCCAGAGCGAGGAGACGATCTCCTATCGCCTGATCGATGAACTGGGTGCAAAGTTCTCCATACCAGAGCACGAGATCAAGTCTGCCGTCCATGATGCATGGAATGAGCTTGCCGCATGCCGTGAGGACATGCGCCGCAAGGGCGAGGAGACGATTAAATTCTTAAATGAAACAGGGAATCGTGGCATCGTGCTGGCAGGACGTCCTTACCATATCGATCCGGAGGTCCACCATGGGCTGCCGGAGATGATTAACTCCTATAATATCGCCGTGCTTACGGAGGACTCTGTCTCCCATCTGCATCAGGTAGAACGTCCTCTAAACGTTATGGATCAGTGGATGTACCACTCCCGTCTGTACGCCGCGGCAAACTATGTTAAAACAACGGAGAACTTAGATCTCATCCAGCTCAATTCCTTCGGATGTGGTCTGGATGCGGTCACCACAGATCAGGTGGCAGAGATCCTGACAGACTCAGATAAGATCTACACCACCTTAAAGATTGACGAGGTCAACAACTTAGGGGCGGCGCGTATCCGCGTGCGTTCCCTGTTAGCGGCAATCCGTGTGCGCGAACAGCACAAGACCGAGCGCAATATCCATCCGGCATTGATCGAGAAGGTGCCATTTACAAAAGAGATGCGCAAGACCCACACTATCCTCTGCCCGCAAATGTCGCCCATCCACTTCGAGCTTTTAGAGCCCGCATTCAGAGCGGCAGGCTACAAAATTGAAGTCCTGCCCAACGACAACCGTCAGGCGGTGGATATGGGATTAAAATATGTGAATAACGACGCATGTTATCCGTCTCTTATCGTGGTCGGACAGATCATGGACGCCATTCTGTCTGGACAGTATGACACAGACCATCTGGCAGTAATCATTAGCCAGACAGGTGGTGGATGCCGTGCATCCAACTATATCGGTTTCATCCGCCGCGCGTTAAAGAAGGCAGGATATGAACATATCCCAGTCATCTCCATCAATTTAAGTGGTCTGGAAGCCAACCCGGGATTTAAGATCACGCTTCCCCTTGCCGTGCGTATCGCATATGCGGCAGTATTCGGTGACATCTTCATGAAGTGCGTCTATCGGATGCGCCCATACGAAGCCGTACCGGGCACGACAAACGCAATGCACAGGAAATGGGTCAGCGTATGCCAGAAATTTGTATCAGAAGGGTACCCTTCCCGCAGAAAATTTAAAAAACTCTGCCGGGATATTATTCATGATTTTGACAACATCGAGACATTGGATATCAAGAAGCCAAGAGTCGGAGTCGTCGGGGAAATTCTTGTAAAATTCCTCCCAGCGGCAAACAACCACTTGGTAGATCTTCTTGAAGCAGAAGGCGCCGAGGCAGTCGTGCCCGATCTGATCGACTTCATGCAGTACTGCTTCTACAACCAAAACTTCAAAGTATCGCACCTTGGCTTCAAGAAATCAAAAGCGCTGATTGGAAACCTTGGAATACGGGCGGTCGAGTGGCTGCGCTCCCCAGCGACAAAAGCATTTGCCGAGAGTAAGCATTTTGATCCGCCGGCACATATCAAAGATCTGGCAAAGATGGCGTCCGAGATTGTATCCATCGGAAACCAGACCGGCGAGGGATGGTTCTTAACGGGTGAGATGCTGGAGCTTATCCACAGCGGAGCAGGAAATATCGTATGTACACAGCCCTTCGCCTGCCTGCCGAACCACGTGGTAGGAAAGGGTGTTATCAAGGAGCTGAGAAGGCTCCATCCCCATTCCAATGTGGTTGCCATTGACTTTGACCCGGGCGCAAGTGAAGTGAACCAGTTAAACAGGATCAAACTTATGCTTTCCACGGCCTTTAAAAATCTTGAAGCGGAAAATGGATAAAAACGGATACAGAGGAAAGGCTGAAAACGGCGGCGGAATTAGAGAAGTGTTTGGCGGGCATAAACCATGCCCGCCACAACGAAATCCCCCATGTATCCGTAGTACAGATTGCGGATGCAATATCTTTATACATTTAGCGGTGTAAGAAGGATATACTCCGCCACATTCTGCGGAGTCTTTGCCAATGATTCCGCCCCGCTTTGCTCCAGTTCTTCCTGTGATCCATATCCGTAGAGGACACCGAGCCTGTGGAGCCCCGCCTGCTGGGCTCCAATCATATCATGGCAGCGGTCTCCTACCATAACCACGCGCTCTCTGTCCGTAACCTTACAAACGTCCAAAACATATTCAATGACATCGTATTTCATCGTTCTTGTCCCGTCCATGCACGCACCGCCGATATATTCAAAATATTTTGTAAATCCAAAATGTTCCGCTATCATGCGGGCGTATTTTTCCGGTTTAGATGTCGCCATCAGAATCCTGATCCCGGCGCTTTGAAGCCGGGAGAGCATCCTTGGAACTCCCTCATATACCCGGTTCTCATACATGCCTTTTGTACCATAATACTCCCGGTATGAATCCATCATTTGCCTCGCTTCTTTCTCCATCACCCCGAATACTTTCTGAAACTGCTGCTGTAGAGGTGGTCCTACAAACTTGCGTAATTCCTGTTCATCTAGCACGGCGATTCCATGCTTCTCAAGAGAATAACGGATACTATTTATAATCCCCGGTGCGGAGTCCGTGATCGTGCCGTCTAAATCAAATAATACGGTATCTGTTTTCATAGATTTCCTCCTGATCTCTTTTTAACCATTTTTTAACTGAAGAATTATTTCAGAAACTGCGGATATGATCTTCATCTTCACTCTGGGTCTTTATTACCTTTCGTATCACCACATAATATCCAAAATCATCATTCACCTTTACGTAAACCCGGTCGCCTTCCTTATGTCCAAGAAGTGCTTTCCCAATTGGCGATTCAATGCTCACCAAACCATTGAGTGAGCTGCCCCTGACAGATGTGACAATGCGGTATATCTCCACCTCATCGTCGTCCTCACAATAGATCTCCACTGTATTATTCAGCCCGACTTCATCCACCGCAGAGTGATCCTCCACAATAACCGCTGTCTTGAGCATCCTTTCTAAATACCGGATACGGCTTTCGTTGCGATTCTTTTCCTTTTTTGCAGCATGGTATTCAAAATTCTCGCTTAGGTCACCGTGAGAACGGGCTTCTTTCACCGCTTCGATCAATTCCTTCCTCTCCACCAGCTTCCGATGTTCGATCTCCGCCTGAATCTTTTCCACGTCACTCTTTGTCAGTTTTTCGCGCATCTTTTTCTCCTCTTCTTTTTCTGGCAATTTCCATTTTCACCATGCCCCCGTCACAGAATAGAGACAGAGGCGCGGTATCCCCGTGCCTCTGCAATAAAATCGTTATTCTGTCAGGAACGATTTAACCCTTACTTTATGATCAGGGATTTCCCACTCATTTCTTTTGGCTGCTCCATTCCCATCATCTCGATCAGTGTTGGGGCGATATCCGCAAGGCACCCGCCCTCTCTGAGTTTATAGGACGGATCTGCGTTTACAAGAATAAACGGAACAGGGTTTGTCGTGTGCGCCGTGAACGGCTCGCCTGTCTCCTCGTCAATAAGCTGCTCTGCGTTTCCATGATCCGCACAGATAAACATCTGACCGTCCACCTCTTTGATGGCATCAACTGCTTTTCCTACGCACTCGTCAACCACCTCGATAGCTTTGATCGCGGCGTTCTCCACACCGGTATGTCCGACCATATCCGGGTTCGCGAAGTTGATGATAATCACATCGTACTTGCCTGACTTGATCGCCTCAACCAGCTTATCGCACACCTCGTACGCACTCATCTCCGGCTTTAAGTCATATGTGGCAACCTTCGGGGATTTCACAAGGATCCTGTCCTCTCCCGGGTTTGGCTCTTCCACACCGCCATTGAAAAAGAAAGTCACATGAGCGTACTTCTCAGTCTCTGCGATGCGTGCCTGCTTCAGTCCGTTCGCTGCAAGGAACTCCCCAAACGTATTGGTGATTTCTTCTTTTACAAACGCAACCTGCTTATTCGGTATTGTAACATCATACTCCGTGAAGCATACATAGGTTGTCTTTACTCTTTCGCCTCTGTCAAACCCTGTGAACTCATCATCGCAGAATGTTCTTGTGATCTCTCTTGCGCGGTCCGGACGGAAGTTAAAGAAGATAATGGAGTCTCCATCCTTTATTGTAGCTGTCGGAGCGCCGTCCTTCATCACGATCATAGGCTCTACGAACTCATCCGTGACTTCTTTGTCATAAGAAGTCTGAATCCCTGCCGTTGCAGAATCCGCCTCCACACCTTTACCCTTTACAAGAGCTTTATAAGCTCTCTCTACACGGTCCCAACGGTTATCTCTGTCCATCGCATAGTAGCGTCCTGCCACTGTCGCGACTTGACCGACACCGATCTCTTTCATCTTTGCTTCCAGTTCTTCCACATACTCTTTTCCGGATGCCGGAGGTGTATCACGTCCGTCAAGGAAACAGTGAACATAGACTTTCTCAAGCCCCTGTCTCTTCGCCAGCTCAAGCAGCCCGTAAATATGTGTGTTGTGGCTGTGCACACCGCCGTCAGATACCAGTCCCATCATATGCAGGGAAGAATCGTTCGCCTTTACATTCTCGCAAGCTGCAAGGAGCGCCTTGTTCTCAAAAAAATCTCCGTCCTGAATGGCTTTCGTAATCTTTGTCAGATCCTGATATACGATACGGCCTGCGCCCATGTTCAGATGTCCGACCTCGGAGTTTCCCATCTGCCCCTCTGGAAGACCTACCGCCATTCCGCTGGCATTTCCTTTTACGAACGGGCATTCAACCATCAGTTTATCCATTACCGGAGTCTTTCCCTCGGCCACAGCATTCCCTTTCTTATCACTTCTCAAGCCATAGCCGTCTAATATCATCAATACGGTTGGTTTCTTACTCATTTCCATATCTCCTTTAACTGTACATTTATGGTTTTTATTCCGCTATTTATTGTACCCGCTTTTAGGAGATTTTGCAAGACAGAGCAAACCTTACTTGTCAGTTCGGGATCTTTGCGGCTTAAATCAGCCCCATGTGTTCAAATGCCTTCCACAATCCGTCATGCTCCACGTCGTCCGTCACATAATCTGCCATTGCCCGGATCTCTTCTCCACCGTTCCCCATGGCGACGCCCACACTGCTGTGTTTCAACATAGGGATATCCACCTTGGCGTCCCCAAAAGCGACTGTGTCTTCCACAGAAGCATGAAGATGTTCCAGAAGCACATCCATGGCATATGCCTTATCGATCTCCTTTAAAGCGAGGTCACCGAACAGCGCAGTCCCCCCTGTTCCTCCCCATGTGCCGGCCTTCAGCTCAGGGAATTCCGAGGCGGCAGCGAGATAGTCTTCATAAGAATTTAGGACAAAGCTAATCTTATTCACATCATCCCGGTAAAGATCCGCGCCAAATATCATATCTGGAAACGCGTCTCTTACGGTCTGTATACCTAAATCTTCCTTCCCCTTTCTCATACTGTAAAGCCTGATCGCCGGCTCTCCAGCAATCTCAAACTTCTCACTTCCGAAAAGCCCTGCGTTACATTCCAGATAAAATTCCATATTCCGCCCATGAAGCCAGTCCACGATCCTGCGGCACTCATCTAGGGAGAGACACCGGTGCATAAGTACTTGTCCACCGTCCTCAATATAGTTTCCGTTCCCGCCGATCATCCCGTCCAAACCGATATCCCAGATCTCAGGATAGACCTCTGCCCGACTCCTTCCCGTACAAATATAGACCTTATGTCCCTTCTCTCTGGCGAGACGGACTGCCTTAACCGCACTGGCAGGAATCCGTCCCGCATAGTCAACAAGCGTTCCATCCACATCAAGAAAAAGGATTTTTTTGCGCTCCATCAAAGCTCCTCCCCATTTGACCGGATCACCTGCTGATACCAGTAGAAAGATTTCTTCCTCAGTCGAGCAAAGTCGCCAGTACCATCGTCATACCGGCGCACGTAGATCATACCGTAGCGCTTCGCATACTCACCCGTGGAGGCGGACACAAGATCAATACATCCCCACGGCGTATATCCCATCAGGTCGACACCCTCGTCCACAGCCTCTTTCATCTGCTTAATGTGCTTTCTGAGATAATCGATGCGGTAGTCGTCGTTGATGGAACCGTCCTCCTCAACTGTATCCTTTGCGCCGAGTCCATTTTCTACTACCATCAGAGGCAGTCCGTATCTATCGCTCAAGTCATTCAGCGCGTATCTTAATCCCTTGGGATCGATCTGCCATCCCCAGTCAGAGGACTCTAGATAAGGATTCGGAACCCCTCCTAAAATGTTGCCCTCCCCGCTCTCTTTCGAGGGATCTGCCGTCTGGCAAGAGGACATATAGTAAGAAAATGTGATAAAGTCTACGGTACCGTTTTTCAGGATCTCGTCATCCCCCGGCTCTTTCTCAAGGGTAACGCCTAGCTCTTTGAGAAGGGAATCCGCGTATGACGGGTACGCCCCTCTTGCCTGTACGTCCGTACAGTAGTAATTATACAGGCGGTTATATCTCTGGCAGGCGAGCACATCGTCTGGACTACAGGTCAGCGGATAGCTTGCGGAGTAGATCATCATATTGCCCACCTTGTATTCCGGGTCGATCTCATGCGCCATCTTCACAGCCAGAGCAGACGCCACGAACATATGGTGGAGCCCTTGAAATCTCTGCTGTGGGATATCCGGCTGCCCCATGAACTCGGTCGGATTCTCAAGGTCGTTTAAAATCCCCTGATTTAACAGAGCGCCCATCGGAGCCACAGAGCTGTTGATCTCATTAAATGTAAGCCAGTATTTCACTTTCCCTTTATACCTCTCGAAGATCGCATGGCAGTAGTTCAGGAAATATCCGATCATATCCCTGCTGACCCATGCGTTGCATTTCTTCGTAAGCCCGAAGGGCACCTCATAGTGGGAGATCGTAATCAGTGGCTCAATCCCGTACTTCAGGCACTCGTCAATCACTTCCTCATAGTGTTTAAGCCCCGCCTCGTTTGGCTCACTCTCGTCCCCGTTGGGGAAGATCCTCGTCCACGCGATGGAGAAGCGGTAGCACTTAAAGCCCATCTCCGCAAAAAGAGCAATGTCCTCGCGGAACTTCTCGTAATGACGGATTCCTTCACGGCTCGGATAGAATGTCCCTTCCTCCAGAACCGGTGTAATCCTCTTGCTCTTCCCGAACTTTCCTCCCGTGCAAATATCAGATACGGAAACTCCTTTTCCATCAACATCCCATGCGCCTTCGCACTGGTTGGCAGCTGTAGCGCCGCCCCACATAAAATCCTTTGAAAATCCCATTTTTATTATCCTCCTATCACAAGTCTAGATTCTTCTATCGTCACTCCGCCAAGGTCCTCTGCATTGGTAATAACAACCGGTGTCTGGATCTCACATCCAGCTTTCCGGATGGCTTCTATGTCAAACTCCAGGAGAAGATCTCCTTTCCTGAAGCGTTCCCCGTTTCCAATATGCGCCTGAAACGGAGCGCCATTGAGGGTGACGGTCTCCAGCCCTACATGGATCAGCATCTCCACTCCCTGATCGGACTTTAATCCAAGAGCGTGTAATGTGTCGAATATATTTTCACACACACCGTCAAAAGGTGCAAACACTTTTCCCTCAGACGGAATCACGCCATATCCTTCACCCAAGATCCCTGATGCGAACGTATTATCTTTGACCTCCGAGAGCGGGATGATTTCTCCCTTTACTGGGCATGGAATCTCTGTTTTCTCGGGCAGGACATTTGTAACACTGTCTGCTCCGTCTGCTATGACCGTCTTTTTATCCTCTGCATCCGCATCTTCTTCCGTTTTGTCATTCTTTGTCATAATAAATGCAAGGACAAAGGACAAGATCAGTGACAGCGCAAAAATAGCAATCGCATACGTGAAGTTATTTCCTCCACCCGGTGAGATAAACTGTACCAGCGCTGTTAGACATGGGGTCGCAAATGCAAAACCTTTTAGCTGAACTAGCCCGCACAGAAAGCCGGATATACCACCGGCAATGCAGGCGGCAACCATAGGTTTTTTCAGCTTTAGGGTAACTCCGTACATGGCCGGCTCTGTCACTCCTGCAAGAAGGGCAGATATGCCTGCCGGAAATGCCATCTGCTTCATCGCTTTATTCTTTGTCTTAAAAGCGACTCCAAACGTTGCCCCTGCCTGCGCCGTATTACTGCACATCATGGCAGGAATGAGCATCACATCATATCCCGGATCCGCAAGCGCCAGCAGACATGCAGGCACGAATGTCCAGTGCATCCCCGTCATAACGATAAACGGCATAAGTCCTGCGAAAATAAGCAATGCCAGCCATGGCGCAAATCCATACACGCTGTTGATAACAAACTGTAGACCATTTCCTACCATAATTCCCAGAGGTGCCAACAGGCAAAGTGTAATTGGCGCTGTAATCACCACAATGATTAGTGGTTTTAAGAAATTCTTTGACCAGTCCGGGGTGAACCGGTCCACCAGTATCTCCACATATTTTAGAAGAATCGTGGAGAGCATTGCCGGAATGATGGATGAAGAATAGCTGCCGTGTGTCACTGGTATCACACCGAACAGATAAGTCGACGATTCTTCTCCCAGCAGGGTAATCACATCTGGGTAGATCAGGACCGATGCAACCATTACTGCTAGATAAGAGTTGCAGTTCAGCTTTCTGGACGCTGTAAATGCAACGATCACCGGCAGAAAATAGAATGGCGCGTCTCCCAGAGCATTCATCAAAATATATGTATCGCTTGTATCTGACATAACCCCAAGAAACGTAGGGCCAAAAATCACAAGAAGGACCTTGATAAGACCACCCGCTATGATCGCCGGAAAAAGGGGTGCCATACAGCCCGATATAAAATCCAGCGCCGTTATGACTGGGTTTACCTTCTTCTTTTCCCCATCATCTCCTGAGCCGGGGGTATCTCCGATTCCCGTTGCCGCTACAACCTCCCGATAGATACTTCCAACGGAATTGCCGATAATAATCTGATACTGTCCTCCGGCAATGTTAGTCCCCATCACTCCTTTGATTCTTTCCACTTCCTCTTTCTTTGGTATGCTCTGATCCTTAAGAACAAACCTCAGCCTCGTCATGCAATGTGTCACTGAGGTAATATTGGAGGCACCGCCTACTGCAGCTATAACCGCCTCGGCAAGTTCCCTGTTTTTGTCTGCCATTCTCTCTTCCTCCTATTCTTTTTCTTTGTTTTCCAATGTGACTATAATCGTGCGCCCGTATCCTGCGGCGCTTTATATATCCCGGTTCCTGCGCGCTTATCCCCGGAAATGGAAAAACCTCCCACAACAGACCTGCGCTGCGCGCAAGTATTCTGCCATGGAAGGTAATGCCCGTTTGGTTACAATCCTTCTCTTGTGCATATTCGGTTGATATGCAGGATTAAATATAATTTTTCCTCTTTTGAGAGATCAATTTTTAGCTTTCTACGGAAATACCTGTCAATCAGATCCACGCATGCCGCAATCTCGGGAAATTCTTTCCTCATAGACTGATACATGATCCCGTTGTCAGAATCCAGCGTACGGTTGCCCGCGATCCGGTTAAGCAAGTACATGAGATGGGAAGAATACCGGGCAAAATTGAAAGAATCTCTCTCAATCATAATCCCTGTCTCGTCCTCCACAATACTGATCGTATCTTCCAGAATGTCGTCATACCGCCGCTGTAGCTCCTCTGTCACATCAGTCCCGCTTTTCGCATTATACCTCGCATTTACCAGATTCATTGCAATACCCGAGGCCTCATTCTGATTGAGCCTGACATGAAAGCGGCGCTCGATCTGCTTTACGGCATATTTCCCGATCTTCGCTTCTGCTGGAAACGTCTGCTCCACCTCATAGATCAGTGGCATCTGCACATAAATGTCCTCCTTCGCTCTCTGGATACAGAAGTTAATATGATCTGACATAGTAAGAACTACGTTTGGATTCAGCTCATATTTCAGCTCATCACGGGCAATGTCTATCAGCTTCGCAGTGAAATGAATAACCGTCTCCGGCAGTTCGTTGAACAGCCCGGTATATTTCTGATCGATATCGTAAAATGTCCGCGTAATCAGGTTCAAGTCCTCTAATTCATAAGGAGTTTTTGGGAAGCCGATCCCTTTTCCTGCCGCGATCAGCTCTTTCCCCTCTCCGTCAACGCAGATTGCAAAATTATTGTTCAGCTTCTTTACTACACGCATTTTTGTCTCCAATAAAAAAACTCCTCAAGGCACAAAAACACGTCACTCCATAAGTGACTCATGTCATCAGTAATGCCTCAAAGAGTAACAATCTAATTGACGTATAAATTATATCAGAACTCATCTTTTATGTCCATTGTCATATCAGACAAATTCAGAAACTCACTTTTAGTAAATTTATACAAGATAAAATTAGGGACAGGGTAAAACTTAATTGGGGACGTAGTGAAATCCGATTTTACTACGTCCCCAATTAAGATTACTTATAATTTACGATCTTTCCAAAGTCAGCCTTCAAGGAAGCTCCACCTACCAGACCACCGTCAATATCAGCCTGAGCGAAGAGCTCTGCTGCGTTTCCTGCGTTTACGGAACCGCCGTACTGGATACGGATCGCTTCTGCAGTCGCCTCGTCATAAACCTCAGCGATACACTCACGGATACCCTTGCACACTTCTTCAGCCTGCTCTGTTGTAGCAGTCTTTCCTGTTCCGATCGCCCAGATCGGCTCGTAAGCAATTACCATTGTCTTCGCCTGATCTGCTGTTACATTCTGAAGACCTACCTTCACCTGCTGGCGGATAAAGTCCATTGTCACGCCCTGCTCTCTCTGCTCCAGCGTCTCGCCGCAGCACATGATCGGTGTGATGCCATGCTCAAGCGCTTTAAGGACTTTCTTGTTTACATCCTCGTTTGTCTCTCCGAAGTAATCTCTTCTCTCAGAGTGTCCGAGAACAACATATTTCACGCCCGCATCCACAAGCATGTTCGGAGCGATCTCGCCTGTATAAGCCCCGCTCTCCTCAAAATACATGTTCTCAGCGCCCACCTGAATATTTGTTCCCTTTACAGCCTCAACAACCGGAACGATGTCAATCGCCGGAACACAGAATACTACATCCACTTCCTCGTTTGCTACTAATGGTTTTAATTCTTCTACAAGAGCAACTGCCTCGCTGGGAGTCTTGTTCATCTTCCAGTTGCCTGCGATAATTTTCTTTCTTGCCATCTTATTATTTCTCCTTGATATTTCTTATCGATCTCCTCGACGCATCTGACGCCGCAATCGGGGCATATACTCCACTTAGCGGTCGTTTGCTGCTGCTACGCCCGGCAGTTCCTTACCCTCGAGGAACTCAAGGGAAGCTCCGCCGCCTGTTGAAATATGGGTCATCTTATCGCCGTAGCCGAGCTGGTTGACGGCCGCCGCAGAATCTCCACCGCCAATAATCGTTACGGCGTCTGTATTTGCAAGCGCCTCTGCTACTGTCTTTGTTCCGTCGGCAAACTTCGGCATCTCAAAGCATCCCATCGGTCCGTTCCACACAACAGTCTTAGCAGATTTCACAGCATCCGCATAAATTTTCGCTGTCTCCGGTCCAATATCCAGACCCATCCATCCGTCCGGGATGTCGCTTTGAGCGACAACCTTTGTATTTGCATCGTTGGAGAATGCATCCGCAATCACTGAGTCAACGGGAAGAAGAAGCTTCACACCCTTCTCCTTTGCTTTCTCGATCATATCCAGCGCATACTGGAGATAATCCTCCTCAAGAAGAGAGGTTCCCACTTTACCGCCCTGTGCCTTTGTAAATGTGTAGCACATTCCGCCGCCGATGATAAGAGTATCTAC
Organism: Candidatus Mediterraneibacter pullicola; assembly: GCA_019117065.1. Classification (GTDB taxonomy): domain Bacteria; phylum Bacillota; class Clostridia; order Lachnospirales; family Lachnospiraceae; genus Mediterraneibacter; species Mediterraneibacter pullicola. Next base: position 121,494 of record DXAK01000045.1, on the reverse strand, counting down.
TTTCTCAAGCAGATTGTTGATGACAGAAATCTTGCTGGATACTTTAGAACCGCCGAGGATCGCTACGAACGGTCTCTCCGGATTCTCTACTGCGTTTCCAAGGAAATCGATCTCTTTTTGCATCAGGTATCCGACTACTGCCGTGTCAACATACTGTGTAACGCCTACATTTGAGCAGTGAGCTCTGTGAGCGGTGCCAAATGCGTCGTTCACAAACACATCACACAGAGAGGCAAGCTCTTTGCTAAATGCCTCGCCGTTCTTTGTCTCTTCTGCTCTGTAACGAGTATTCTCAAGAAGAACCACATCTCCGTCCTTCATCGCTTCTACTGCTGCCTTAGCGTTCGGTCCTACGACCTCCGGGTCAGCTGCGAATTTCACTTCCTGTCCGAGAAGCTCGGAAAGTCTTACTGCAACCGGCGCAAGGGACATCTCCGGCTTCGGCTCTCCTTTCGGCTTACCGAGATGTGAGCAAAGGATTACCTTCCCTCCATCCGCGATCAGCTTCTTGATAGTCGGAAGCGCCGCTACAATACGGTTCTCGTCCGTGATCTTTCCGTCGATAAGCGGAACATTAAAGTCACATCTAACAAGGACTCTTTTTCCTCTTACATTGATATCATCTACTGATTTTTTATTGAGTGCTGCCATTTTTACTGCCTCCTGATCTTTTAGAATAACAACGTGGTGGAAGCGGCACAGATCTTTGTCTGGCTTGTTCCATCACGCAAAACAGGGTCCGGTCCAACAATAAGACCGGACCCCATTGTGAGTCAATTATTACGGATCAACTTATGACTGCCTGTCCTCTCAATAAGGATTAAGCTTCAAGAAGTTTTCCGAAGTATTTGATTGTTCTTACCATCTGGCTTGTGTAAGAGTTCTCGTTGTCATACCATGAAACAACCTGAACCTCCGTTGTGCCATCGCCAACCGGAAGAGCCATTGTCTGTGTAGCGTCAAACAGAGATCCATATGTCATACCAACGATATCGCTAGATACGATCTCATCTGTGTTGTAGCCATAAGACTCGTTAGCCGCTGCCTTCATAGCTGCATTGATCTGATCAACTGTAACCTCTCCCTCTACAACTGCTGTAAGGATTGTTGTAGAACCTGTCGGAGTCGGAACACGCTGTGCAGAACCGATCAGTTTGCCATTGAGCTCCGGAATAACAAGACCGATTGCTTTCGCTGCGCCTGTGCTGTTCGGAACGATATTCACGGCTGCTGCGCGGGATCTTCTTAAGTCGCCCTTTCTCTGCGGTCCGTCAAGTGTCATCTGATCGCCTGTGTAAGCGTGGATCGTGCACATAATACCAGACTTAACCGGTGCAAGATCATTGAGAGCCTTAGCCATCGGAGCAAGGCAGTTTGTTGTACAAGAAGCTGCGGAAATGATATCATCATCCTTTGTAAGTGTCTCGTGGTTTACATTGTAAACGATAGTCGGAAGGTCGTTGCCTGCCGGAGCAGAGATGATAACTTTCTTAGCGCCTGCATCGATATGAGCCTGAGCTTTTGCCTTGGATGTGTAGAATCCTGTACACTCCAGAACAACGTCAACGCCAATCTCGCCCCACGGAAGCTCTTTAGCATCAGCCTTCGCGTAAATCTTGATCTCTTTTCCGTCAACAATGATGGAATCCTCTCCTGCCTCAACCTTGTCAGCCAGTGCATACTTGCCCTGTGTTGAGTCATATTTCAGTAAGTGAGCCAGCATTTTCGGAGATGTAAGGTCGTTAATTGCCACGATCTCAAATCCCTCTGCCCCAAACATCTGTCTGAAAGCAAGACGTCCGATACGTCCAAATCCATTGATCGCTACTTTTACTGCCATGATTAATTCCTCCTAAGAATTTAAAAAATATTTGACTGTGTTACAGCCATAACAATGAATCCCTAAAAACAGAAATTGTTAAGGATTCATCAACTAGAATAATTGTACTAAAATGGAAACAAAAATTCAAGTACAAATATCAAAATCTCTTAAAAACGGGCTTGCGCTCTTTGAACTCCACATAATAACGGAATCCGCACGCCTCCAGTATACTGGCCGCTTTTTTGAACTCGTATCCCACATGTTTCGGTTTATGGGCATCCGCCCCCACGGTAACAATCTCACCGCCCAGCTCCCGGTAACGCTTTAGCACATCCGGATGAGGATTTGTAAATCCAAGCCCGTATTTTAGCCCTCCTGTATTGAGTTCTAAGCCTTTCCCCATGGAGATTAACTCTTTTAACACTTCATCAATCTGATCTGCAAACGCACAGTAAGAATACTCCCGTGCCTGATGTTTGCCGTAACGCACCACGTAGTCCAGATGCCCCAGCGCATCAAAACCTTCATTGTGCCTTATGCAGAGTAATGTTTCTTCAAAAGCCTCCTCGTATGCTTTTGCATCCGGTCTGCCCTCGAACAATTTCCCGTAATATGGATCCATACCTCTCACCAGATGGATGGAACCGATGACAAAATCAAAAGGATATCGTGCCAGCAGTTCTTTGTACCGATCTCCAAGGTGAGACTGAAGCCCCAGCTCAATACCGATCCGCACCTCCAGCCTGTCCTTATACTCTTCTTTCAGGCGAAGCAGGACACGAAAATATTCCTCAATATCAAACTGAAAGAGCTGCGGATCTGCGGAGACATCCTCCCCCTCCTGAGGCGGGAAATCCAAATCCATATGATCCGTGATACAAACCGCCTTCAATCCTCTTGCAACCGCGCAGTCCAGCATACTACTCACCGGCGCAGAAGAGTCTGTGGAAAAAGACGTGTGCATATGGGCATCACAGAGAATCCCCTTCTGAGCAGACATTCCAAACGCACTTTCATATTTCTCTCCGTTCACAGGATAGTTCCTCCTCCCAGAACATATTCTCCGTCATAAAGTACAAGCGCCTGACCCGGGGTCACCGCCCTTTGGGGCTCTTCAAAATGACAAGTCACTTCATCATCTCCGCTCTTTTCCACCGTACACCATGCGCCTTTATGGTTATAACGGATCTTAGCAAAGACCCGTTTCGGCTCCGTTAAGTCTTCCACACTCATAAAATTCAGCCCGTCTGCCCTCACCGTGCGGGTCAGCGATTCCTCATAAGTTCCGATGACCACCTCATTGGTTTCCAGACGGATCTCAAGGACGAAAACCGGATGCCCCAGCGACAGCCCCAGCCCTTTCCGTTGTCCTACCGTATAGTGGATGATCCCTTTATGCTTTCCGAGAACATGCCCGCCCGGGCTTACAAAATTCCCCGCCGGAAGTTCCTGTCCTGTCTGTTTTTTGACTGTCTCCTCAATAAACGAGGCATAATCCCCGTCCGGCACAAAACAGATATCCTGACTGTCCGGCTTGTCTGCAACAAGCAGCCCGATTCTCTCCGCTATGGCTCGGATCTCGTCCTTTGAATATGCCCCCACCGGCATCAGCGTCCGCCTAAGCTGTTCCTGTGTCAAATTGTAAAGGGCATAAGTCTGATCCTTTGTCAGGGTTTTTGAGTGCTTCAGCGTATACCTTCCATTCGGAAGCTGTTCTACACGGGCATAATGTCCCGTTGCGATATATTCCGCCCCGATGGACAGACTACGGTTTAAGAGTGCCTCCCATTTCACATACCGGTTGCAGGCGATACACGGGTTTGGTGTTCGCCCATTCAGATACTCGTCCGTGAAATAGTCAATCACACTCGTTTGAAACTCCCTCCTGAAGTTCATCACATAGTAAGGGATGTCAAGAGCTGCCGCTACCCGTCTGGCATCCTCCACAGCGCTCAAACCGCAGCACCCGCCATTTTCCTCGACAGAGCAAGTATCCTCCTTCTGCCAGATCTGCATGGTCACACCAATCACATCATATCCTTGTTCTTTCAGCAGATATGCCGCTACAGAAGAGTCCACTCCTCCAGACATTCCAACGACAACCTTGCTCATTAATATTCCTCTTCTTCCTCATCCTCATGAATGTCAGACTTCGGCTTTTCCAAGCCCTCGATCTTGATCCCGTTCTTCTCCGCGTAGTCCCATAGAGCTGCGTGGATCGCCTCCTCTGCCAGAAGGGAACAGTGTATCTTGACCGGCGGAAGTCCGTCCAGAGCCTCCATGACCGCTTTATTCGTCACTTCCATGGCTTCCTGAACACTTTTTCCTTTTACAAGCTCTGTTGCCATGCTGCTTGTCGCCACAGCCGCGCCGCAGCCAAATGTCTTAAACTTTACATCACGGATAATCTGATTCTCATCGATATCCAGATAGATCCTCATGATATCCCCGCATTTTGCGTTTCCAACTGTCCCAACGCCGCTGGCGTTCTCAATCTCTCCTACATTTCTCGGATGCTGAAAATGATCCATTACTTTCTCTGTATACATCTATTCTTTCCTCCTAATCTGTGTATTTTCTTTTATCTGCTACTCTTAGCTAATATCCTGTTATATTACAAATACATTCTGCATGCAGACCAGATCAGTCTGCGGGTTTTGCCTGCTTACGTGTAAAATCTTCATATAGCGGCGACATGCTCCGAAGCTGTGCGACAATCTCTTTTAAGCAATCCACCACATAATCCACGTCTCCCTTCGTCGTGTCCGCCCCCAGAGTCATGCGAAGAGATCCGTGTGCGATCTCATGGGGCAGTCCGATGGCAAGGAGCACATGAGACGGATCCAGAGACCCGGACGTACAGGCGGAACCACTGGAAGCGCAGATCCCTTTCATGTCCAGCATGATAAGCAATGATTCACCTTCTACAAAACGGAAACTGAAATTCACATTGTTAGGAAGACGTTTTACCCGATCCCCATTCAGTCTACAGTGCGGAATCTCCTTCTCAAGCCTGCCGATCAGATAATCCCTGAGTTCAGATTCTTTTTCTGCTCTCTCTTTCATGGACGCCGCGGCAAGTTCCACTGCTTTCCCAAGCCCTACGATTCCCGGCACATTCTCCGTTCCCGCACGGCGCCTTCTCTCTTGAGCGCCGCCGTGAATGAAGGAACGAATCTTCACACCTTTCCTAATATAGAGGAATCCAATTCCTTTCGGACCGTTCAGTTTGTGACCGCTGGCGCTTAACATATCAATATTACATTCATCTACATTGATCGGCACTTGGGCAAACGCCTGCACCGCATCCGTATGGAAAAGGACGCCATGCTCATGAGCAATCCTTCCAATCTCAGCAACTGGCTGAATGGAGCCGACCTCATTGTTAGCAAACATAATGGAAACAAGAATCGTGTCTGGGCGGATCGCCTTTTCCACATCTTCTGGATTTACAAGCCCGTTCTCATCCACATCCAAATAAGTCACTTCGTACCCCTGCTTTTCCAGATACTCACACGTGTGCAGGACTGCATGATGCTCTATCTTACTTGTAATAATGTGTTTCCCCTTTGGCGCATAAGCTTCAGCGGTAGCTATGAGCGCCCAGTTATCGGACTCTGTCCCGCCCGCCGTAAAATAGATCTCATTGTCTTTTGCACCAAGAACCTTTGCGATAATTTCTCTCTGTTTCGTGATGACTTCTTTATTCTCCGAAGCGAATCCGTACACACTGGACGGATTCCCATAATGCTCTGTAAAATACGGCAGCATTGCCTCCGCCACCTCGGGAGATGTCTTCGTTGTTGCCGCGTTGTCAAGATAGATTAGTTTGTTCATATCTGCCTCCGTATATTCTAATTTTTGCATCCAGCACGGTCCGCGCCCGTACCTTCCTTCTTCAAACTCTCCCGCACAAGCTGATCCAGCATGATCTCATCCACTGTGCGGTTGATACTCTCATTGATCCTCTGCCAGACATATTTAGTCACACAGCTATCTGAAGCTCTGCATCCTCCGTCTGGCTCAAGTCCCGCGCACTCCACAGGCTCTAACGAGCCTTCCAGTGCTCTTAGCACATCGCCGACAGAGATCTCTTTCATATCCTTCGCCAGAATATATCCGCCTCCGGCACCTCGGATACTCTCTACCAGCCCCGCCTTCTTCAGCATGGACATCAATTGCTCCAGATACCGCTCCGACAGATCCTGACGAGCCGATATGCTGGTAATGGACACTGGCGTCTCTTTGCTGTTCTGGGCGAGATCAATCAGTGCGCGTAGCCCGTATCTTCCTTTTGTAGACAGCTTCACCTTCTCACCTTCTTTGTCAAGCTTTCTCGCTGTATCGCGAAACCCTTCTCTATTTCCTAGTATTTTACTGGGATTTACTTTTGTAGAATATCACCCGAGCTTTGTTCTGTCAAGTCATGAATTAACATATGCTGTAAAAAGTCTGCTTCTGTCCGCGGTCGATATCCGGCGGACGAATATCGGAGTGATAGCATATGCCTTCAAAACACAAATTATTTCAGGGAGCCATCATACTGACTGCCGCCGGTTTCATCACCCGCTTTATGGGATTTTTCTTCCGCATCTTTTTAAGCCACGCCTTTGGCGAGGAAAATGTAGGACTATATCAGCTTACATTTCCCGTATATGCACTCTGTCTTTCCCTTAGTACTTCAGGTATCCAGACGGCCGTCTCCCGCATGGTAGCAGGAAAAGTCTCACTTGGAAGACAAAAAGAGGCTAAGAGCATTCTATACACTGCTCTTAGCCTCACTCTTCTCCTCTCATTCACAGAGGTAATTTTTGTCCAGCAGAATGCGGCATTTATTGCACAGACCTTCCTCGGAGATTCTCGGTGTGAAGAACTGCTGATTATCATTTCCTATGCCCTTCCTTGCGCTGCCGTACATAGCTGTATCTGCGGATATAGCCTCGGGCTTCAAAGAACAGCCCTCCCCGCGCTAAGTCAACTCATAGAACAGATACTGCGTATCCTGTCTGTGTTCCTTCTTTTCGTATTCATGAAACAAAATGGGCGCATTCCATCCATCCAGATTGCTACGGTAGGAATCGTGGCGGGAGAATTTGCCTCCGCCCTGTTCTCATCCCGTTTTCTTTCCAGACAGGAGGCGCCCATGCCGTGTCCCGCCTTTTCCACTCTCACGGGTAATCTGCGGGAACTACTCTCCCTCTCCATACCTCTGACCGCTAACCGAGCGGCAGTCACCCTGCTCCAAAGCGTGGAAGCCGCCTCCATCCCCTCCTGTCTTAAACTTTACGGGATGAGCACAAGCGAAGCACTCAGTATGTATGGGGTGCTGACAGGAATGGCACTGCCCTGCATCCTATTTCCATCCGCCATCACCAACTCCGTTGGAACCGTTCTTATGCCGGCGGTAAGCGCGGCTCAGGTTTCCGGGAACCGCACAGGCATGGCGCGGCTTCTGAAAAAGGCTGTAGGAAGCTGCCTGATCCTTGGATTATCGAGCTGCCTGTTCTTTCTTCTGTTCGGCAATCTCATCGGGAGCCTCCTCTTCCATAGCAATTCCGCGGGACGATTCATCCTCACTCTTGCATGGATCTGCCCCTTTCTCTATACGAACACCGCCCTTGTGAGCGCTATCAATGGTCTGGGAAAGACAGCCCTTACTTTTCTCATCAATGCCACCGGGCTGCTCGTCCGTATCGCCGGTGTATTCCTCATCATCCCCGGATTTGGGATACAAGGGTATCTGTGGGGATTGCTAGTCAGTCAACTCATCGTCTCTGCGTTGGCATTTCTCGTACTTTGGGTGCAGATAAAAAAAATTACATCACCGAAAGAAATGCTTTGACAAGAATGGGATTGACATACAATTCCATCATGATGCCGACTGTCATCATCAAGGAGGTAAATATAGTTTTCTGACGGTTCCAGCTATTCTGAGGAACCATGTAACAGTGCCATAAAAGCACAAGGTACGCCGGGATATAGAATAGAAACTGCGGGAACAGGCCAGCCACACACAGAAGGCTTCCCTTGATCCCCATATTCAGCACAGCAGCAGATATCAGAATGCCAAAGGCTATGCCCGTCCACAGGAGAAACAGGACGGATGATACCTTCCTCGCCTTTGTAAAAGACAAGCCAATCAATGTGAGAAAGGGCACAGCCCGGATCTTCAGCAAGTACCAAATATACTCTCTTGCCTCCACGGAGGCTGACCGGAACTGCTCCAGAAAATAATCGCTAAAAATTCCCGGTTCAGCCATGTATTTTTTTGCGATAAAATTGACATAAATAATGCCGAGTAAAAACCCCGGCATAAAGAAAACAAGAAGCTGCTTTCTCGTATGAAATATTCTCATGCTGCCTCCTCCTATCAGTCCGGATGTAGCGGGATATTTCATTATATGCCGGGGTTGTTCTTTTATTCTTTATATTTCACAGCGTATGCCATCAATGACGCCACAGTTTTCCCATCCTCGATCTCTCCTAAAAAAATCTTCTCCTTGAGCTCATCCAGCGTATATGGCTGAACATCAATAAATTCATCCTCGTCAAGATGTTGTTTTGACGGCATCAGATTCTTCGCCACATAAACCTCGATCCGCTCGTTACAGAAGGCGACTGTCGTGCGAAGAGTGATGAGCCACTCCAGATTTTCACTGCAAAAACCCGTCTCCTCCTCCAGTTCCCGGGACGCGCACTCTCTTCCCGGCTCATCCTCCTTATCCAGAGCGCCTGCCGGAATCTCAAGTGTATACCGGTCAAGGGCGTTTCTGTACTGGCGCACCATGAGAATCTTCCCATCCTCTGTCACTGGTACCACGGCCGCCGCTCCTTTGTGCTTAATAAAATCCCAGACCGCTGTGTGATCCCCGTTGATCTCCATAGTATCCTGATAAAAATCAATGATCGTTCCTCTGAATTTTAACTCTCTTTTCAACCGTTTGATATGCTCACTCATACTTAATCTCCTTTATTTTCCGGATTTGTTATTCCTGTTAAAATTTCTGCCTCTGGGTTTTCCCATATAACTAAAAAGCCCCTGTCTTACGACAGGGGCCGGTTTTTCATCTGTTGTTATGATTTATTGCTATTTCGCGTAATCTGTCGCCCGCGATTCACGGATGACATTTACCTTGATCTGTCCGGGATATTCCAGCTCAAACTCGATCTGTTTTGCAATATCCCTTGCCATAAGCACCATATCATCATCAGATACCTGCTCCGGAACTACCATAACACGAATCTCTCTACCTGCCTGAATGGCAAAAGATTTATCCACACCTTTAAACTGGTTGGTAATCTCTTCTAACTGTTTCAATCTGTTTGTATATGTTTCAATGGTCTCACGCCTTGCGCCCGGTCTTGCCGCTGAAATCGTGTCAGCAGCCTGTACTACACAGGCGACCAGTGTCTGTGGCTCCACATCGCCGTGATGTGCTTCCACAGCATTTATGACAGTTGCGGACTCCTTGTATTTTCTACACAGATCCACACCTATCTGGATATGTGACCCTTCTACATCATGGTCGATAGATTTGCCTATATCGTGCAAAAGTCCAGCACGCTTCGCCACTCTCACGTCAATGCCGATCTCACCTGCAAGAAGCCCTGCAAGCTGAGCCACCTCGATGGAGTGCTTCAGGGCATTCTGCCCATAACTTGTTCTGAACTTCATGCGTCCAAGGAGGCGGATCAGCTCGGGATGAATGCCCGGCACTCCAACTTCGAGCGCCGCAGCTTCCCCCTCTTCCCTAATCATCGTATCGACTTCCTTCTGCGCCTTTTCTACCATTTCTTCAATCCTAGCCGGATGAATACGTCCGTCCACAATCAGCCTCTCGAGAGCAATCCTTGCGACCTCACGACGGATTGGGTCAAATCCGGAGAGAACCACCGCCTCCGGTGTGTCGTCAATAATCAGTTCCACACCTGTAAGGGTCTCCAGCGTCCGGATATTCCTTCCCTCGCGGCCGATAATACGTCCCTTCATCTCATCGCTCGGAAGCTGCACAACAGAAATCGTCGTCTCTGCTACATGGTCTGCGGCACATCTTTGGATGGCATTGACAACATACTCTTTCGCCTTCTTGTCAGCCTCCTCCTTTGCCTGAGCTTCCAACTCTCTGACCATCTTCGCGGTGTCATGTTTAACATCTTCTTCAACAGTTTTCAACAGATATTCTTTTGCCTGTTCGGAGGTAAGTCCTGAGATTCGTTCCAGTTCCTGCACCCGTTTCTGACTCAGTTCTTCTGCCTTGGCTTCACGCTGGCGTAGCTGTTCTTCCTTTGCTGTGAGCTTTGACTCCCGATGTTCCAGAGCGTCTGAGCGTTTGTCAACCGCTTCTTCCTTTGCAAGCACTCTCTTTTCATAGCGCTGCAGTTCTGCTCTTCTTTCCTTAGTCTCTTTCTCAAGATCATTTTTCGTCTTGATCGACTCTTCTTTCACTTCCAAAAGAGCTTCCTTTTTCGTTGTCTCAGCAGTTTTCACAGCATCGTCGATGATCTCCCTTGCCTTCGCTTCCGCATTCCCAATCTTACTCTCAGCATTCTTCTTCAGATTAGAAACCGTCACAAAATGAGATATGATCCCAACTATCAACGCGAGGGCCACGGCAATTACTATACATAAGCCTAAACTTAATTGCACAGGAGCACCTCCTTATTTAATTTTCATTGTACATAATACTTAAATACAACAGTTAAATTTTATACTGTTTTCACAACAATGTCAAGCATCCTCATTATAATTTTGTATCACTTGACGGACAGTGTCGTAGCGGAAACCTTTCCTTGCAAGATAACCGTATATTTTCTGCGTCTGTACCTCGTCGGCATCCTCTGGATTAAAACGTTTCTTCCTTAAAATCTTGCGGACCGCCTCTTCTTCCCCGTCATCCTCACCCCTGTCATAACATATCTCAAAAGCAGCGTCCGCCAGTTCTGGCGCCACCCCCTTACCCATAAGCAGAGCGCGGATCTCTTTGCGGCTTTTACCGCCTTTTCTGCTTCGGACGAAATTCTCCGCATACCGGGCATCATTCAGATAACCGAAAGACTTCACATACTCAACCGCCTTGTCCACGGCGTCCGCAGAATACATCCCCTGCCTAAGTTTTTCCCTGAGCGCGGCCTCTGTACGGTCCATATCCTCAAGAAGATGCAGCGCCCGCAGCTTTGCCCGCTTTAAGATCACTTCCATGCGAATCTTCTCTTCCATCTCTTCCGAGAGATTTACGCCTTCTTTAATGCCAAAACGGGACAGTTCGCCCTTGTAGAGTACAAAGGCAAACTGTCCGTCAAGATACACTTTAAATTTCATCTTTGTCAGTGGTTCCACTTTCGTGACGGTCATTACTGTTTCCCGCCTTTAAGTGAAAGATCACTGCCCTGACTGCTCTTTGACCCCACCGGCTCCTGAATCGCCGCTTTCTCCTCATCACCTGCCTCAACGCCCAGCAGATGATAGTGGGCGCGCACTTTCCGATCCAGCTCTTCCATCACTTCTGGGTGGCTCTCAAGATATGCTTTCGCATTCTCCCTTCCCTGCCCGATCTTCTCACCTTCGTACGCATACCATGCCCCGCTCTTCTTCACCAGATCAATGCCCGACGCAAGATCAAGAATATCCCCTTCTCTGGAAATTCCTTTCCCAAACATAATATCGAACTCCGCCTCTTTAAACGGAGGCGCAATTTTATTCTTTACAATCTTAATACGCGTGCGGTTTCCAACCATTTCGCCGCTCTGCTTCAATGTCTCAATCCTTCTCACATCCATGCGGACTGACGCATAGAACTTAAGCGCGCGCCCGCCCGTCGTCGTCTCCGGGTTCCCGAACATTACGCCCACTTTCTCACGGAGCTGGTTGATAAAGATAACGACACAATTCGACTTGCTAATCACCGGGGTGAGCTTACGCAGCGCCTGTGACATCAGTCTCGCCTGAAGTCCCACATGGCTGTCTCCCATATCCCCTTCGATCTCTTGCTTGGGAACAAGAGCTGCCACAGAGTCGATAACGATGATATCAATGGCGCCGGAGCGAACCATAGTCTCTGCGATCTCCAGAGCCTGATCTCCACTGTCCGGCTGTGATATGTAAAGCTCGTCAATATCCACGCCGATGTTCTTCGCATATACCGGGTCCATCGCATGCTCTGCGTCAATAAAGCCCGCGATACCGCCTCTCTTCTGCACCTCTGCTATCATGTGCAGAGCCACTGTCGTCTTACCGCTTGATTCCGGCCCATATATTTCAATAACACGCCCTTTCGGCACTCCCCCCAGCCCGAGAGCAAGGTCAAGGCTTAGACAGCCCGTAGGTACAGTCTCAACAGCTACGTGAGCACCAGATTCTCCCAGCTTCATAACCGTACCTTTTCCAAAATCTTTCTCAAGCTTCGCGATCGCCGCGTCTAATGCTTTCTTCTTCTCATCATTTCCTGCCATTATCCAATTCTCCTTTTCTTGTATCGAACAATTGTTCGCATCTGGTATTATAGTATTATACCACTTATCAAATGTCAACAACAATCTTACTTTTTTTATTATACATTTCCACATGTCCAATAAAACGGACACCATATTCTACCGTATTTTTTTCAGAATATTTTCATATATTTCCCTCCTTTGTACTCCAACCGGCAGATAAAGCATCAGGGTGCTGATGAATTCAAAACTGCAGGGTTTTGTTCATTACCGGGTAACTGTTCCGAAAGGAACTTCCGAAAATGAGAAGACATCACGACATGAATGGCCGGACGACAAGAACTCCGTCCGTATCCGTAAACAGAGAATAACATACAGAAAAAGGAAAAACAATCCGACAGAATAGACAAAAATCATTTATAATTGTACAAAAGATCCCCGGAGAAACCGTGGCAAAATATGCCTCCATTTCTTCAGAGATCTTTTGATGTAAATTTCTTTCTTATTCCTCAAAGGCCTCTTTTACTTTATCCATGAAGCCTTTCTTTTTCTTCTTTTCCGGTTTCTCTGCCCCTGCAGTCTGCCGGAGGGTATTTCCTGTCAACTCGTCGAACTTGCGTAGCGCTTCCTTCGCTTCCGCGCTCAATCTTTCCGGCGTCTGGATGACAAGCGTCACATAATGGTCACCTCTGACCTGCGAATTGCGAAGCGATGGAACGCCCTTTCCTTTCAGACGCACTTTTGTATCCGTTTTTGTTCCCGGCTTCACGGTGTATATCACATCTCCGTCCACCGTCGGAATCCGTACATCGCCGCCAAGCGCGGCCACCGCGAATGAGATCAGCACTGTGGAGAAAATGTGCACATCCTGCCTCTGGAATATCGGATGTCTGGAAACATTTACTTCCACGAGCAGATCGCCTCTAGGCCCGCCATTTACGCCCGGCTCTCCTTTGTCACGGATGCGGACACTCTGCCCATTGTCGATTCCCGCAGGAATCGTCACCTGTATCTTCTTTCTGCTTGCCGTATAGCCGCTTCCAGAACATTTCGGGCACTTCTCCTTAATGACCTTCCCCGATCCGCCGCAATTTGGACATGTCTGCACATTCTGAACCGTACCGAAGAAGGATTGGGAAGTATAGACAACCTGACCTCTTCCGCCGCATTTCGGACATGTCTCCGGGGAAGTACCCGGTTTCGCACCTGTTCCGTGACAATCTTCGCAGGGGTCTTTTAAGACCAGATCCAGTTCCTTCTCACAGCCGAAAACAGCCTCCTCAAATGTTATACGGATGCTCTTCCTGATATTCGGACCTTTCATTGGCCCGTTGCCGCCGCGAGCGCCTCTGCGCGAGCTTCCAAACAAATCTCCAAAGATATCTCCGAAAATATCGCTGAAATCCGCGCCGCTGAAGTCGAATCCACCGAAGCCGCCTGCACCGCCTGCTCCGCCCTCAAACGCCGCATGGCCGAACTGGTCGTACTGTCGGCGTTTTTCAGGATCGCTCAAAACGGCATACGCTTCGGAAGCTTCCTTGAATTTTTTCTCCGCCTCCTGATCCCCCGGATTCATATCCGGATGATACCTCTTCGCGAGCACACGGTATGCTTTTTTGATCGCTGCGTCGTCGGCATCCTTGCCTACGCCGAGCACTTCGTAATAATCTCTCTTTACCTCTGCCATAAAGTGTCTCCTACTGCGTACATACGCTTTTTATATAATCTCAAGAAAATTCTACGAAGCTGTTTTGCAACCCCGTAGAATCCTCTTTTTTATCTGGAGAAATAGTTCCGGGGTATCCCCGTTTCTCCGAAAGTTTCACATCACTTAAACGATACTTAGACTTCTTTGTAGTCCCCGTCCACCACGTCGTCGCCATTGAAGCCTTCCGGCGCCGGACCTGCGCCCATGTCAGGGCCTGCACCCGGATTCGGGCCGCCTGCTGCGCCTGCCTGCTCATACATTTTTGTAAACAGCTTCTGAGCGCTCTCCATAAGTTTCTCCTTTGCAGCTTTGATCTCAGCTACATCAGCCTCGCTTGTGTTCTCCGGCGTGGATTTTGCGAGCACATCCTTAAGCGCCTGCATATCTGCCTCAACTGCCGCTTTGTCATTTGCGTCCAGCTTGTCGCCAACCTCTTTGATCGCCTTCTCTGTCTGGAATACCATTGCATCAGCTTCGTTCCTTGTATCAACCGCCTCTTTGCGCTTCTTGTCCTGTGCCTCGAATTCAGCAGCTTCTTTCACTGCCTTATCGATATCCGCATCAGACATGTTGGAGCCTGCCGTAATAGTAATATGCTGCTCTTTTCCTGTTCCAAGATCCTTTGCGGACACATTTACGATACCGTTCGCATCAATGTCAAACGTAACCTCAATCTGCGGGATTCCGCGTGGAGCCGGCGGGATTCCGTCCAGTCTGAACTGGCCTAAGGACTTGTTATCTTTCGCAAACTGTCTCTCACCCTGTACAACGTTGATATCTACCGCTGTCTGGTTATCAGCAGCCGTAGAAAAGATCTGGCTCTTCTTCGTCGGGATTGTTGTGTTTCTCTCGATCAGCCTTGTAGCCACGCCGCCCATTGTCTCAATGGACAGGGAAAGCGGAGTGACGTCCAGAAGAAGGATGTCGCCTGCGCCTGCGTCGCCTGCGAGCTTACCGCCCTGTACAGAAGCGCCCAGTGCAACACACTCATCCGGGTTCAAAGATTTGCTCGGCTCTTTTCCTGTCAGTCTCTTCACCTCTTCTTGTACTGCCGGAATACGAGTAGATCCCCCTACAAGAAGTACCTGCCCGAGATCCGCAGATGTAAGCCCCGCGTCGGAAAGCGCACGTCTTACCGGCTCTGCAGTTTTGTCAACAAGATCTCTTGTAAGCTCATCGAATTTTGCTCTTGTCAGGTTCATGTCAAAGTGCTTCGGGCCTTCTGCTGTCGCTGTAATGAACGGAAGGTTGATATTCGTTGTCGTCGCGCTTGAAAGCTCTTTCTTCGCCTTCTCTGCCGCCTCTCTCAGTCTTTGGAGAGCCATCTTATCTGTGGACAGGTCCACGCCCTCTTTCGCTTTAAAATCAGCCAGCATGTAGTCTGTAATTTTCTGGTCAAAATCGTCACCGCCGAGACGGTTGTTTCCTGCTGTAGAAAGCACCTCGATAACTCCGTCGCCGATCTCGATAATGGATACGTCAAATGTACCACCGCCAAGATCGTATACCATGATCTTCTGCTCTTTCTCATTGTCAAGCCCGTATGCAAGGGCCGCCGCCGTAGGCTCGTTGATGATACGTTTTACATCAAGTCCCGCGATCTTACCCGCATCCTTTGTGGCCTGACGCTGTGCGTCGTTGAAGTAAGCAGGAACTGTGATAACTGCTTCCGTCACTTTTTCACCAAGATATCCTTCCGCATCCGCTTTCAATTTCTGAAGGATCATTGCGGAAATCTCCTGGGGAGAATATTTCTTATCATCAATGTCCACTTTGTAGTCTGTTCCCATCTCTCTTTTTATAGAAGAAATCGTTCTTCCTGCATTTGTAACTGCCTGACGTTTTGCAGGTTCCCCCACAAGACGCTCTCCTGTCTTCGTAAATGCCACAACAGATGGTGTTGTTCTCGCTCCCTCTGTGTTCGCGATGACTGTCGGCTGTCCGCCTTCCATAACGGCTACACAGCTGTTTGTTGTACCAAGGTCAATACCGATTATTTTTCCCATAGTAAAGTTCCTCCTTACAAAAAATTATTTGTTTTATACTAAATATTGTTAAAACCGTCTTAATTTGCTACTTTTACCATGCTGTGTCTCACGACGCTGTCACGATACATGTAGCCTTTCTGGAACTCCTCAGCGATAATATTCTCGTCCAGTTCCTCATCCTCCACGTGCATCACCGCGTTGTGGAAGTCTGGATTGAACTCCTGACCCACCGCATCGATGGGCTTCACTCCTAAGCTTTCCAGCGTAGTCATAAGCTGCTTGTAGATCTTCTCCATCCCCTCCGCAAAAGGAGTCGCTTTTTCTTCTTCATTCATGGATCCGAGCCCTCGCTCGAAATTATCTACAATCGGAAGGATCTTCTCTATGATATCCTTCGCGCCAATCTCGTACATCTGGGATTTTTCCTTTTCCGTACGTTTACGGAAATTATCAAACTCTGCCATCTGACGGGTCAGACGGTCTGTCAGTTCTTCAATCTTCTCGTCTTTCTTATCTTTCTTGTTCTTCTTGCCGAAGAGTTTCCTTTTCTCATTCTTAGAAGCATCCTCTTCCCCAGAGCCTTCTGTCATATCGTCAGAGTCATCACTGTCTTCTTCCGCGCTGTCGCCGCCGTCCACATCATCTCCGGCCGCGTCTGCATCTTTTTCCTTTTCCTGAGCGTCTTGCGCAGCTGCACCCGCTTCTGACTCATCCGCGGATTCTTCGGACTGCACAGCCTCCTCGGCCGCCTTTGCCTTTGCTTCCTCAACTGCTTCCTTCACCATATCTTCCTTGCTCATCTTTTCACTCACCAGCTTTCCACCTTCCTATTCTTTCGGGTTTTTATTGTATATCGCATCCAACTCACCTTGCAAAGTCTTCAGCGTCTTCATAACATGTTCATAATCCATCCGTTTCGGACCGATGATGCCGATGGTTCCCTTCATACCCGCGCCCAGTTCATAAGTCGCAGTCACCACGCTGCAATCCTTCATCGTCTTAACCGGGGCCTCGTCCCCGATGTACACTTGAATCCCGTGATTGTTCTCGCTGGCCAGAGTCTCTGTCACCAAATCGGCAAGCTGCTGCTTTTCTTCAAACGCACTGATAATTTCCTGCGCGCTCTGCTTGTCGCTGAGTTCCGGATACTTGAAGATGTTCGTCGTGCCACTGGTATAGATCTTCATATCATCTTCCACATGAATAATCTCTGCCACGGCGTCCAGTACATTTCCGACGACCTCGCTGTGAATACCTGCCTGCTCTTTCAGCCTGGCGATGAGCCCCAGTGTGATTTGGTCAATAGGCATCCCGTTCAGTGTCGTGTTGAGCAACATATTCAGCTTTAAGAGATTTTCATTGCTTAGTGTTTCACCGACCTCGATAATCTTATTCTTAATCACGTTTCCACCAAGCACGATCACCGCCACGATCTGCTCCGCATCCACCTGTGAAAGCTGGATGAACTTCAGAGTGTTACGGCTGTTGACCGGCGATGAGACCATGGTCGCGTAATTCGTGTTAGAGGCGAGCACCTTCGCCGCCTGCTGAAGAACTTTTTCCACTTTGTCAGCCTTCTCCAGCATAGCATCCTCGCGCTGTGTGATCTCCTGCTCTTTCTCTTCCATCAGCATATCCACATAGAGACGGTATCCTTTGTCTGAAGGAATCCTGCCCGCTGACGTATGGGGCTGGAAAATATATCCGAGATCCTCCAGATCCGCCATCTCGTTGCGGATCGTCGCGGAGCTTAAGTTCAGCTCCGTATATTTTGAAAGCGTCCGCGAGCCGACCGGCTCCCCGGTCTCAAGGTAGTTCTGTATGATCGCTTTTAATATGATAAGTTTTCTTTCGCTCAACGATGTATCGACCGCCACAGTTCTGCCTCCTTTCTCGCTATTAGCACTCCCTCGTTTTGAGTGCTAACACCTTTCGTATATTAAGATAGCACCCGGATTTCTATTTGTCAACAGTGTTTCTACATTTTTTAGAAATCGAATGTTGACACATATATATCGCAGTGCTATATTAAAATCACAGTATCGCAGTACGATACATCGCACTAAATGCGAGAAACCGATTTGACACAGGAGTGGTTTTATGAATGCTCATATTAAAAAGGTCTATGTCCCGATGACGGAAACGGGATTCTATATCCTGCTCTGCCTGCGGGAAGACTCGCACGGATACGGCATCGTCCGAAAGGTGGAGGAACTGACGGACGGCGAGATCCTGTTAAGCCCGGGTACGATGTACGGCAGTCTCTCCAAGATGGAAAAGGACGGTCTGATCCGTTTTGTCCGCGAGGAAGAAAAACGGAAGATCTATCACATCACCGAACTCGGCAGGCAGGTCCTCGATCTCGAGATGAAGAGAATCGAACGTCTTTACCGCAATATGAAGGAGGTCAGATGAAGATGAAGGAAGAGAAAAAAGAACTCCGCTTTTTCAGCATCGCGGCGTGGAAAAAGGAGGAGGCATATCTGCGCATGCAGCACCTGACGGGCTGGAGATTTACCGGGGTCACATCCGCCGGTGTATACCATTTTAAAAAATGCGAGCCGGAAGACGTAATCTACCAGCTTGATTACAATCCTGACGGTCTGGCGCACAAAGACGAATATGTTGAGATGTTCCGCGACTGCGGATGGGAATACCTTCAGGATTTTGCGGGATACAGCTATTTTCGCAAACCGGTTTCCAAGATGCATGGTCAGGAAGAAATCTTCTGTGACGACGAATCGCGTCTTGATATGATCGAGCGGGTATACAGATGGCGGATACTGCCCCTTACCCTGCTCTTCTTAGCCGGACTTCTCCCGAGCCTCCTGTTCAATATCTTTTCCGCATCGCCTTATTCAGAAATATTTGTATTTGTACTGTCAGTGGCGTGCATTATCTATGCGACAGTTTTGTGCTCTCTCGGGTATCAGTACCGGAAATGCAGAAAAAATATAAAAGATACCGTTTGATTTCTAATCTGAAAGGGGAATTGAAACAATGAGCGTGTTAAACATTGCATTATTGCAAATTGCACCTTACAAAAATCTAAAAGAAAATCTTGAAAAAGGAATCATGTACTGTAAAAAGGCAAAAGAAAACGGTGCCGACATCGCACTGTTTCCTGAAATGTGGAGCAACGGATATAACATTTATAACAGACCTGTTGATGAATGGAAAAAAGACGCTATTTCTATCGACAGCGATTTTATCAGTTCTTTTGGCAGACTTGCAAAGCAGCTTGATATGGCTATCGGAATTACCTTCCTTGAAAAATATGAAGATTCCCCCCGTAATTCACTTGCCCTTTTTGACAGATACGGAGAATTGAAATTTGTTTATGCAAAAGTACATACGTGTGATTTTGATGTAGAACGAAATCTGACACCGGGCGAAAACTTTTATGTTACAACACTTGATACACCCTGCGGCAAAATAAAAACAGGCGCAATGATCTGTTATGACAGAGAATTTCCCGAAAGCGCAAGAATCCTCATGTTAAAAGGCGCGGAACTTATTCTTGTTCCAAATGCCTGCCCGATGGAAATAAACCGTCTTTCTCAGCTTCGCGCCAGAGCGTTTGAAAATATGCTGGCTGTCGCCACCTGCAATTACCCTGAAACCGTGCCGGACTGCAACGGTAACTCAAGTGTATTTGATGGCGTTGCTTATTTGCCGGATGAAAGCGGTTCAAGAGATACCTGTATTCTTCAGGCAGGTGAAGAAGAAGGAATCTATATTGCCAAGCTTGATTTAGACCAGCTGCGTGAGTATCGTGAACATGAAACATTCGGCAATGCCTACCGGCATCCTAAAAAATATAAACTCTTGACCGAATCGAAAATCGACGAGCCATTTATCAGAAGTGATTATCGGGAATAATTGATTCTTGTTCCCCGGCATGGATAAAGAAGTTCCCAAGGCTGTGTCATAAAGCAAAACTTTAAGTGAGAGCGTTCTGAAAAGCATTTGAGCCGGATGTTAAAGATAGGCTGATGTAGACCCTTTGGTCGCACATCAGCCTATCTTGTTATATCCGCCCAAATCTTTGAAGTAGAGCGGAACGGTTTTGCGATATGATACAGTTCCGGGAACGTACCTTATCTATGTTCTAAAGACGTATTTTACAGCATAAATTCCACAAATATAGAATTACTCACATCGATCCCGCGCTCTGTTAGTCTAAGCCGGTCCTTTTCCCTCTCCATCAGCCCGAGCTTCTCAAAACGTCGAATCTGTTCCCCGTATACTTCATCCAAAGTCTGTCCGAACTTTTCCCTGAACTCACGGCAGGAGATACCTTCCGTCTTGCGCAGGCCGAGAAAAATGGATTCTTCCATCTGTTCCGACACGGAAAGCGCTTCTACATCTTCCGCGGCAGCCCCCGTCGGGAGCATCTGCGGATTTGTACCATTCCCGCCCGCCGGAAATGTACGAGGGCTTGTAGCCCTGCTGCCGCTTCCTGCCAGAACGGAATGTTTTCCGAATATTTGCAGATACCGCTCCATGTTCTCCGTATTGTGAAAGCGGTGTTCACTGATCAGGGACGACGCCCCGAGTCCAAGCCCGAGGTACTCCTTCCTCTCCCAGTAGCCGAGATTATGACGGCACTCATATCCCTCTTTCGCATAGTTGGAAATCTCGTACCTGTGATAACCGTATTCCTTTAGGATGCGCCCGGTACTTTTGTATATTTCTCGCTCGGCATCCTCCCCGGGAAGAGGCGGGATGCCTGACGCTCCCCCGTTCTTTTCCGCACATGAAGCAGGGGTTTCCCCATCCGAATTATGAACTTCCCCATACAGCCTGTAAAAGGACGTTCCCTCCTCGATAATCAGACTGTACGCCGAAATGTGCTCCGCCCCCAGCTCAGCTATCGTGCGCAGGGTCTTCTCCCAGCTTTGCACCGTCTGGCCGGGAATGGCTGAGATCAAGTCGATATTGATATTGTCAAACCCCTTCTCCCTTACAATCCTCCATGTATCTAGAAATTCCTTAAAAGTATGGATGCGCCCCAGCATCTTAAGCTCCCCGTCATTTACGGACTGAAGCCCTATGCTCAGGCGGTTCATGCCGCATGCCTTCCACACAGCCGCTTTCTTCCCGGTCACGGTTCCCGGATTCACTTCCAGCGTGATCTCTGCACTTCTGCTAATATCAAAGTTCTCCCACAGAGCATCAAAAATACGGGCGGTGTCATCCTCCCGCAATAACGAGGGAGTGCCGCCGCCTAAAAATACTGTTGTCACAAAATAATCTTTAAAATTGTCTTTCTGTTCTTTGATCTCCTCAAGGAGAGCATCCACATAGGACGCTCTCTCATGCTCCCCCGAGGGGAACGACAGGAAATCACAGTAGGCACATTTCCTCACACAGAATGGAATATGCACATATAGTTCCAGTTCTTTTTTATTCATATATAAATCTCTTTTTCTTATATACACACCGCTATACGCTATTCTGCAACGGTACGCCATCAGTCGTCGTCCAGTTTCAATACGCTCATGAACGCTTTCTGCGGGATCTCCACATTTCCCACCTGACGCATACGCTTCTTGCCTTCCTTCTGTTTCTCCAGAAGCTTCTTCTTACGCGAGATATCACCGCCGTAGCATTTCGCCAACACATCCTTGCGCATCGCCTTCACAGTCTCACGGGCGATGATCTTGCTGCCGATCGCCGCCTGAATCGGAATCTCAAAGAGCTGTCTGGGGATCTCCTGCTTTAGTTTCTCACACATCCTTCTTCCCCTCTCATATGCACTTCCTGCAAATACAATGAAGGATAAGGCGTCCACCTCTTCCCGGTTGATAAGGATATCCAGCTTCACAAGTTCTGACCTCTGATATCCCATCATCTCATAGTCAAAGGATGCGTACCCCCTTGATCTGGATTTCAGCGCGTCAAAGAAATCATAGATGATCTCGTTAAGAGGCAGATGATAATTAAGCACCGCACGCTTTTCCTCGATATACTCCATGCCCTGATAGATTCCCCTTCTCTCCTGACACAGATCCATGATCGCCCCGATATACTCTGAGGTCACCATAATCTCCGCTTTTACCATTGGCTCTTCCATATAATCGATCTCCGCCGGGTCCGGCATGTTGGTCGGGTTCGTCAGATCAACCGCTTCCCCGTTTGTCTTGTGTATTTTATAGATAACGCTGGGCGCCGTCGTCACAAGATCCAGATTATACTCCCGCTCCAGACGTTCCTGTATGATCTCCAGATGGAGAAGCCCTAAGAAACCGCATCGGAATCCAAACCCGAGGGCAACAGATGTCTCCGCCTCAAACTGGAGCGCCGCGTCATTAAGCTGCAGCTTCTCTAGAGCGTCCCTAAGATCCGGGTACTTCGCTCCATCGGCGGGATAAAGCCCGCAGTATACCATGGGATTTACCTTCTTATAACCCGGCAGCGGCTTCTCGCATGGTCTTGAAGCATCTGTGATCGTGTCACCCACACGGGTCTCTTTGACATTTTTCAGGCTCGCTGTAATATAGCCTACCATGCCGGCCTCTAGCTCCTCACAGGGAATGAACTGTCCCGCACCAAATGTTCCGACCTCCACGACTTCTGCCTTTGCTCCTGTCGCCATCATAAGGATCGGTGTACCTTTGCGCACACTTCCCTCTTTTATACGGCAGAATACAATTACTCCCTTGTATGAATCATATTTGGAATCAAAGATGAGTGCCCGAAGAGGAGCGTCTGCGTCCCCCTTAGGCGCGGGGATCTTCTTCACGATCTGCTCTAGCACATCGTGGACATTCAGCCCTGTCTTTGCCGAGATCAGCGGAGCATCGTCCGCCTCAATCCCGATGACGTCCTCGATCTCCTCCTTCACCCGGTCTGGATCTGCACTTGGCAGGTCGATCTTATTGATGACCGGCATCACATCCAGATCATGATCCAGCGCTAGATAAACGTTCGCTAATGTCTGTGCCTCCACGCCCTGCGCCGCATCCACCACAAGGATTGCGCCGTCGCACGCAGCAAGGCTTCTGGATACCTCGTAGTTAAAATCCACATGCCCCGGAGTGTCTATCAAATTAAAGATATACTCCTCCCCGTCATCCGCTTTGTATACTGTGCGGACCGCCTGCGCTTTGATGGTGATTCCTCTTTCACGTTCCAGATCCATGTTGTCCAACACCTGAGACTGCATCTCACGGCTAGTCAGAAGTCCGGTCATCTCAATGATACGGTCTGCCAGTGTGGACTTTCCATGATCAATATGGGCAATGATACAAAAATTTCTTATCTTACTTTGATCTATAACTGACAATTTGATTCCTCCAATATCTGTTCTTATTACGCCGCGGAATGTTTCACAAGGAAAAGCTCCACCGCTAGGTGATCTGTCAACAGCCCGGTCTTAACTCTCTGCTCCACATCCGCGCCTTCCTCCATGACCGCGCGCAACTCCCACAGATGGAAACGCTTTGCCTGATCCATATACCGTCCTGCCGCGAACGGGTGAAGTCCAGCTTTAGAAGCGATGTCCTGTCTGCCGTATCCCTGCTTTAAGAGAGCCTTTACATGGAACAAGATACGATACTCCCTGATCAGCAGGAACAGGATACGCATGGGTGGTTCTTTTAACGCCAGCAGCTCATAGTACAGATCCAGCGCTTTTCTCTGGTCTTTGTTTGCCACAGCATTCACCATCTCAAAGATATGACTGGTGATCTGGGTCACGCAGATGGCGTCGATATCCTCCCTTGTGATCACTTCCTTGTCCAGACAGTAGCAGACCAGCTTTTCTAGCTCTTTGGTGATATTCTCCATATCCGTGCCTACCTTGTTTAAGAAATAGGCGGCATCGGAAGGCTGCATCTGCCTGCCCTCCTTTTTAACAAGGCCTAAAACCCATTTCCGCAGTGTATTCTCATCCTGCGCACCCAGCTCCACGATATGCCCCTTCGACTTCACCGCCTTATACAGCTTGCTGCGCTTATCCACTTCATTCTCAATAAAAATAAAATATGTGGTCGCAGGCATGTCACTGATATAATCAGCAAGATCTGCCCCGGAGCTTTTAAAGAATCCGGTATCCTCAAACACGATAAGGCGCCTATCACCAAAAAAAGGCAGCGTCTCCGCCAGATCGATCACCTCTTTGATATCCGTATTCTTTCCCTCGTAATAGGCATAGTTCATCGTATCCCCCTCCGGGAGCATAGCCTTGATGAAACGGTCTTTGTACTGCTTCTTCAAATATGCCTCCGTCCCATAGAGAAGGTAGAGCTGTTTAAATTTTCCTGTTTTTAAATCTTCATTCAGGCTTTTCATAACTCTTGTATTATATAGGAAATGCCCCTGTTTTGACAAGAGTGGAAAGGGAAACAGCCCGGATTTCCATCGTCTTCCCATCCGTCCACACAGTAACTGCCCCGTTCTCCTGTGTAGAATACACTCTACTCTCCGCTGCTTCAAGCCGCTTAAGCGTCTCTGCGTGAGGATGCCCATATCGATTGTTCTTCCCCGCAGACATGAGGGTAACATATGGGCGAACAATCTCTAAGAACGGTTCTGAACTCGAGTTTTTTGAGCCGTGATGCGCGGCTTTGAGCACATCATACTTATGCAGGCTGCCACTCTCCATAAGAAGATTCTCCCCCTTTCCTTCCACATCCCCTGTCAGAAGCATGGAAAAGTCCCCGTACGTAAGGGAGAGGACAAGAGACGCCTCGTTTCCCAGTTCCATATCGGCGCCCTTTGCAGGTCCGAGGCAGGTGAGGGAAAGTCGCTTTTCCAAGTGTCCGCTTTCTGCGGCGGCACCGTCCCGCGCCCCTTTTTCTCTAATCTCATCCCCTGTGCCCGCAGATGTCACTCTCGTGCCATTTTCCATTGCGGTGCGCGCCAGATCTATGAGTTTTTCGTCACAATATTCCTTTGGGGGCAGCACGAG
Organism: Candidatus Mediterraneibacter pullicola; assembly: GCA_019117065.1. Lineage (GTDB taxonomy): Bacteria > Bacillota > Clostridia > Lachnospirales > Lachnospiraceae > Mediterraneibacter > Mediterraneibacter pullicola. Next base: position 96,631 of record DXAK01000045.1, on the reverse strand, counting down.
AGTGCGGATGGATACACCCAATCTCTGTCCTTCCAAAAGCTCTCTGATCCCATTGATATGATCCTCATCCCCGTGGGTAGCAAATACATAATCCAATGTATCCACCGCGCTTGCCAAAAGATACGGTTCAATCCGATATGTGCCCGCCAGTGACACATCACTGCTGCCGCCGTCCACAAGATAATCTCCCGTCTCTCCACGTATATGAATACAGTCACCCTGTCCTACATCCAGAACCGTTGCCTGTATGCCGTCTCCCATGTGGTATCCCAGACGGCAGAAAGCTGCCATAGTGACGGCAAATACCAGCAGACACCCACCGGGAATCCGCAGAAGTGTTCTTTGCCCCTTTTGCCCCTCCTCGAACCGCTGCATATTCCTCTCCCTCATGACATAGAACACCGCGCACAATATTCCGATCCCGGCATAGTACACGACCAGCCACGCCGGCTGAGGCCTCCCCGATACAAATCTGCTGCCCGGAAGCTCAGACGCGCCGCTACAGATACAATCGTATCCCCACAGTACCGCTTTACACACCTTAAGTATTAAACTTCCCGGAAGCTCCCACACCGTCAGAAGCGCTGAGCCGATCATTCCTGCCCCCATAGCAACAGGCATCATTGGTATCACAAGAAGATTTAGGATTACCGAATAAGGCGGCGCTTCAAAGTAAAAATAGAGCACAGGACCAAGCAGCATTACATTGACTGCAAGACTTACTCCAAAACTTTCTAATATCTTACTTTTCTTTTCCCCAATATGGAACATTCCTTCAAACACAGGCCCCAGCAGAATAATCCCCAGTATGGCTCCATAGGATAATAGAAACCCTGCGTCTGTCAGATAGAATGGCTGGCCAGCGCACGTCACTGCCGCGGAGAGAGCCAGACTGGTCGGCAGATCGTAGTCCCTGCCTGTCACATCCGCCCCAATCCTTACAAGAAACATAATAAGCGCGCGCAGGCTGGATACTCCCGCGCCGATCATCAGTGTATAGAGAATAAGAAGGATTCCGCCTGCAAGTCCTGAAAATAAAAAGCCAATACCAGTTCTTCTTAGTATGCCATATACACCCATGCCAATAAAAGACATATGGAGCCCAGAGATAGCGAGCAGGTGTCCGATTCCATTCTTTTGATACAGCTTTTTCATCTCAGCATCCAGCCCGCTCTTCTCGCCCAGGAGAACTGCACTCATCGTACCCCCGTAATACTCTCCCAGATGCCGGGTCAGCAGTTCTTTCCAAGAGAAACGCACCTCCGCCAGAAACTGACGTATCTTATCCGTTTCCAAAGAGAGGATCTCCACCTTATCTGCCCACACAAGCAAATATATCCCCTGTCTTGCGTAATAAGATTTTTGATCGAAATTGCCGGGATTGCGCGCTTGCTCAAAAATCTCTGCCTCTCCGGATACCCTCACTTGATTCCCGATCTTGATACCCGCCATATGCAAATTCTCTTTTTTCAGAATCTGTTTTTGTGAATCTGGCCCGATCCAGATCTCTGAATCTGTTTTTATGTAGATCAGGAGCTTTTTCTCATTAAAATCACCTGAAAATGTTGAAATAAGGCAGTCCTCCAAAAAGACTGCCGTTACTTTTTCCTTATTTTGTACCGCTGTCACAGTTCCTTCCAAAGTGACGCTATCCCACTCTGCCACAGTCTTCTCCAATGCGGAAGGCTCCGGCGGCTGGGCGCTGGACAGAGCTACCCGGACGGCCTGTATGATAAGAAACAACAGACACAGTGTACAAAGTGGCCGCTTTCTCATTTTCTTCTATTCCTCGGCTGCGACCAATCCCTCATTTTTTTCTAAAGGCTGTGACAGATCCACTGCCTCCATATATTTTGCATCTGTTTCTCCGTTGATCGTGATCTGCACTTTCTGCGCCTCTGTTCCCTCAATCAGAGAATTCACGATCGAATACACAGTGACTTCCGGAAGCACATCATAGGCTCCTGTCAGGAAGGCACTGTCAAAATTCACATAGCATATCCCGTCGTTGATGGTCACGCTTAGAAGATTCGCATCCGGGTTTACCGCTGGATAAGCGCCGCTCTCTGACGGCCCCTTAAGCAGCCTTTCAACGATCAGCTTCTCCTTAGGCACATTGCTGCTGTATCTAACCTCTGTTTCCTGCGGGACAAGCTGTCTTCCCGTCTTGTCTGCAAAATACACCGCCAATGTATCCGTCTGATAATCATCCAAAGACGACTCATTATTTTCTACGAAGTCATCATCATTCATCAATCCTACCAGATGACCTTCGCTGTCTACAAGGGGCTCTCCCTCTATAGTAAACGCCACTGCATTGACCCCGTCAATCTGAACAAGCGACCGCACAACGGCAGCGCGCGTCAGTTTTTCTGACAATCCGTCCATCTCCTCGTACGCCGCATTGAAATCAACGCCCAAAATACTGCCCCGCAGACCACACTCTGTGACTTCAACATTTTCCGGAATGGGAGCCGTATATTCGATACGATCAGATGGTTCTTGCAGTTTCCCAAGAACCGACTCTACTATCCCCATTGTATCTTCTCCCGAGAACTCAAAAGCGACCTTCACAAGACCGGTGTGTTCCTCGTTGAGACAATAAACAAAAGTCTCTCCCTCCGCCGGCTCAAAACTGCGTCCGCACGCCGACAAAAGTACAGACGGTAAAAGAATAAAGAAGCATAAAACTCCCGTAATGATCCTCGTCCTTATTTTCATCCTTCACCCTCCTATGCAGCCACATAAATCAGGGGAATGCGCACAGTAAATGTCGTACCTTCTCCCTCGATGCTGTGTACCTTGATCGAGCCTCTGTGGACGATCACTGCGTTCCTTGCAATAGCAAGTCCCAGCCCAGTCCCGCCGATCTCGCGGGAGTGTGACTTATCCACACGGTAGAATCTCTCGAAAATATGATCCTGATCCGCCGCTGGTATACCGATACCTGAATCTTCTACTTTGATGTAAAAATACTTATAGTCCGCATTCAGTGACACATGGATCCAGCCGTTTTCACGGTTATATTTGATAGCATTTTCTACAAGATTAGAAACGGCAAGCGTGAATTTCATTTCGTCGATCTCCGCAATCACTGGCCGGAAACTCTCCATCACCATCTCCACGTTCTTCTGCTCAGCAATCGGCTTGAGACGCTTTAATATCTGTTCCAGAAGATCATTGATATTCATGGTTTCGATATTCATAGTTTGTCCGGACCGATCCATCTTTACAAGCGAGAGCAGATCCGTAATGATCCGGTTTTCCCGGTCGATCTCCTTGGCAATATCCTGCATAAACTCCTGATACATCTCCACTGGCACTCCTTCCTGCTCTAAAAGTGAGTCCGCCAGCACCTTCATGGAAGTCATGGGAGTCTTAAGCTCATGGGATACGTTTGAGACAAATTCTTCCCTTGATTCATCAAGAAGTTTTAAACGTCCAAGCATTTTATTGAAGGCTTCACAGAGCTGCTCTGTCTCTGTGTACGTATCCACATGGAGCACATCGTCGCTGTACCCCTCCGTCACATTCTCAATCGCTCCGGTGATCCTGCGAAGGGGGAGAACCATCCGATTTGCAAGAAACACACTAAACATGGCGAGAAGCGCCATCAAAATGCCCACGCTCACACCTCCATGGGTATACAAAACCTGTCTTGTGACCTCAATTCCGTCTGTGGAAACGCTGGCTAAGATAACCCCGGCCACCTGATCTCCTCCCCTTTCTGTGATGGGAGAGGTCACTTCAATATAATGATTTGTTTTATCATAATGGCTTGTCCGCTCTCCTCTCATACAGCGGATGACATTTTCCGATACATCCGTTTTCCCTTCGTCCAGATCATATGTATCCTTGACAACTTTCAAATCTTTGTCAACGATAACCACACGTCCGTTGTAAATATCTGTAAGCTGGGTGAGGGACGCATTGATAACTTCCGAGGAAGTATCGGTAAGATACCCGAAGTTATTAAGCTGATTACTCAGTATAGTACACTGATTCTGGATTTCCGCGGTCCGAAGTTCGACCGCACGCGACTCGTAGAATTTCACAATTCCGAAAAGTGCTGCCAGACAGGGCACAAGCCCTGCCAGCATAATGCACATAATTAGACGGAACCGCATATTTTTTAAGATTTTATCTCTGAATCTGAATTGGCGTTTAACCTTGGAAATAATAACCCACTCCCCACTTTGTATGTACATATTTCGGTTCGCTCGGGTTGATCTCAATCTTTTCCCTGAGGCGGCGGATATGCACATCGACTGTTCTGGCATCTCCGGGATAATCATATCCCCAGATAAGATTCAGAAGATTCTCCCTGCTGTACACCTTGTTTGGGTTCATGGCGAGAAGCTCCAGCACGTCAAACTCTTTGGCCGTAAGATTGATCTCTCTTTCCCCGATAAACACTCTTCTGCTCTCACAATCGATCTTCATGTTGCCTTTAATAAGGACCGGGCTGCCCGCAGTTTCCTTTGGCTTAGACGTACGGCGCATGATCGCCTTTATCCTTGCCTTCACCTCGAGGATATTAAACGGTTTGGTAATATAGTCATCCGCGCCGTACTCAAGCCCAAGTATCTTATCCATATCCTCGCTCTTCGCTGTCAGCATAACAATAGGCATATCTGAAAATTCACGGATCTGCTGGCATACTTCGAATCCATCCAGCTTCGGAAGCATGACGTCCAAGAGAACCAGATCATACTCGCATCTGCGGGCACACTCCAGAGCCTCTTCTCCGTCATAGGCACAGTCTACTTCCATGCCTTCCTGTTCCAAACTGAACCGGATTCCTTTTACGATCAGTTTTTCATCATCTACAACCAATATCTTCTTACTCATACTCCTCTTTCCTGACTTCCTGTCTCAGATCATTATATCTTGTTTTATTTTATTAAATACTCCCTCTTTGATTCCCTCTATTTGCATCAGTTCTTCAATACTCCCAAAACTACCGTGTTCTTCCCGGTAGTCTAAAATGCTCTGTGCCTTTGCCTCACCGATCCCGGTAAGCGTCATGAGTTCCTCTTTTCCGGCTGTATTTATATTTATTTTTTTGTCCGTCCCTTCGGTTACTGTATTCTCTCCAACCCCTGTGCCCTGCGCTTTTGCTTCATCGGCTGTAGGAACATAGATTTGTTCCCCATCCGTCACGCTTCTCGCCTGATTGACTGACTCTGCCGAGGCCTCTTCTGTCATTCCTCCTGCCAGAGCAACAGCTTCAAACACGCGCGCGCCTGCTGCCAGTTCATATACTCCCGGAGCATTTACCGCTCCGCACACATACACAAAGACAGTTGCCGCCGTATCGTTTCCCCCTTCCGGCTCATCTTCTCCAGATCCGGAATCCGCGTTTTCTGCCAGAGCTGAATCCACATCTGGTGTCTCCGCAGAATCTCTAGGAGCCTCTGAAACAGGCAGCTCTTCGAAGCTGTCCTTCGTTTTTCCGCCACAACCAGAACAGAACAAAACCGCCGCAGGGAAAAGCGCTGCGGTAAAAAACCTCACGATACAAGCGTGCACTGTCTCTTTTATCTTATTTCTGCCATACATATTTTTCTCTCCAGTTTCCTAACCGGGAGAGATACCCCTTTTATGCCGGACAATAATATTGTAACGAATTTTTATCAAAAATACAATACATAATCAATTGTTTGTTACAAAATTATTACAGTCTTATAACCTGTTCCAGCCAGTTTTCCACTGAAAACTTCTCCCCTCTCATTCCCACTGGAAAACAGTAATTCCTATAACGGCAATGACAAGCCCACCCAGTTTGCGCCACGAAAAAGGTTCCTTGTCCATACCGAACATACCAAACAGGCTGATCAGGTAAGACACCGCAAGCTGAGCGATAACGATGAGCAGAGCCGATTTTGCCGGACCGAGCGCAGCAATGCTCTTAATAACCGTCCATGTGATACCCGCGCCAATCACACCGCCTAAAAGCATGTATTTCGGCTCCACCTTTCCCAGAGCAGCGATGCTCTCCCGCCCGGTAAAAAGCCATGCGGCGAGACAGACTGCAAACGCTGTAATCTGAACCCACCCGTTCGCAACCCACATGCCAGTCGTCTTTGTGACCTGAGTGTTAAATACTCCCTGTATACTCATGAGAGCCCCAGATAAAAGGGCAATTAAAAAACCGATCATCTCCATACCTCCGTACAGCATTTCTGCTAGTATGTCCTGTGATCGGTTTCTTATTCATTTTATTGAAGCGCCCGCTTTAATTTCTCAATCATTTCGTCAATGTGCTTTTCTTCTACGATCAGCGGAGGCAGGAAGCGGATCACATTCCCCTGCGCCTGAATGACAAGAAGGCCCTCTTCAATCGTTTTTTTATTCACCTCTGCCAGAGGCTTTGTGACAACGATCCCCTGCATCAGCCCTTTCCCTTTGCGCTCTGTGACGCAGTCCAATTCCCGAACCAGTTCATCCAGACGCTTAGTAAGATAAGGCGCGATTTTACTGACATGATCTACAATTCTCTCCCTCTCGAAGATCCCGATAACGGTCTTTACGGCAGTACATGCCAGCGGGTTGCCGCCGTAAGTGGCGCCGTGATCGCCCGGTTTCAGGGAATACTGTGTCACTTTCTCCGTCATGGCAAACGCTCCCACCGGGATACCGTTTCCAATCGCCTTTGCCATCGTCAAAATGTCCGGCTTCACTCTGAATCCTTGCCATGCAAACATATTTCCTGTCCTGCCCATACCGCACTGTACCTCATCACAGATCATCAGGATATCATTCTCATCGCAAAATGAGCGGATCCCTTCCATAAATTCCTGCGTGGCAAGATTGATTCCCCCTTCACCCTGCAGAGGCTCCAGAATGATGGCGCAAGTCTTATCTCCTGCAAGTGCTTTCACACTGTCCAAATCATTAAATTTTGCGAACTTCACTCCCGGCACCAGCGGCTCAAACGGCTCCCGGTATGAATCGTGCCCTGTCACAGACACAGCCCCGAAGCTTCTGCCGTGGAAGGAGTTTTCCATGGCGATAAATTCATATCTGCCCGTGCCTTTTGTATAGGCATAACGCCTTGCCGCCTTCAGCGCTCCCTCAATCGCCTCGCTGCCGCTATTTGTAAAGAACACGCGGTCCATACCACAGACACGGTTTAGCTCTCTCGCTGCTTCCCCGCAGCTCTCATGGTAGTAAAGGTTAGAAGTATGGTACAGCTTGCCGATCTGCTCTTTTAACGCCTCTTCAAATTCTTTATTGCCATATCCCAGACCTGTCACAGCGAATCCTGCCGCAAAGTCAAGATATTCTTTTCCTTCTGTGTCATACACATACATTCCCTCGCCGTGATCCAACACGATGGGAAAACGGTTATATACGTGAATTAGGTTCTCTTCCGCCGCCTGTATCTTTTCATTCACCATAATAGTACCTGCTTTCTTTCTGGTTTAGAATTGCCGTTCCGATTCCTTTATTCGTAAAGATCTCAAGGAGCAGGCAGTGGGGAATTCGCCCGTCTAAGATATGCACCCGCGACACCCCGCTCTCGATGGCGTCAATACAGTTTTGAAGTTTCGGCAGCATGCCCCCTCCGATATATCCGCTTCCGATCAGTTCCTTCGCCTCCGACACCTCAAGCTCCGAGATCAGAGTGGACGGATCCTGAGGGTCTTTATACACGCCCTCAATGTCTGTCAAAAACGCCAGTTTCTCCACCTTCATAGCGCGGGCGATGGCGCACGCCGCATCGTCCGCATTGATATTATACGTGTTGAACTCATCGTCCAACCCGATAGGGCAGACAATTGGGAGAAAATCCTTCTCTAGAAGATCGTAAAGAATCTGGGCATTCACCTCTTTGATGTCCCCCACATAGCCGATGTCCTCTCCGTCGGAGTACTTCTTCTCCACTTTAAGCAGAGCGCCATCCTTTCCACTGACGCCGATGGCGCGCACCCCAAGACTTTCCACCAGCTGTACAAGGCTTTTGTTCACCCGTCCTAGCACCATCTCCGCAATCTCCATCGTCTCCGCATCAGTCACGCGCAGACCGTTGACAAACTTCGGCTCCATCCCGACTTTCCCAACCCATTTGCTGATTTCTTTTCCACCTCCGTGGACGATGATCGGTTTGAACCCGCAGAGCTTTAGGAGGGTCACGTCCTCGATAACTCGGCGTTTCAGGCTCTCGTCGACCATGGCGCTGCCGCCGTATTTCACCACGATGACTTTCCTGTTAAAACGCTGGATATAGGGCAAAGCCTCGATGAGTACCTGTGCTTTATCCAGATATTTCTGCATATTGTTATTCATGTTTTCTGTATCCTCCCTTAAAAACTGTATACGCCTCAGCTGCGGTAATCTGCATTGATGCTGATATACCCGTGGGTCAGGTCGCAGCCCCACGCTGAAGCCTTTTGATCTCCCTCTTTGATATCCGCAATGACCGTCACCTCAGGCTCTGACAGGATCTCCGTTGCTTTTTCCTCGCTGTAATCAAGAGCCGTCCCGCTCTCAATAATTTTCAATTTCCCTGCCGCGCTCTCAAAGAAGAGATCCGCCTTCTCCATATCAAACTGCGCCCCCGAATATCCCATGGCGCAGAGAATCCTGCCCCAGTTTGCGTCGTGCCCTGCGATGGCTGTCTTGACCAGATTCGAGCAGACAATGGATTTTGCCAGCACTTTCGCCTGTTCCTTTGTCCTTGCTCCAACAATCTTCGCCTCAAGCAGAGCTGTGGCGCCCTCTCCGTCTCCTGCCATCTTCTTTGCCAGCGTCTCATTGATATAGTGAAGCGCTCCTTTAAATGTTTCATACTCCGGCGTGCCGTACCGAATCTTCGGATTCCCCGCCTGCCCGTTGGCCAGCAAGAGCACGGTGTCATTGGTAGAGGTATCTCCGTCCACGGAGATCATATTATATGTATCCTCCACATCTTCACTTAAAGCTTTCTTAAGCGCCTTCTTTGAGATTTTGGCATCCGTAGTGATAAAGGACAACATGGTACACATATTGGGGTGAATCATGCCAGAGCCCTTTGCCATGCCGCCAATGGTCACAGTCTTGTCTCCGATCTCAAAAGTGACCGCTGCTTCCTTCTTCTCTGTGTCCGTGGTCATGATCGCTTTTGCTGCCTCTGTCCCACTCTCCATGTCAGATTTCTTTAAGTACGTGAGCATGGAGATTCCCGCCTTTACGCGGTCCATGGGAAGCTGCATCCCAATTACCCCGGTGGAAGCCACAAGGACGCTTTCCGAATCCACGCCCAGAACCTTTGCCGCTTCTTCCGCCGTCTCTTGGCAGTAACCCATCCCTTCTTCCCCGGTACACGCGTTAGCGATGCCAGAATTTATGATCACCGCCTGTACCCTTTTCTCCTCTTTCACAATCGCCTTGTCCCATTTTACGGGAGCCGCCTGTACCACATTCCTTGTAAATGTCCCCGCTGCCTTACAAGGTTTTTCACTGTAAATCAGCGCCATGTCCGTGCGCCCCTCATACTTGATTCCTGCCGCCGCTGCCGCCGCCTCAAATCCTTTCGCCGCAGTGACACCGCCTTCGATAATATTGATTCCCATTTTTCTGTCTCCTTCCGGCACCCAGCGTCCTACTGTTCGTTAAACGCTGTAATATTTTCCTCATTCAGTGTAAAATCATAGTAGTTTAAATCCAGCCGCTCTGTCCAACCAATAGTGTTCCAGAACGCGTTTCCGATATCGTTTTTCGTAAACGCGATCAGCGACACTTTGTTGATATTTTCCTCCTGAAGAGCCTTCATAGCATGCACGACCATCGCCTTGCCGATCCCGTGCCTTCTGTATGCCTCGTCCACACACACATGGTACAGACAGCCCCGTCTTCCGTCATGTCCGCAGAGGATGCTTCCCACGATCTTCCCGTCCCTGACCGCCACTACGCTTGTCGTCGGGTTGCGCTTTAAAAATTGCTCCACGCCTTCTCGGGAATCATCAATGCTGCGGATTCCAAATCCTTTGATCTTCTTCCACAGAGCGTACACTTCGTCATAATCGTCAATCGTCATCACACGGATCATATCTTTTACCTGTCCTGTCTCGGTATTTATCCGCCCGGCAAAGCGTTGGAAATCCGCCGCCTGCCGGGATCTCTTTCTCAATCTTATTTTGTTCTGTCATGGGAACATGGGCACAAGCTCCAGCCCTTCGCTTTCCTTCTCCCCGAACATTAGGTTCATATTCTGCACCGCCTGTCCTGCGGCGCCTTTTACCAGATTGTCGATTGCCCCCATCATAATGATGCGGTTCGTTCTCGGATCAATGGTAAATCCAATGTCCACATAGTTGCTGCCCTCTACCCACTTTGTCTCAGGACACACACCCTCATTCAGCACACGGATGAATTTCTCCCCCGCATAATATTTATCATAGACAGCCTTTACCTCTTCCCATGTCACATGTTTCGTAAGCTTCGCGTACTCTGTGGCAAGGATCCCACGGTTCATGGGCACGAGGTGAGGCGTGAAATTCAGCACGACTTTCTCTCCTATCGCATAGCCTAACTGTTCCTCAATCTCAGGCGTGTGACGATGAGATGCCACCCCGTACGCTTTAATATTCTCGTTTACCTCGCAGAAAAGGTTCGGAAGCTTTGCACCGCGCCCAGCTCCCGATGTGCCAGATTTCGCGTCGATGATCAGGGTGCTCATATCGATCAGCCTCTCTTTTACAAGAGGATATGCCGTCAGGATCGAACATGTGGTATAGCATCCCGGATTGGCTACAAGCCGCGCCTTTTTCACGTCCTCCCGGTTCACCTCGCACAGCCCGTACACCGCCTCCTCTATAAACTGCTGCGCCTGATGTGTGATCTTGTACCATTGTTCATAAACGCTCACATCCTTCAGGCGGAAATCCGCGCTTAAATCAATGATCTTTGTCTGGGACAATATGTTTTCGTTTACAAGGGAAGCACAAAGGCCCTGCGGTGTCGCGGTAAAGATTACGTCAACCTGAGTCGCCAGTTCTTCCATGTTGTCATCCATACACACCGCGTCCACGATCTGAAACATATTGCGGTACACATCCGCGTATTTCTCATTGATATAGCTCCTCGATCCGAACCATTTAATCTCTGCATTTTTATGTCCCGCCAAGATTCTTACAAGTTCGCCGCCTGCATAGCCGGTAGAACCAATAATTCCAACTTTTATCACGCCTGTTTATCCTCCCCTAATTATTTTTCTTAATCCTATACATATATCTACGTCAGATCCGCCATTTATAGAAAAATCTGTCATGCAAGAATAAAAATAATGCTTGCATAATAATACATCTTTTTTGCATATTATGCAAGCATTATTTTTTATAAAATACTCTTCCTATATCTGCAGAATAACCTTCCGCCATTTTGTTCCTTACTGTACCGTATGACACAAACCGCGGCAGCTAACCTGTGCTATATTCCCCAATCCCTGCTAAGCATTTGTAGCTTTACCATATGAGGATAAATATTGCCCGTATTCATTAACTCCCCAGGCGGTCCCTGCTCGGCGACGGAACCATCTGAAAGCACAATCACTCTATCAGCGCCGCTTACAGTCCTCATGCGATGAGCAATAACGAGTACGGTTTTATCCTCTATCAGCCTTGATAACGCAGCCTGTATCAGCGTCTCGTTTTCCACATCAAGACTTGCTGTAGCCTCATCCAGCAAAATAATAGGAGCATTTTTGAGAAAAGCCCTTGCGATAGAGATGCGCTGTCTTTCACCTCCCGAGAGTTCACAGCCATTTTCTCCAATCACGCTGTTGTAACCATTCGGAAGCCTAAGCGCAAATTCATCGCAGTTTGCCAGCTTTGCCGCTGCAATCACTTCTTCATCTGTAGCGTCTTTATTACCGATCCTGATATTTTCCATAACTGTATTGTTGAACAAGGTCACATCCTGAAATACAATAGAATATAATGACAATAATGCCTCGGGCTCAACATCCGATATATCCATGCCGCCGACAGTAATCTTCCCCTTATCTATATCCCAAAATCTGGCGGCAACTCTTGACACTGTAGTTTTACCGCCGCCGGACGGGCCGACTAAAGCGGTAACTTCTCCCTGTTTTGCAGTAAATGACACATCTTTCAAAACAGTTTCCTCTGTATTATAAGAAAATCCAACATGATCAAATACAATATCATATCCTTTGTTTGTCATTCGGCTGTCTCCCGTTTGCACCGGCTGATCAAGAATTTCGTTCATTCGGTTTATATTCGTTCTTGTAGAGATAACCGCAGCAAGATTTTGCAGCGCACTCTCGAGCGGAGCATATAATCTTGAGGCAACAAGTAAAAACATAAAAAACAATGGAATGTCTATCTCACCACGAATGAGCAGGATTGAACCGGCAAGCGCAACCGTGGCAATACCAAATTTTAATACCAGTGTTGACGAAACAACAAACAGCGCCGTTCCAAGCTCAGTAATAATATGGCGTTTTTCTGCATAATCGATTTTCTTATAAAGTCCCTCCAAATATCTTTTTTCTGAATTGTTCGCCTTCAGGTCCTGCATAGCTTCGATGAATTCCTGCACACCGTTTTCAAGTGCCACATTCGCTACTACGGATTTACGGTTGAAATATTCCTGTATACGGGCGGAGAAGAATGTAATTGTGAACGCTACCGGCAAAACCCAAATTGCCGCAAGAGCCATGCGCCACTCATAGGCAAAAAGGGCGCCGGCGATCAGCGTAGTTGATATCAAAGAGCCAGCCAGCGCAGGCACATAATGTGAAAATGCGGTTTCCAGCGTGGCACAGTCACCCATGATGGAATTTGTAAGATCAGCAAGATCCTTTTTCCCAAAAAAGGACAAAGGGATCTTACGTAACTGTTCTGCTAAGGAAATACGTCTTACCCCGCTTTCCACATAGGTCGCCAGATAAGTCGCATTATATTGAAACCATGTGGCAATAAATATGAGAACGAGACAGCTTATGGCACCAATCCCGTAAAAAGCAATACGGTTTCCGCTTACGCTCCCTCTCATCATATCAAGGACAAAATAATACAAAAGCCCTACAGGAAGCATGAAAGATATGTCCTGAAAAACGCAGGCAATACAGCCTTTTATCAAATCAACGGCTCCTTGTCTCGATAACGCAAAACGCTTTTGCAACATCTTAATCATCCTCTCGCCTCCTTCGTAATTTTCCACTCTGCCGCTTCAGAATAGCTCTTCCACATACGTGAGAATATGCCGCCTTTCTCTATCAGTTTCCTGTGTGTACCACTTTCAGCAATCCTACCGTCCTGAAGAACGTAAATACAATCTGCCTTTGTAATAGAAGACAGTCTATGTGCAATCATAATGACAGTTTTCCCTTTTGAAAGCACGGACAAAGCTTCCTGTACACGCACCTCATTGTCTGGATCAGCAAACGCAGTCGCTTCATCAAGGATCAAAACCGGCGCATTTTTTAAAATAGAACGTGCAATGGCGATCCTCTGCTGTTCTCCCCCAGATAGATACACACTGTTTACACCAACAACCGTATCTATTCCATTGGGCAATTTTTCAACGATATCCATGCACTGCGCAGCTTTCAAAGCTTGAACAACCTCCTCACGTGTTGCTGTAGGTCTTCCCATGCGTACGTTTTCTAATATAGATGTTTTAATCAGCCGGCTGTTCTGAAATACAAAGGACACTTTATTCATTAGTAGTTCCTTCGGAATGTCACGTATATCTGTATTTCCTAGCAAAATGCGGCCTTTTTGCGGATCAAAAAATCTTGTAATAATATTTGCAAGAGTCGTCTTCCCACTTCCTGACGCTCCCACCAATGCAACCGTCTCCCCCTGCTTAATCGATAATGACACATCACTGAGCGCGTTTTTCTTCCCATCATAACTGTAGCTGACATGTTCTAATGTAATAGAATTGTCAGAGAACGCCTGGTGGATCCTGCCTTCAGAAAGCGGCTTTTCATTCAGCACCTCATCGATCCTGTTCATTGCATCGTTTACAATCATTGCATCTTCACTCATAAACATAATTTTTGTCAGAGTCGTCCCTATAACAGGCGTGATCACAATGTAGAAAATCAAATTTAACAAGAATTCGCTTGTCACATCGTTCCTCGTAAAAATAATACCTCCGGCAATCAAAAAGGCAAACACCCCATTGACGGCTGTTGTATAAAACATCATAGGAAGCCGTAAGGCTTTAGTATATGCAATAACCCATTTTTCATAATTATCGATTGAAGCTTTAAAGCGTTTGAAAGAAAAAATTGTTTGCCCGAATGTTTTTACCACAGGTATGCCTCTTACATATTCAACAGCTTCATTCGACATATCTGAAAGCGCATTTTGATATTCTTTCATTTTTTCTTCCATTCCTGCGCCTGTCATCTTCATCATGATCAGAAAACCAAGAACAACGGGCACAAGACTTAAAATGCCCAGCCGCCAATCAAATACAAGCAGTAAAAAGAGCAAACCTATAGGGGTAGCAATTGCACCCGCTTTATCAGGCAATCTGTGTGCAAGATAATTTTCCGTTGCAGAGCTGGAAGTATTTACAATCCTCCGCAAATGTCCGCTTCCATATTTTTCTATTACGCCAAGCGGCAAAACTGCAATATGACTTAACAGTTTTTTTCGGATATTCGCAGCAACCCGGAAGGCACTCAGATGAGAACACATCAGGGCAGCAATATAAACAACAATAGACAGCACCGCGAATAATACAGCTAACCACCCGTAATGCGTGATGCTTCCCGCCTGTGAGAAATCAGGCGAAACTTCCAATATGTCGTGAATGATACGCCATATATACCAAAAGGGCACAAGAGCAAGCAGCGCACTCATTGCGGATAAAATCCAAGAAAGATAGAGCAGGATCTTATGTGTTCCCGCATAACCCATCAATCTTGACAGACCAGATTTTGTTTTCATTGAAAAACCTCCTTTATAACATTTTTTGCTACACTGGATTCTTAAACTCCAATAAGCTTATGATATGAAAACAGAATATCCACATGGATATCTTTGGTTATATCACGTAAGTTAGTTTTAACTAACTTACGTGTAAAAATTATAGGGCTACTGCCCCATAATTTTCATCCATCCCGCAGTATAAAACGCCCGCATTTCATGCAAGTACATCTCAGCTTTTTCCAGCGGCATTTCGTGTATCACTAACTCAAAGAAAGCATTAAACATTCCTGTAATCAATATATGCTCCAAATGTTCATCAATGGAAGGCGCGGGCCTGCCCAATCCTTCCAGTACTCTCAAATAGTCATGAGTAGCCTCTGTTTCAATCACAGCCATCTCATCAATCAGCCCGGCAAAACGTGTCCCCTCCGCCCCGCATAAGATAAGTTTAAACGCATCCAAATGCTTATACGCATAATGCAACATATCAAACATGCAAAGTCCGGAAATAGAACCTAAATTTTCCGGCTGCTGCTCATCCGGCAATTCTGCAAACTCTGTCTGTGCTTTTTTGAAGCGGTCCAGAATGAAATCATAATGCCTGCCGACTATAGCCTCAAACAATTCTGCCTTGCTTTTAAAATATCCATAAAATGCGCCTGTTGTCATTCCAGCCATTTTTACAATATTGCGCAGAGAAGCAGATTGAAATCCTTTCGCAAGAAACTCCTTTGTAGCGGCTGCCAAAATGAGATCCAAAGTTGTCTGTTCCTTATCAGCCATAATTCCCCTTTTATATAACAGCGCTATATAACACTGTTATATTATATAACTAATCTAGTGATTCGTCAATAGAATAATTTTCTTTTTCGTTCTTCTTGTGCCTTCTTATCTTCTGATCTGTCCATTTCCAAAGATGATATACTTCGTCGTGGTCAGCGTCTCCAGTCCCATAGGTCCTCTCGCGTGAAGTTTCTGTGTGCTGATCCCAATCTCAGCGCCAAAACCAAACTCGAACCCGTCCGTAAACCTTGTAGACGCATTCACATAGACTGCCGCAGCATCGATCTCATCTTGAAATTTCAGGGCATTATCATAATCCTTTGTGATGATGGACTCGGAATGACCTGTATTATATTTGTTGATATGAGCGATCGCTTCGTCAATGGAATCTACAGTCTTCACGGAGATAATGGCATCCAAATATTCTGTTCCCCAATCCGCCTCATCTGCCGGGATAATGTCCCCGCTGACGGCGCATGCTCTCTCATCACCTCGGATCTCCACGTTATGAGTTTTTAGTCTGCTCACAATCTGGGGAAGTGCATCCTCCATAGCGGCGCTGTGGATGACAAGCGACTCACAGGCATTGCACACGCCCATTCTCTGTGTCTTGGCATTCTCAATAATATCCACGGCCATTCGGATATCTGCGGAAGCATCCACATAAACATGGCAATTTCCAGTTCCTGTCTCGATCACGGGAACGGTGCTGTTCTCAACCACATTGGCTATAAGCCCGGCGCCTCCTCTCGGAATGAGCACATCGATGCCGCCGTGCATCTTCATCATCTCTCCCGCCACCTCACGGCTCGTATCTTCCACAAGAAGAATCAGATCCTGATTAAGTTTCTCCTTGCGCAACCCTTCCTTGACCGCACGCACGATTGCCTGATTCGAACGGATAGCGTCACTTCCTCCCCGCAGGAGCGCCACATTTCCCGTCTTAAAGCACAGGCCGAATGCATCCGCCGTCACATTCGGGCGGGATTCATAAATAATGCCGACAACACCAAGAGGCACCCTTTTTCGTCCAATCCTAAGCCCGTTAGGACGAGTCTTCATAGACAGCACTTCTCCAACCGGATCATCAAGCGCGGAGATCTGACGCAACCCTTCCGCCATATCCGCAATCCTGTTCTCTGAGAGGGCAAGGCGGTCGATAAGAGACTGTTTAACCCCTTTTTCCTTTGCCGCCTCAACATCTTTTGCATTCTCCTCCAAGATCATCTCCTGATGAGCGGCCAGCTCTTCCGCCACTGCCAGAAGTCCCCTGTTCTTATCTGAGGTTCCGAGCTTTGCCGCCTCTGACGCGGCAGCCTTTGCCCGATTTGTAAGCATCTGCATGTATGAACCCATTTTCGTCTCCTTTCTCCGGCTTCCTAAGCCGAAACTGATCTTGCCCCATATTGTACCACTGATCACTGTTTTTCGCTACACTTTCTCAGGCCGGTGCGGGTCCTTCTGATCCCCATTTTCCTCGTATGTCAGCGCGTTTTTATAGATCTGATAGATATCGTTCACATCCAGCTTCTTCACACATCCCACGGTCCGCCTGCGGAAATGGCTACATTTCTCCGCCAGTTCCCGCAACTCTTTCTCCGCCGGATCTATACCAAGGTCTCTGATACACACCGGCATCTCCAGCGCCTTATAAAATGCTTCCATTGCTTCTACGCCTTTTATCGCCGTCTCCATTTCGTTCTTTCCAGCTTCCACACCCATCACATTGACCGCAAATCCTGCGAACCTCTCCGGGCGCGCGTCCATCACATACCTTGCCCAGCTTCCCCATACGGCTGCAAGCCCTGCACCGTGAGCAACGTCAAACATTCCGCCCAGTTCATGCTCCAGCTGATGGCAGGCCCAGTCGCCGCCGTCCGTGCCACATCCTGTAAGCCCGTTATGGGAAATACTTCCCGCCCACATAACCTCTGCCCTTGCCTCGTAGTTATCCGGCTCATCCATAAGAATCCTTGCATTCTTCATCACTGTACGGATCAAGTGCTCGCTGATGCCGTCAGTCAGTTCCATATTCTCGCACTGATTAAAGTATCTCTCCATAGTGTGCATCATAATATCCACACACCCGCTGGCCGTCTGATATTTGGGCAGCGTCATTGTAAGTTCCGGGTTCATCACCGCGAATCTTGCCCGGGCGTAATTGCTGCTGTATCCTCTCTTCAGACACCTGTTCTCATTGGTAATGACAGAAGAATCACTCATCTCTGATCCTGCCGCTGAAATCGTAAGTACAACGCCGACGGGAAGACAGCCTGACGCCTGACGTTTCTTTTCATAAAAATCCCACACGTCTCCTTCATTTGTCACACCGTATCCGATTGCCTTGGCAGAATCAATCACGCTGCCGCCGCCCACCGCAAGGATAAAATCAACGCCCTCTCTCTTACACAGATTGATCCCTTCATAGACAAGAGACAGTCTAGGATTCGGAACTACCCCGCCCAGACATATATAAGAGACGCCCGCTTCGTCAAGCGAACGGAAGATTCGGTCTAAAAGCCCGCTTTTCTTCACGCTTCCGCTCCCGTAATGTACCAGCACCCTCTGGCATCCCTGCGCCCTTACCAACTCGCCCGTCTGTTCCTCTGTTCTCCTGCCGAAAATGACCTGCGTCGGGGCATAATAATTAAAATTCTCCATCCTTTTCTCCTCCTGTCATAAATCATCCGGCAGAAACATAACGCCGCGGATTTTTATTTATACGATCTCAATCTGGCACATTTTCATCGCTTCCAGAGCCTGACTGTGGCTTTGAGGAGTAACTCCCGCACAACAAGATTCTATCACCCGCACCGGGACTTCAGGCAGGTACGCTTTCAGGAGCAAGGCATTAGATATGACGCAGATATCCGTACACAGTCCGATCAGGGTGATCTCCTCAACTCCGCCATCCGTATCTTTTAGGCTCCCCACACGCTCCCCTAATTCCACGCTTCCGAAAGTCGGTTTATCTATAACCATACTGCCGGGTTTTTCATCTAGCACTTTCTGGATCTCTGGACGGATTTCCCACCCTTTCGTCCCCTTTACACAGTGGACCACCGGGAGATTTTTTCCCTCGGCACTGCTTAAGTAATCCTCACCGTGGGTATCCCGGGTGGCAATCACCTTTCCGTCAAACTCGCGGATCATCCCAGCCACTCCCGGAACGATAGATTCGGCTTCTTTCGTGCCAAGAGAACCGTCGATAAAATCATTCTGCATGTCGATTACTGCCAATACCTTCATATTCTGTTCTCCTTTTCTTCTCATCCTTTTATTTCCGCGCAGATGATCCGCGCTTTAAGTCATAATAAAAGAGGTACTGCTGCATGACTCCCGCGCAGCCCTTATATCTTTCAAACGGGAACTTGCCCGCATATTGAGCATCCACCACCTTCTGTATGTGGGTATCCACCGGGAAGGCATTCATCTGATGCAGGGCAAACAGGCAGATACAGTCCGCCACCTTTCCTCCGATCCCCGGCAGGCGCATCAGAGCTGTGCGCGCTTCCTCATAATCCATCTTCCCGATCTCCTTCAGATCCACTATACCGTCTGCGATCATTGCCGCCGTCCCACAGATATATCTACTCCGATACCCCAGCTTCAGCGCCCTTAATTCCTCTTCCTTAGCCCGCGCAAGGCTTTTTGCATCAGGAAATGTATAGAAACGCTTTCCGTCCGATGCCTCTTTCTTTTGCCCGTAGCGCTCGCTTAGCGCGCGGATCAGGCTTTTGATCCTCGGGATGTTATTCTGCTGGGAAATGATGAACGTAATAATCATCTCCCACAGATCCTGTCTTAGGATACGGATACCGCTTCCGAACTGCGCCGCTTCTTTCAGATACTCATCTTCGTCTGCAATGCGAGCGATATGTTTTTCATAACAAGTGTCCATATCAAAATAATCTTTCCAGAACTCCTGATATTCCTCCTGCGTACAGTGAAGAAATGTTTTCCCGCATACTCTCTGGTCTTTCTCAAGAGTGATCTTGAGATAACGGTCAGACGCCAGAAGCTCATACATGTCTTCCGCCGTCTGATCAAGACGGAAGCACTGCCCGGACTCACAGATCTGGGAAATGGAAAAGCATTTGTTATCGATTGTAACCATAGTTTCACCACTCTTTCTAAGCGGACGTCTCCTCGGCGCACATCCCCCGCCTGCCGTAGCTCCCGCTGCCAAGCCGTCTGCTGTAGTTTCTTCTACTGTGCGGAAATTGTCTGCTCTATGATGCTCCTCATGATATCCTCTGTCAACTGTCCCTGAACATATCCGTATACATTGCCTTCCCGGTCAATCATGAAAGTCGTCGGAAACGCTGAAATCCCATACCAGTTGAACATGTCCCCTGTCGCATCCATGAGTACCGGATAGGTATAGCCGTTCTCCTCCATAAAAGCTCCGATTTCTTCTCTGGAGCCTTCCTGCCCCATACCCGGAGCGGCAGCACCCAGTATGACTACTTCCGCGTCCTCTCCTTCGGAAGAATATTCTTCGTAGAGTTTCTGGATCTCTGGCATCTCGTTCCTACACGGGCCGCACCATGTCGCCCAGAAGTTAAGAAAAATGACCTTTCCCCTGTAGTCTGCCAGTGTGTGCGTATTCCCGAACTGATCCGTCAGTTCAAAATCATATGCCGGAGTCTTTTCACTATCTCCGCCATCGGCAGTATCATCGTCCACAGTGTCGCCGTCTGCGTCATCATTTGCCACAGTATCACCACCTGAGCCTTTATCATCCGCAGCGTCATCCTCTGCGCTGTCCGCATCTGCCTCCGCAGCCGTTCCCGGGGACGACAAGGAAAGATATCCTGTAATGTCGTTCATCTTCCCAGTAAACAGAAGAAGTCCCATAAGGATCATGAGCACGCCTCCTGCCTTCACGGTATACCGGACGATCTTCCCATGTTTCCGAAACCATTTGAGCAGACTTGCCGTAAATATTCCGGCGGCAAGAAACGGCAGAATGAATCCGACCGTGTACACGCCGATGAGAAGAAATCCTTTCGCTCCAGAATCCGCGCTTCCCGCCATAAGGAGCACACTGGTAAGTGCTGGTCCCACACAGGGTGTCCACGCAAAACTGAAGGTAAATCCCATAAGCAGCGCAGTCACCGGAGACATGGTCATTTTCTCCATCTTAAGAGGAATACGGTGCTCCGATCCCAGTACTTTAGAAGAGCCAAACACTCCAAGCTGATACAGACCGAATAAAATAATCAGTATCCCTCCGATCCGCGCAAACAGCATTCTCTGCTCACTGAAAAATTTCCCCGCCGCTGAAGCTCCAAGCCCAAGGACGAAAAATGCTCCGCTGATCCCCAATGTAAAACAGAACACCCGGAAAAACAGACGTGTCCGGTATCCTTTTGCCCCGGCATTACCCATTGCCGTATTGTTAGGGGATGCTTCCGTTTTCAAGCCCTGATTCAGCCCTCCTGCCAGATAGCCGAGATAAAGCGGTACCAGCGGCAGGACACATGGTGAAAAAAAGCTCAAAATCCCCTGTATAAAAACGGTAAGCGCCGATATTCCTGTTTCTATTGTAAATCCCATATGTTATCTCCTGTTCTAATTTATTTTTGCTTCGTCATATGTTGCGCATTCTTTCCTAGCGTTGGTGTACAAAGGATAACACACATTGCGCATTGATGTTATCCCCTCTTTAGGACAAAGTGATTCTTATGATAATCAATTAGTCCGTCCTTTTTCATGCGGGACAGCTCAAGAGAGAGACCGCTCCGTTCCACCGAGAGGTAGTCTGCCATCTGCTGACGGGAAAAGTGGATATCAAATTCAAAATTATTGTTTTTCTGCGCGGCAGCTGAAAAATAGGAAATCAGTTTTGCCCGTGTCGTCCGCTGGGACATGTGCGCCAATTTCTCATTGCAGGCAAGATTTTTTGCCGCCAGATCAGAGAGCAGATTTCGGATGATCCGGCTATGGTGAGAACAACCCGCTGGGCAGACAGTCAAAATACGCCGGACATTCAAAAACAAAACTTCGCAGTCTGATTCCGCGATGACGCTGACTGTCATCACCCTCCCCGGCGCACAGGCAAAAGTTTCCGCAAAAGTCTGCCCCGGCGTTATATCAGAAAGAATATTCCGGTTCCCCCAGAAATCATTGTGAAAGATAAACGCGGTGCCGGTAAGAAGAAGCCCAAGTTCGTCCGTAGAATCCCCTGTACGGAATATAAAATCACCTTTCGGGAATTGCTTTTGTTTCGCGTCAAGACAGGTAAGCATTTCCTGAATCTCCTCTTTCTCAATCCCCGAGAAAAGCTGTGAATTCCATATGATTTCAAAAAATTTTCCCATAGCATCTCCTTTTGTTGAAAATTCAACAGACATGTTGAATCTATTATAGTATGATATATCTGAAAATACAAGAAAAGAAGGTGAACTGTTTGAAAAGAAAAATTGTACAAATTGATGAAGAAAAATGTAACGGATGCGGGCTTTGCGCGGATGCCTGCCACGAGGGCGCCATTGAAATACAAAACGGAAAAGCACGGCTGATCCGCGATGACTACTGCGATGGACTAGGAGACTGTCTGCCGTCATGCCCCGAGGGAGCCATCACTATTATCGAACGGGAGGCGGCTGCCTATGACAAAGAAGCTGTCCGCAAGATGCGTAGCCAGCTTTCCCAGTGGCCTGTACAGATCAAGCTTGCGCCTGTAAACGCCCCCTATTTCCATGATGCCAAACTGCTCGTCGCAGCTGATTGTGCCGCTTATACATATGCGGCTTTTCATGAGTCTTTTATCAAAGGGCGCATTACGCTGATCGGATGCCCAAAATTGGATGGAATTGATTATTCAGAAAAACTCGCTGAGATTCTCACCTGCAACGATATCCGTGATATCACGGTAGTCCGCATGGAAGTGCCCTGCTGCGGGGGTCTGGAATATGCCGTAAAAACCGCTCTGCAAAAAAGTGGTAAACTGATCCCATGGCAGATTGTTACTATTTCCACCGAAGGTAAGATTCTAGACTAAAGCGGAAGAAAAACCGTACTGTATATGTCCATTTTTTGTATGCTGCATTTTAATGAAAGCAGGGATTTCCCCTGCAAATAAAAAGGGATTTTCCAGTTCCGCAGTCAAAAGCCACAGAACTGGAAAATCCTCTTTTTAATGCTGTGATTCCAAATACACCACGATACTACTCCGTTCTTTCACATCAGCTCTTTTTGATGCGTCGCGTATAGATACTCGTCAATGGTGTTCGTGATCCGATCCTCGATCAAAGCCACTGGATCATTCTCCAGACAGCCTTCCCGCACCTTAGTGTACTGGATTGGCATGAACTGGCTCAGCAGATTCAGCGGAATACCATGTGTGCGCAGGTTTGCAATCAGACGGCCTGACGCCTCCTCCACCGCCGGTACCGGCATATAGTATCTGCAGCGGTCAGAAAAAGAATATTTCCTCTTTAGGCGGATCTCCAGCTCTGTCCCATGGTAATGCTTCTTCCAGTTCTTGTCGTTCTTTAGCATCTCCTCATCCAGCACTTCTGAGAACCTGCTTAGATTAACATCTGTTCCATAGAAAAGCTCTTTCTCGATACTCTCCAGCGCGAACATGGCCTCACGCATGGCAAAAGTGAGCCCTGGCCCCACTTTCAGAATACCTACGCCGTCCTCTACCAGTTCACGCAGTTTGATCTTTGTCTGATAATCTGTAGAATGTCCCTCAAACACGAGACTCGGAAAACCCTTGATAGATGCCATCAGATCTTTCGCATTCTCGCGGTCGTATTCGGTACATCCGCTGTCCTTCTCCTCAACACCGGGCTGTACCACGACTCCTATCACGCGGTCCCATACATCGGTCCCTAGCTCTGCGTCCGCAAATGCCTTCTCAAAAGCGGCTACTGTACTCTTAAAGTCTTCAACCTTTGTCACCTGAACATCATTGTCCTCGCTCCCCACGGCGCCGCCCGGAATCGGGACCTCGCTTCCGATAATATACACTGGCGGAATTGCGCCCGGCTCTTTTACCAGCAGTTCCTTGTAAGTCTCCTCCGCCACTTTCACAAGGCGCGCACCGCGCCTTGCAATGATTTCGTCAGACAAGCGAACATCCGGGTCATCACTCTTTACCTTCATGCTGGTGTCGATATGGATCTTTGTAAATCCTGCATCCACATAGCAGCGAATCAGTTCTTCTGCATCCGCCATCGCCTCGTCTTTGTTCTTCCCGGCAAAGGTTAACGGTCCCAAATGATCTCCTCCGAGGAAGATCCTGTCTTTATCAAACCCATTCTTCTCCGCAATATCAAGAACGAATTTCTTAAAATCCGCGGGCGTCATCCCTGTGTATCCCCCGTTCTGGTCGCACTGGTTTGCCGTGCTCTCAATCAGGACGCAGGAATGATCTGTAAGCCCCCTCTTTAATGCCGCCTCAATGACATACCCATTGGCGCTGCACACGGAGTAAATCCCCACACTCTTCCCCTGTTTCTGCAACTCTACAATCTTTTTCAGTGGATTCTGACGCATTGCAATCTCTCCTTTTTCTTTTCATTGTATTACTTTGGGACATACCCTACTTTGGATTTATTAAACAATCGTTTGCATTTTTTAAGAAAGTCAAAAATGAAGAGACAGAAGATAAAGTTGTGTGATATACTGGGAGCATAAAAAATAAAAGAATCGAGGTAGATATCATGCCATTAGTTACAACAAATGAAATGCTGAAAAAAGCACAGGAAGGCCACTACGCAGTAGGCGCGTTTAATGTGGAAAACATGGAGATGGTCATGGCTGTCATCAAGGCTGCTAAGGAAATGAACGCCCCAGTTATCATGCAGACAACACCATCCACCGTAAAATATGCTGGTCTGGATTACTTCCTCGCTATGGTAAAGACCGCTGCGGAAAAGGCAAGTGTCCCAGTGGCAATACATTTAGATCACGGCAGCAGCTTTGAATTGGCGATGCAGGCGCTGCGCACAGGCTATACTTCCATCATGATCGACGGTTCCCACGGTTCCTTCGAGGAAAATATCGATGTGAGCAAGCGCGTTGCAGACGCATGTACTCCGTCAGGCGTCAGCGTGGAAGCTGAACTTGGAAAGGTCGGCGGCAAAGAAGACGATCTGGACGGCGGTGACAACAACCCGTATACAGATCCACAGCAGGCAAAAGAGTTCGTAGAACGCACAGGCGTTACATCGTTGGCTGTTGCCATTGGAACAGCCCATGGACTGTACAAAGGCACTCCTAAGCTGGATCTTGACCGCTTAAGCGAGATTCGTGAAGTTGTGTCCATCCCACTGGTACTCCACGGCGCTTCCGGCGTACCGGACGACGCGGTACGCGAGTCCATCAAACGCGGTATCTGCAAAGTAAACTTTGCCACAGAGTTGCGTATCGCATTCAGTGACGGCGTGAAGGAATATCTGGCCGAAAATCCGGATACATTTGACCCAAAGAAATACTGCACTGTCGGAATGCAGCACGTGACAGAACTTGTAAAACAGAAAATCAGCGTGTGCGGATCAGAAGGACAGGCTTAGAGAAAGTTCCTGTTCAAACCTTATCTGTTTGCCCTTGTTTTTGCTCTTATGAGCCGGAACAAGGGCAGTTTTTTGCTCATAAGGCTTAACTATTATACTTTTTAAAATTATTTAACAGAATATAAATTCCAATCAATACAACAATAGTAATGCCAAGTATCATATACATCGCTGGGATGCTAACTTGATTCCCTAAAAAATAGAGATTGCAATCAAGAGAATCTTTTAGTTCTTCAATTATGCTTGCCGGAATACCTTGATTTTGCATTTCAGCAAAAACACCCTGCATTGTGTGATTTCGAATAAGCGATGTGCCATAAGTGCCCGGCAAAAATGAAATTATCTTTTGTAGTCCTTCGCCAAATGATGAAATAGGCATATACGCACCACAAATGAAACCATATCCAGCACTGATAATTGTACCTACTGCTGAAATTTGCCCTTGTGTTGATAAGAAAAAGTTGATAATCGAAGATAGAGCTGTTCCAAACAAAACAAGGAGTAAAATATCAAGAACCAAAAAGAATACATCCGCAAGCGTCATATACCACCCCACAACAGCCACATAAGCAAGACAGATCCCCATTGCAACAAAGCAAATGTTAAGCGTTGAAATTAAGGTTGCTATATAATAACTCAGCGAAAGCGTGGCTGATTTTACGGGAGATATTCTCAAATCTTTTATGGTGCCGTTTGCTTTATCTTGTACCATTAAAAAATTTGAGCAAAAAGCAACCGTCACACACGAAACAGCAAGAATAGAGGATATAAGCTGACTGCCTACAAGCCCTTCGATCATACTTTCCGAAAGTTTTAATGTATCAGGTAAATTAGATGTGAAACTATCACGGTATACATTGCCGAGAAATGTTGCATAAAGAACAAGCAAAATGACAGGTGTTATCAAAGAAGTCAGGAACATTCCTTTATCTCTGAAAAACAGTTTGATATTTCTTTTAACAAGTATTAACGATATACTCATTTTTCTGCACCTCCCATTTCTGCATCTCCCACTAATGTTTTACCTGTAACGGCAAGGAAAACATCATCCATTTTCCCTTTTGTTATTTCGTAATCATTGAACAACTTAGGATAATTAATAATCAGATCGGTTGCAGCTCTAGTGTTCGGGATCGAAAGACGATAACCGTTTCTTACCTGCTCGTACCCTACTCCAAGTTCTCTGACATCATTCTCATTTACACCATAGATTGTAATGTAATCTCCCGTATAAATATTTTTGAGTTCAAGCGGAGTGCCTTCTGCGGATATTTTACCGCCATCAATAATTATAACATAGTCGGCTTCTGCGGCCTCCTCCATATAGTGTGTAGTTAGAAATACAGTCATATTTTCATTTTTACGAAAATTGGATATGACATTCCAAAGTGTTTTTCGAGTTTGTGGATCAAGTCCTGTTGTCGGCTCGTCAAGAATAAGAATTTTGGGGTTGTGAAACAATGCCCGGGCAATATCAATTCTTCTGCGCTGTCCTCCCGATAATTTGCCAACTGTACGTTTCAATAAATTTTCAAAATCAAGTATTTTTGCAAGTTCGGAAAGCCTTTTCTTAAATTCCATTCCAGTAATACCATATAAAGCAGCACGACTTTTCAAATTATCATAGACCGAGAGTGAGTAATCAAGGACAGAATATTGAAAAACTACACCAAGTTCACGCTTAATAAAATCTATATCCTTGTCTAAATCGTATTTATCAATCAAAACACTGCCGCTATCTTTTGATAGCTGTCCACACATTATATTGATTGTGGTTGATTTTCCCGCACCGTTGATACCAAGAAAAGCAAACAACTCTCCCTCTTTAACACGGAAACTTAAGTTTTGAACAGCTTTTATTTCTCCAAAACTCTTGCTAAGATGATCAATTTGAATAATATCACTCATTATAATTTTCTCCTGTATAGCAGTATCGTGAACATGCTCTCGCGCAGAGCAACGCAGGTGCGTATAGCCATGGTGAACAGCCTTGGGAATAGAAAAGCAGCCGGAAAGGCTGTATCCCGAATGGACAGTAGAGAGATGCCGGCACTTGGATCTCGTTTTATGATCCTGCGTACCATTGCATCTCGCCCCAAGCGAAAGCTTGTCCATGAGGGATATCTGTCTTTATCGGCTGCTATACCATTCTCCCCGCAGCTCCTATTTCATTTTTGTCAAGGCAATGATGTGAAGTACTGCAAAATACAGACCCACCAGTGAAATACATCCGCTGAAGATGGACAGTCCTAAGGAGTATTTCTCTATATAGGCATTAGCCACCACAAGGACTGCCAGAAGCAGGTACAGTACAATCAGGGCGATTACTCTTCCCTTTTCCTTATTCTCCACAATATACTGAAGCGCGGAGACTCTTCTCTCAAAATCTACATCCGTGACCGGCTCTAACTTCTTTAAAAAGGACATTCGGAAGGAAAACTCTGCAAGAGCCATCATAACCGCCCATGCGATCACCGCCTGTATCAGGGACAGCAGCGTGCCGCCCAGAAGGATCGCCGCGAACAGGATCACCACAAAGCGGTTTTTATAGAACAGCGCTGAATTCTCGTTCTGCTTGCCAACTAAATAACCTCTCTTCGTAAGCATGTCATAAAAAATGACGCGCCCCTTCTTATCCGTATAAATATTTCTTCCTGACAGGCGGATCTTCTCCACCGGTGTTGCTTTTTTCTTTTTACTCATATTTTTCTAATCCACATCTTTCGTTTTGTCTTTTAATTTCTGAGCATCGCCTTACCCATGCAGTATGTCTGGAGCACTTTGTAATCGCGGTCCAAAACAACGAGATCCGCATCCAGCCCGACCTTGACCGCACCTTTCCTGTCATCGATATGCAGGCATGCAGCCGGATTCTTTGTACAGGAATTGATGGCTGTATCAATCGGCACGAGAGCTTCCTCGATAAGAATACGAAGTCCTTCGTTGATACGAAGTGTGGAGCCTGCCAGTCCTTTGGAAGATGTTAGATGCGCGCTCCCGTCCTCATAGATCTCAATCTCATTTCCGCCAAATATAAACTTAGATCCTACCGGAGAACCTTTTGCCATCAAGGCATCGCTTACCATGATGCCGTAATGCGGCCCCTTCGCGTCAAAGAACATTCTAAGAGCCGTCGGGGTGGAATGGTTGCCGTCGCAAATGATCTCGCCGTACATGCTCTTTAAACGATAAGCCGCGCCCACAAGCCCGTTTGCCCTATGATTAAACGGCGTCATTCCGTTATATACATGCGTCATGGATCTTGCACCGTGAGCAAAGGCCTGAACCGCCTGCTTGCTCGTCGCTGCTGAGTGCCCGACACTGACGACCACACCGTTCTCCGCGCAGTAACGTGTAAGGGCAAAATCATCATCCTGCTCTGTCGCCATGGTAATGTATTTGATCAGCCCTTCCGCAGCCTCCTGATACTTCTTAAACTGTTCGACCGTTGGCTTTACAATATACTGCTCCGGCTGAGCTCCCTTATATTTCATATCAAGGTACGGTCCCTCGAAATGAACGCCGAGGATCTCCGCCCCTTCATATCCTTCACGGACAACCTTTGCCACATTTTTCAGCGCATTAGTAAGCACCTCCTCACTCTGCGTGATGGTCGTAGCAAGAAACGCTGTCACACCTTCCGATACGATATTCTTTGTCCAGTAGCGCAGACCCTCCTCTTCTGCGTCATTTGTATCAAATCCGTAAGCTCCGTGACAGTGGATATCGATGAAGCCCGGAAGGATCCAGTTGCTTCCATAATCTTCATCAACGGGCTTTGCGCCATACTCATACACATCGACGATCTTCCCATCTTTCACCTCAATCTGGGCTTCCACAAACTGATCTGCAAACCAAACTTTTTTACTCTGAATGATCATATTGATACCTCCTATCTTTTCTGGGGAATCGTACTGCCCCATATATTGATTTTTTAAAAAAGCTATAATATAATTTAAAAAGTACAAAATACTTTTGCACACACTGTGAGGAATGAATCATGACAAAACAAACAAACGATACTGGTTTTGAGCAATACGGAACATTTTATGACGAACTGCTTGACGTCCAGAAATGGAGCCTGTTCCGCCATGAAATGATATCCTCTTCAAAAAAGATAGATCATTTACTCGTCTTTCCCTGTGAAGTACACATTGAATGCCACGCCGGGCTGGCGCTCATCCTCGTCACAGATTCACCTGAGCTGAACGATCTGAAAACATTCCCGGTACGGCGGAACATCACGCTGAAAGCGGGTATGTATTTTAATCTGATTCCGCTGTCCACGCCGCTTGCGTGGGATCTTCTGACGCCTGATACTGAACCTGAGACCGCTTTTCTGCCCTCTCCCTACACCTATCAGCCGGTATCCATACCTTTCCATGTGCGGAAAATCTTCGACTGCTGGTTTACCAGACAGGAGAACCCATGCCGCCTTGAGAAACCACCGCACCGTTCCTATGAGCTTTTATACGTGTACGAAGGCGGACTAGACATACAGCTTCCTTCTGGAAATTATTCCCTACAGCCTCACGACCTGATTATCTATCGGTCTGAGGTGGCTGACATAGAGATCCATCCGGGCTGTTCTTATCTGACAGCGGTCTTTGATGTAAATCAGAGAAAAGCCCTGCACATCCTAGACCATACCTTCCACTGTACGAGCGAGCTTCAGCAGATCCTGTGGAAACTGCTCATAGAAAGCGGCGAAAATTCATATTACACAAAAACCCTCATGGTCTGCTATCTTCAGGAATCCCTTCTCCTGCTCATGCAGTTCTATGAGACGATCAGCCACAAAACCCTGATCTCAGATAATACTCCCGGAAGAAACGACCTTCTCTCCGAGATACTCGCCTACATGAACAAGCGGCTCACCGAACCTGTGACAATCGAGGAGATATGCCACGAATTTTACATCTCCCGCTCTTCTCTTCAGGCGCTGTTCAAAACCCACTTAAATACTTCACCGAAAAATTATCTGCTCAATATCAAGTTGCAGAAGAGTAAGGAACTGATCCGTCAGGATCAGTACACGATCAGTGAGATCGCATATATGCTGGGGTTTAGCTCAATACATTATTTTTCCCGCCTTTTCAAAAAATATTTTAACACTACCCCCAGTGCTTATTCAAGAAAAATAGCAGAAAATCAACAGAAAGCCTCTAAAGAGTCCCTGCTGTAAACGAGAGGATACAGGTTCAGCGCCCGCTGTTCCTGTATCCTATATTTCGCCTTATTCAGATATCACGTCCTGAATGCTGTAACGAGAGATTTGGATCACTGTGCTCTTGTTGATCTCTACGTCGATCACGTCCCCTTTAATCTTGGCGATCTTCCCATAGATACCTCCGGCAAACAGAATTCTGGCTCCTACTTGTATCCCCTCCTGAAGCTTTTTCATTGCCTCCCTGTTCCTCTTCATGTTCCTTGAGGAAAGAAAGATCAGAACGAGCGCGCAGATACCAATTAAAACTCCGACCGTAACACAGGTCCATATAATAACAGTAACATTCATTGTTGTAATTTATCCTCCTTGTGGGAACATCTCCTGCCAGCTGGCAGGAGCATGTTCTTTCTGTCTGTTTTACTTTCTTGTATACGGGTAGAGTATCACACCCTTGACAACTCTGTTTACCTCTCCTGTCGGGCACGGATTGTCCGGAGTGATATCCAGAGACAGTGATTTCAAAACTGCCAGCGTCTGGGCAAACATAATATAATCCAATCCAAGAAGCACATTCTCAGATACGCTGTCAAGACCATACACCACCGCATAATCCACAAGTGCAGCCACTTCATCGTCCTGAGAACTCATAACTGCTACAATCCTGTTTCCTTTGCGCTGCCCGCTCATTTCTTTGATCAAATCCACCTCATACTGTCTTGTATATGGATCATCGCTTAAATATACAACAGTGAGTGTCGTGTCATCCACGATAGATTTCGGCCCGTGACGGAATCCCATCGGCGTATCATACATTGTGACAACACGTCCCGCTGTGAGCTCAAGCATCTTAAGAGCAGACTCCTGAGAAGTTCCCTTCAAAGTATTGCTTCCAAGGTAAACAATGCGTCCAAAATTATACTCATCAACGATCTTTTGGGCAATACTGTACTTGCTGTCTAAGAAATTCTGTCCTGCAGCCGCAATCTTCTTCACTTTTACGATCACATCATCCAGCTCATCCAGATGGAAGCAGAGATATGTGGCAAGATACATATTTGAAAAACTGGAAGTCATGGCAAAGCTCTGATCATGCGTCTCGTCTGTAAGATTGATCGCATAGCAATTCTCTGTTGTATCCGCTCGTTTGGAAAGCGCTCCATTCTTATTACATGTCACAAACAGATGATAGACATTATCACATACTGCCTCTGCCGCGTCTACAGCGCCGACAGATTCCGGTGAGTTGCCTGAACGACCAAAGCTGATTAGAAGCGTCGGCTTTGTGCGGGACAGGTATGCTTCCGGCGTCGCAACGATATCTGTTGTACCGTAAGATTTTGCCTTATGGTTAAGAAGCTCTGCCAGATGAGGGAACAGAGCATTTCCGACAAATTCACTGGTTCCCGCTCCTGTCAGGATCACATCGAAATCTTCCTGTGTGATAACCTGATCAATGAACTTTTTGAGTTCATCCTTTTGCTCAGCAATCTGTCTGCATGTCTTTTCCCATGTGGCAGGCTGCTGATAAATCTCTGTAAGAGTAAATGTTGAGGAAGTTTCTTTCATTTTTTCCTCAGTAACGCCAAAAATCGTACTCATTTTCTTTCCCCTTTCTCTTATATCTGGGTACAACAACTACCCTATTTATCGCATGCAGATATTTTTAGATTCCGTCATCGGGTGTCTCCTGTACTACCTGCTTAAATTCGTATTTTGTCACCTGCTCTTTTCCTGTCTCAAGAACAGATTCTACCAGTCCGTCCAGATCGTCCATAAATTTGCGCGACATTACGATCTCCACCAGCATTGGGAGATTCGTTCCTGCCACAATACGGATATTATCTTTTCCATGTCCAAGCTGCGCTGAGACATTGAACGGAGTACCTCCCATCAGGTCCGTGAATATGATTATTCCTTCACAATCCTTAAGTTCATCCAGCGCCTTTGTGATCTCAACTGTCAGATCTTCCGTACTGTATGTCGGAAGAAAATCTACATATTTGTATGCTTCCTGCTCACCTGCAATCAGGTTTACGGAACTTGTGATTCCAGATCCGAAATTTGCATGTCCTGTTACTAATAATCCAATCATGATATTTCTCCTCTTAATAATCCTGTTTCTCCGAGATTTACTCTGCTTCTCTAAGATACTTGTCTACAACCGGCATATAGACCGCTCTCGGATGCAGACATGCCTTTGCACTGTGCATATACTCAAGTGCGTTCTTATCATCTCCCATGCGGGAATACTGTATTGCAATCATGTATAGAATCGCGCCCAGCGCAAATCCATAATAGCGTTTAGAATTGACAGCTTCTACCATCTCGTCGATCAGGTCGTTCCTCTCCTCCAGCATGACCGCATACGATTGCTCGCAATACTGTATAAATACCGCATCGTCTGATTTTCTAATCTCTTTTAAGAGCCAGTCTGCATACTTCCTGTTTCCTTTGATCAAGAAAGTATGGAAGTATGTCTCCAGAAAGCTTTTCTTACCATCTTTCTGAGAATACTCCGTATCCGCCATGTGGAGAAGCATCTGCTCGAAATTTTCCGTATCTCCGGCAATATAGTATGCACGCAGCTTGTACAAATCACACACATACTCTCCCATGACCCGTCTGGATACCGGCATATCCGCTATTTTTGCAACTGTTCCGCTGTCCTTATTTTTCAGGGCATTGTTCATGCTGTGCAGCTGAAAATTCTTTATCCCCTGAAAGATCAAATAACCTATGACAGCAATTAAAATTATCGTAAGTGTTATAGGATTCAAATAGCCACCTGATTTCTCTTATAGATTAAGATGAGGGGGGGATAAAGATCCCTCCCCTCATTCTCTTTGACGCATCATATGTCAAAGGTTTATTCATTTACAGCTTACTCAGCTGTCTCTTCCGGAACCGGGTACTCATACCACTCAACAAGCGGTGTATATCCTCCCGGAAGTGTGTTGCCGTCTGCGTCCATAGCCTGAGAGTTACCAGACCAGATACCGAATGCACAACCCACAATACCTACTACGAGAATGAGGATGATACATCTAACCGGTGTCCAGCCCTTCTTGATCAGCGCATAAATGCCAAGTGTGATCAGAAGCGGAATCAGCTTCGGCAGAACGCCGTCAAGCAGACCCTGAATATTGATCTGTGTATCACCAACGATCATACGAACTGTTGTACCGCCGTAGTTTGCGATAAGACCACCAACTACGAAGATACCAAGGATGCTTGCCGCACGTGTAAACTCTTTTGCATTAGATGTAAGAAGAGTAACAGCTTTTGTTCCAAGTCCATAAGACCAATACATAAGTCCGAAGCGAACAATAAACTGAACTGCATTGAAGATAATAAGGAAGAGGATCGCACCGATGATCTGTCCTTCCATTGCCATGTTCGCCGTAAGTCCTGCTGTGATCGGAACAAGTGTCAGCCAAAACAGTGCGTCACCGATACCACCCAACGGACCTGCCGCGGAGATACGTACGGAACGGATCGTCTGTGTATCAGCCTTGTTCTGCTCAAGTGAAAGAACAATACCCATTACGAATGTCACAAGGAACGGGTGAGTGTTCAAGAAATCAAGGTTGTGCGCCATGGAAGCCTTTAAGTCTTCTTTGTTTGTATGTATTTTCTGAAGACCCGGAAGCATGCTCCAAAGCCATCCACAAGCCTGCATTCTCTCATAGTTGAAGGATGCCTGTAAGAAACAGGACAGCCAAACCATCTTATTTAACGTCTTCTTATCCAGCTGCGGTGCCGGAGTCAGATCCTGATATTTATCTGGAATATTATATGCCATCCTGGTCACCTCCTACAAAGCCGGCGCCTGCGCCTGCGTTCTGTTTGATCTTTGTCTGTGTTGAGAAGTCATAGATTGCAATAGCAACACCTACGAATGCACACAGGATCAGAGTTGCTCCTGAAGTTGTCGCGTTTGCGCTGCAAAGCAGTGCCATAACGAAACCTGCCAGAAGGAATCCCCACATCTCGTTGGACATCATAACCTTCATCAGGATAGCGAATCCAACGAACTTCATAGCTCCGCCTGCTGCGTCCAGACCAGCCATTACCCATGAGAACTGGTAGGAGAAATCCTGCAATGTGTTTCCGAGAGCAGAACCGCCGTACAGACCTGCTACAGCCAGAATACCGAAGAGGCATCCAAGAACACCCATCTCAAGGAAGTTCAGGTTGCGGATACCTTTCACATTAGCTTCCTCTGCGTACTTATCAGCCTTAGCCATCATACCGGACATAAATGTAAATGTCAGTGTAACAGCATACTGTCCAAATACTGCGAACGGAATAGCAAGACCAAGTGCAGCGCCAACACCGTCTGCAGTTGCTTCCATATTAAGTGAAACCGCAAAAATCGTAGCCATAATACCACCGAGGATTGCGTTCGGCGGCTGTGCACCACCAATCGGCATGGAACCGATCTGGATAAGCTGGTAAGCACCACCAACTACCACACCAAGCTCGAAGTTACCAAGGATTGCTCCGATGATCGGGCAGGTAACGATCGGCTGGTATAAGGACTCTAAAAAGCTGAACTGGTCGATACCCATGATAAAGGCTACAACAAAGACCAGAATCGCCTGGATGATTGATATCTCCATATTTACTCCTTTCCAATTAACCAATAAAACCTGATGTAATTACTTAAATAATTTGTCGATGCTCTCTGTCGGCGTGTCCGGAACTCTCTTGATCTCAAGCTCCACGCCAAGATCCTGCAGCTTTTTAAAAGTTGCAACATCATCGTCGTCTACCGCAACTGACGTTGCGACCTGACGTTTGCCGTCAGCCATGTGCATGTTTCCGATATTCACCTTCTTAATCGGAACTCCGCCCTCAACGAGCTTGAGCACATCCTGAGGCGTTTCGCAGATAATTGCAATGTGCTGATTCGCAGAAGCCTTGTGAATGATATCGATTGTCTTCTGGATCGTGAAGAAACGTGTCTGCGCGTATGACGGCGCCGCCATGTTCATCAGTCCTTGACGAAATTCATCCCCGGCAACTGCATCATTCGCAACAAGAAGAAGATTCGCGCCTACGACGCCGCACCACTGTGTTGCCACCTGACCGTGAATCAGACGATTGTCAATTCTTGTCAACCTAATATCTGGCATGCCTGCATCCTCCTTTCTTTAAGAATTAGCATTCAAGTAAAATCTGCTTATGTGATTTATTATACCAGACTTTATCCTAATTAGTTTGCACTTTTTATGCGCCCTTTTGCATTTTTGATTATAGAATTTTAATAAAAAATATAGGAAAATTTTACATCTTTCTCACAAAAGTTACAATCACTCGTATTATTTTATGAATCGCGGCGCAGTATATGATATAAATTGCAGATTATCTATCGCGATAACTGCTCCAGTCACAAAACACGTCTATGCGGATATCGGTTCCCCGATACCTGCATAGACGTGTTTCTTCCTTTTCAATGATATTTTGCTATTGCTTTTCCCTTCGTTGCTACGACAGCTGTTCCAATACCCACTTCACATCATCCGTAGTTTTCAGCGTCTCTAAAAAAGCTGGATCTTCAAGCAACGTACAGAGTTTTCCAAGGAGATCCAGATGCTCATCGCCGATTCCAGCAATTCCAAATACAAGCTGAGCCTTTTCTGCTCCAAAGTCAACGCCCTCCGGATACTGGAGGAACACAATGCCCGTTTTCTTTACAGTACCTTTTGCCTGAGTCGTCCCATGAGGAATCGCAACTCCCATTCCCATGTAGGTAGATACCAGCTTTTCCCGTTCCTGCATCGCATCCACATAAGACTCATCCACATAGCCAAGTTTCACTAAAAGCTCACCGGCAGATTGGATGGCTTCTTCCTTCGTAACCGGTTTCTGACCCAGCTTAATGCCTTCCTCAATGATCACTTGTTTCTTAATCGGTGTATCCGGGATGATGATATCTGTATTCTCTCCCGCCGGAGCCGCCGGAGCATCGCCTGTAGTAAGCTGTACATACAGCGCATCCAGAGCAGGATCCGCGAGGAAATTGCCTATCGAGATCAGCTGTGCTTGCGGAGCGGATTTCTTCGCGCGTGCTGCCAGTGTCGCCTGCACCACCGCAATATCACAGTCTGATGGAATGTTGTCCACAGACGTATTGGACACCGTGATGTCCGGGCGGTCTGTCTTGATACGGTTCCTGAACTTCGTCGCTCCCATCGCGGAAGAACCCATTCCTGCATCACAGGCAAAAATAATTTTTTTAATCTCTGCAGAGCGATCAATGGTACCCGGCACCACTGTTTCTCCCTTGGACACAGCCTTCATGGACGCCATCTCATTCTGCGCCTCTTCCAGACTCTTTCCACCTGCCATCTTGACAATTGGCGAGGCAACAGCAAAGGAAATTCCTGTCGCAATCAAACCCCCTACGATCACCTTGATCATATCGGATCCCGGACTCATCATCAGATAGGCAATGATGGATCCCGGAGAAGCCGGTCCCACCAGACCGCAGTCTGTCAGGGTAAACCAGAAGATCGCAGCCATATTCCCGAGAATCGGAGCAACGATCACCAATGGGTTCATCAGGATATACGGGAAATATATTTCGTGAATACCTCCCAACAGATGAATGATTACAGCGCCTGGCGCAGAATCCCTCGTCACCTTATCTTTACAGAAGAACATATACGCCAGCAAAACTCCAAGCCCCGGTCCCGGGTTAGGCTCCAACATATACATGATAGACTTCCCAAACTCCGCCGCTTGTTCTGTAGCAAGCGGCGTAAAGATACCATGGTTGATCGCGTTATTCAGAAACAAGACTTTTGCCGGTTCAATGAATACCGAAACAAGCGGAAGCAAACCATGGGTCACCAGCAGTCCAACCCCCGCGGACAGCACCGCAAGAATACCGCTCATAAGAGGGCCGATCGCGATATATCCGAGCATCGCAAGTATCATTCCGATAATGCCCGAGGAAAAGTTGTTAATCAGCATCTCAAAGCCAGCCGGCATCCTCCCCTCCATGAACTGATCAAACTTTTTGATGCAAAAGCCCGCGAGAGGACCCATAACCATAGCTGCCATAAGCATCGTGATCTCCGTGTTGCTCATAATCGCTCCGATCACAGCAATAGCTCCTACCACCCTTCCACGGTCTCCTCCGATCATACGGCCTCCGGTAGAGGCGATCAAGATGGGAATTAGATAGGTGAGCATGGGGCTGACCAGACTGTTGAATCCCTCATTAGGAATCCATCCGGTGTCAATAAAGAATGCGGCAAGAAAGCCAAAGGCGATCAGAGCACCGATGTTCGGCATAACCATCGCCGATAAAAATTTACCAAATCGTTGTACACTATTTTTCACGAAACCGTCCTCCATTCACTTCTCAATCCCTCTATGGAGAATGGTTCAGCCATCTATATCAGGATTTCACAAAACCTCCACACCGTACCTTTTACATTCAAGAAGAAATTCCTCCGGCAGTTTTCCATCGGACACTATGATATCCACATCTGACAGTGTCCCGAAACTAAAACTGCACTTCACATTGATTTTTGAGGAATCCATCAGGGCAACCACTTTCTCGGACTGCCGGATCGCAGTTTGTTTTAAGAAAGCCTCGTCGCTGATGCCGCAGGAGAATCCCGTGGACGGGTGATATCCGGTGACACCCAAAAACGCCTGATCAAAATGCACCCGCTCCAGTTCCTTGATAGCAGAGAATCCAAACACGCTCTGACTGTAACGATTCAATCTCCCCCCGGGAAGCATCACCGTGGGATTCGAGAGATTAGCCAATTCTGTGGCGCAGCTTAGTCCCGTCGTGTAGATCAGAAAGGACTGATCGGGGATCTGCCGTGCGAACACAGTAGCCGTGCTTCCGGAATCTAAAAAAACTGTCGTGTCCGGTCGGAGCAGTGTCAAAGCTTTTCTCGCAATTGCCTGTTTTTCCGGGATATTCCGGACCGATTTCCTGTTGAGAAAACCATCTGTGCCTATGATAACCTGTACGGATTTCGCCCCACCGTGCACACGGAGAATCCGCTTCTCCTCATCAAGCAGCTTCAGATCCGTGCGCAGGGTCATTTCCGATACATTGGGAAATTCCTTTTTAATCTGTGCAAAGGTTACGGTTCCTTTTTCATTGATCAGCTGAACAATCGCATCTCTGCGCATTTCCATTGATTCCATAGATCATTCCTCCCATCCGCGTCAGGACAACACGGATGGGATGTCCTGACACACTTATTCTTCAATAAAGTTTGCAAGCAGGTATTCCTCTGCCTCCGGGCTCCACAACCCTTTGTGGGCATCCACGATATCCGCCAGCTCCGTCAATCTCTTATCACCGTCTGTCTCTCCCTTTGCACGCAGATCCGTAAGCGCTGTCAGCGGCATGGAAAGGTGTGTATAGATCAGTTTCTTGCCGCCCGGGATCTTGGGCAGATTCAAAGTCGTCTCCGCGACAGAGTCCAGACCGCCGATATGTGTAACCATAACTGCCGGGTCGATGCGTCCCGCCGCCGTAAGCTCAAGAGACTCGATCATATCATCCGTATTTCCTCCTGTCGTTCCCATGACATGAGTTGAGTTGTAGTGCACATCATAAAAATTCATCTCAGCGCTAAACTTATTATCCGTCGGACCCGCGAAGAAATTCAGACATCCATCTCTTCCTAAGATTGCACTGGACTGTGTCACAACAGAAGCAACCGGCGCATAGCAGAGCACATCGTCGTAACCTTTGCCTCCTGAGATACGCATCAGTTCCCCTACTGGATCCTCAAAATTCCCTGTATTGACAAAATGCAGTTCGATACCGTCTTTCGCGGCATCCTCAGGCGGGAATAAGGCTGCCGCCCTGTCAAGCCGTTCCTGATTGATATCTGTCACCACGATCATGGACGGACGTACATCGCGGTGAAGCGCATATGTGAGAGCCCCGAGTCCCATCGGTCCTGCGCCTGCCATAATCGCAAGCTTTCCGCCTTCTTTAATTCCCATCTCATGGGTATACACACCCATCTGTGTGTGGTATGCGGCATTAAACGCACCGATACTGCAGGACATCGGCTCGGCCAAAGATGCCTCATAATAGGCACGTCCTTTGTACTCCAGAAGACATCCTAGCTCCATAACCTCCGCCGGAATCACGCAATATGTCGTATCCCCGCCGAAGAACTCGTAGGAGTATCCCGGGCTCCACATGGTTCCCTTGTAGTTCAGCGCCGGCTGGAGTGTAAATTTCATCCCCGGTTTGAACTTATCTTGATGGTTCTTTCCCACCTGTACGATATCTCCCGCAAACTCATGTCCCATGATCGCCGGATGCTCTGCCACATCCTCGTGCACACGCTTATGCGCTGTCCCGAGAATGGCACATTTGTATGTAGACATACAGATACTGTCGGAAACCACCTTTACAAGAATTTCATCATCTGTGATCTCAGGAAGCTCAAACTCCTCAAGTCTCAGATCATTTGCCGCGTGAAGACGTACACCTTTTGCTTTCATAAATAAAGCTCCTTTCTTTATCATAATAAAAATTTTATATATTTGCAATTGAAATTATTTTTGAAATAAAAATCTAATTTTTGTTTAAAAATTTAAATATGTCGGAATACAACTTTCGGAATCAGATCCTTTATCACTTCGAATTCTGCCGCCTGTGTCCCGCTGCACATTACGTTCGCCGCTCCCGTCGCTGTGGAGAGCCTCACCGTCTCCTCCAGACTCATACCGGATTCCTCAGCCACCGCCAGAGCTGCCACCACGCTGTCTCCTGCGCCAACCGTGCTGCCTACGGGAACCTTTAATCCCTCTGCATAGATTGACTCATCTTTCGTCACATACAGCGCTCCGTCGCCGCCCATGGACACCACAACTTTCGCAATGCCGTACTCCTTCATAATCTCCCGCGCTGTCACAGCCAGCTCTTCCGGAGTCTCTAGAGTTCGTCCTACAAAGGCTGACAGCTCGTGGTTGTTCGGCTTGATAAGATATGGGGAGGCCTTAAGTCCCGCCTTGAGAAGTTCTCCGTCCGCATCGAGGAGGACCTTTGCTCCCTTCGCATTAAATGCCTTTGTCCACGTGAAGTATGTCTCCTTTGGAGAACCCTTCGGCATGCTTCCCGAAATAACTACGATATCGTCTTCCCTGACTATCTCCAGAAGCTCTTTTAAAAGTCCTGACAGTATTTCCTCAGACACCGTCACTCCCGGTTCATTGATGTCGGTATTTGTGCGGCTGACAGGGTCGATAACCTTCATGTTCGTCCGCGTCTCACCATTCACAAAATGGAAGCAGGTCTCAAGTTCCATCTCCTTTAACGCTGACAAAATTGCCCGTCCGGTATCTCCACCGAGAATTCCGGAAGCAATGCTCTTCCCTCCCAGTTTACTGATGACTTTCGAGACATTGATCCCCTTTCCCCCCGGATCCGTTCTCATGGTCGTAATCCGGTTGACCGCGTCAATCGTCAGCGACGGGATTTCAACCGTTTTGTCCAAAGCCGGATTCAATGTTACCGTGTAAATCATGGCAAACCTCCTTTTGTTTTGACAGTTATTTTGTGTTGATTCAACAACTATTATGTATATAATACCACCTTTTTCTTGTATGTCAACTGTTTTTATAACAATTTGTATGAAAAATTTTCATTGTTTTCTTTTGAAATAACAATTATATAAATACTGAACATTTTCTGCATCCCCACATATGATGTAGTATAAGGCAGAGCTCTCCTTTTACTATATATATGGAGGTAATATGATGGGTATTACTAATTCTAACAAACAGATTAACACAGACCAGATAGACTGTAACGGAACATTAAAGATAACTCTTGCCCTGTCGGCGGCTCCGGACATCGCTTCCAATCCTACGGATATCGTTCTCGTTCTCGACCGCTCCGGCAGCATGACAGGCACTCCCCTCGCAAACATGAAAGCGGGCGCGGACACCTTCATCGACATTATCGATGAAGCAACAGACAGTTCAAAAGACGGGACGATCGGTTCAGGAAGCCGGATCGGGATCGTCAGTTTCGCGGACAGCGCAACGGCTGACACGCAGCTTATCACATCGGTCGCAGCGCTCAAAAGCGCGGTCAACAGCTTAAACGCCGGCGGCTCCACCAACCATGCGGACGCTTTCACCAAAGCAGTACAGCTCTTTGATCCCGCTTCTCCCAACGCCCGTGTGATCGTTATGTTCACGGACGGGAAAACCACATCCGGTGTTCCCCCTGCTCCGGTCGCTGCCGCTGCCAGAGCGTCGGGTATCATCATTTACTGCATCGGCTTGATTGGAGATGACGGCATAGACGTAAATGTATTAAACGACTGGGCAACCGACCCGGATGCTTCCCATGTATCGGTAACGCCGGACGACGCAGACCTTGAAAACTTATTCGCCGATCTGGCGGCAAATATCTCCAAGCCGGGCGCGACCGATATCGTGATCGACGAGACCGTGAATCCGGATTTCCGCATTACCAGCGTCATCCCACCGACAAAAGGTACGGCTATGATGATCAGTAATACGACTTTGCAGTGGAAAATCTCTGAACTTGGCGTGTCTGGTAACGAGGGTGCCTCCCTTGAATTTTATGTCATGCACGTCGGTCAGAGCACGGGCACGAAACAGGTCAATGCTTCCATCCTCTACTCGGATACCGAGGGGAATGTCGTGACATTTCCCGACCCAAGCGTATCCGTGGACTGCGGCATCGTGGTGACTCCAGAGCCCTGTCCGGTTCCGGTTGAGCTGAAAGTGGAGGGATGTCATGATTCTCTCGTGGCGGATTTAGGGGATGTATATCTGGAATCTCTCGGAAGGATCGTCCAGCTTGACCTCACCGTCAAAGGCGTATGCCCGCACAAGCAGACCGCGCTGGCGGTTGTATTAACGGAAGTAGATTCTTACGGCGAGGAATACCAGAGAGGTCTAAAGACGATCACTCTTCCTGCCCACAACTACCCTTCCTGCCGGGATATCCAAGTAAAATGTATCAGATTTGTCCTTCCCGAAGATCTGAATGTCTCCGTGCCTGATCCGAAAGGCATCTGCAGTCCGAGAAATCTGAAAGTGCGTGTCTTTGCCAACACAATCGATACAGATTTTCGGTGCTGTGAGGGAACAGTGACCGTATAGCAGTTTATCCGGTCATTTAGTTGAAATCAGGGCTGCCCTTTTCATGCGGCAGCCCTGCCTGCTGTGTTTTCTGTTTCTTCTATAATTTTATGTTCTATGGTTCCCGACATTTCCTAATACGTGCTTCACTTTAAAATTGTATTTTTATGCAATAATATTCATATAATTTTGCATAAATTTATTTTTATAAATTTTTACTTGCATAATTATAACTTCTAGTGTATAGTATGTTGTAGCTTATAAAAAGGGCTTTCAAAAACAATGCACCGCCGGTTCGCCGGAGGGCAAAATTTATAAAAATACATTCAGGAGGCATTTGAAATGAGTAAGGAAAAAGTTGTATTAGCGTATTCAGGCGGTCTTGACACTACTGCTATCATCCCGTGGCTGAAGGAAAACTTTGACTATGAGGTCATCTGTTGCTGCATCGACTGCGGACAGGGCGAGGAATTGGACGGGCTTGAAGAAAGATCGAAACTTTCAGGTGCTTCCAAATTATATATCGAAAACATCATCGACGAATTCTGCGACGACTACATCATGCCATGCGTGAAAGCAGGCGCCGTATACGAGAACAAGTATCTTCTCGGAACCTCCATGGCGCGTCCAGTCATCGCAAAGAAGCTGGTGGAGATCGCACGCAAGGAAGGTGCGACAGCAATCTGCCACGGTGCGACGGGCAAAGGAAACGACCAGATCCGTTTCGAGCTGGGCATCAAGGCTCTGGCTCCCGATATCAAGATCATTGCCCCGTGGCGTATGACAGATGTGTGGACCATGCAATCCCGCGAGGAAGAGATCGAATACTGTAAACAGCACGGTATTGATCTTCCCTTCGACGCGAAGCACAGCTACAGCCGCGACCGCAACCTTTGGCACATCAGCCACGAGGGACTGGAACTGGAGGACCCGGCAAACGAGCCGAACTATGACGATCTTCTCGTGCTCGGAGTAACGCCAGAGAAGGCGCCGGATGAAGGCGAATATGTGACCATGACATTTGAGGCAGGCGTGCCCAAGAGCTTAAACGGGAAAGAAATGAAAGTTTCCGAAATCATCGCAGAACTAAACACTCTGGGCGGAAAACACGGCATCGGGATCATCGACATCGTCGAGAACCGTGTCGTGGGAATGAAGTCCCGCGGCGTGTACGAGACGCCGGGCGGAACAATCCTCATGGCAGCCCACGAGCAGCTTGAAGAACTCGTTCTCGACCGCGCTACATATGAAGTAAAAAAAGATCTCGGAAACAAATTTGCCCAGATCG
Source organism: Candidatus Mediterraneibacter pullicola (assembly GCA_019117065.1). Taxonomy (GTDB): domain Bacteria; phylum Bacillota; class Clostridia; order Lachnospirales; family Lachnospiraceae; genus Mediterraneibacter; species Mediterraneibacter pullicola. Next base: position 52,837 of record DXAK01000045.1, on the reverse strand, counting down.
TATACGAGGGAAAATGGTTTACGCCCTTGCGAGAAGCAATTCAGGCTTTCATCGATGTAACGCAGAAATACGTGACCGGTGAAGTTAAGTTTAAGCTATATAAAGGCAACATTATTAAGGCAGGAGAAACTTCTCCATACTCACTGTACAGTGAATCTTTGGCAAGCTTCACAACTGGAGAACTGTATGACCACCACGATGCAGAAGGCTTCATCAACCTGTTTGGGCTTCCACTCAAAGTCCGCGCCATTAAAATGCAGGAGATCGAAGGGCAGAAATAGAATGTCGGTATGGCTATGACAGGGTCTGCAATAGAACCTAAAACAAAACCAAAGGAAAACGGCGTAAGCAATGCCTCTGTATGAGGCAGAACTTACGCCTTTTTATATTTCTCCTGTTTTCCGTATGTTTTTTACCCCTGCTTCTCTGACGCCATTATATCAGGCCGTGCGGCGGGAACACAACTGACCTGTATTCAGGAAAACAGGGCGCAAACTTAACCGCCTGATATTCACCTATAACACCGTATATCCCCACAGATTGTTGATCTGGTACTCCAGCGTCTCATAATCCCACAGCTTTTCGCTCCGTTTCAGACTGTTGGGATCATTCACCCTGATCTTTCCGTCTTTAGTTCCCACAAGCACAATGAAGTGCCCCGTAGTCGTAAAATCCCCGGGTCTCATACTGCATATAATGGGTTGTCCGTTCTCAAGAGCGGAAAAGACCTCCTCCCTGCTCAGCCCCAGTTCTTCTCCCCGGATGCCGAATTGCTGCGCGCCCTCTGTCATCAAGCTCCAGCTCGTACCTGATTCGCCCGCATAATATCCTTGCTCTGCCGCGAATCCGGCCACTTTGTACGGGGTGATGGTGTTATCGCCCGTGAGCCCCGCAGCCACCATGGAAAGTGCCGTAGGACCGCAGCCGTTCACCGCGATCATATTGTCGCCGTACGTCTGATACCCCCAGCGTTCGTCCCACTGAAGGAGATGGGGGATCACTCCTTTTGTCATATCCCCGACACTTTCTGCGGGCGGATTGTCCTTCATATCCGGATAATTCTTTATAAAATCAGCGGTCTCCGGATTATTTTCAAGCAGCTCCCGCAGCGTATCCGACGCATCCCCCGACTGTTCGATCACAGAAAGCTCCCCCGTATCCCACACAATGCCGTTCTCCGTCAGCATAATCCGGTCGCCGAGCACCTTCTTTACGGAAAATACTGCCGCGATGATAACTCCCCCTGCCAGCGTCATTCTCACGAGCTTGATAATTCTTCTTTTTCTCCTTCTCGCAAGATTCCTTTTTCTCTTGTCATATACTCTCTCGTCATGTACTCTCCAGTCATACACATCCTCATCATATATCCTCTTGTTATATGCTTTCCGACCTGCCATTCAAGATGTCCTCCTTTTTTACACAAGAAGATTATATCCCACTGACACATCGGATTCTTTTAAACAAAGCTTAAGTTTTTATGATGAGAATTAAAGATTTTATAACGGCGCTTTACCCCTGAATGCTCTCCTCATTTTAAGACTTCCCCCAAAACCCGCATCGCATTTTTGTACATGATCTTCTCAATCTGACGCGGAGTAATATCTGCTTTTTCAAAAGCAGCCCACAGCCCCCCCATATCCTGAATCCCGTTTATGCCGTCCGGCAGGTCGTCCTTATCGAATCCGTCCAGATCCGAACCGAGTGCAACGGCATCCTCCCCCGCTTTATCTGTCATGTATGCCGCGTGGCGCGCAATATCGGAAATGTCCGCCCCTCCCCTTTCCTTTAGAAACGGAGAATAGAAATTCACCCCCACAACACCGCCCTTTTCTCCGAGAGCATGGAGCATTTCGTCCGTCAGATTGCGAGGATGGGGACACAGCGCCCTTGCGTTGGAGTGGGAAGCCACGATCGGCACGCTGCTCTGCCTGATACAGTCATAAACCCCGCCGTCCGAAAGATGGGACACATCAATGATCATTCCCATCTCATTCATCCGCTCCACTGTCTCCAGCCCAAACCTTGTCAGCCCCTGTCTCATTACTTCGGGCTCTCTGCTGTTGGGGCTTCCGATACAGTTTCGATAATTCCAAGTCAGCGTGATTAGCCGAACACCCCTGCCATACAGTTCCTCCAGCCGTTCCGGCTTTCCGTTTAACACACCGCCCTCCTCCACGGTGAGGATACCGGATACTTTCCCTTTCCCTACAGCAGAAAAGATATCCTCCGCAGTATATGCCAGAGAGAAGTCTTTTCCCACAGATTTTCTTGCATAATCTGTCATGGACAGCACTCTTTCGTATGCCCGGTCCCACACAGATTCACCTCCTGTAAAATCTCCCATATTTACATAGCATGCAAAGAATTGTGCCGCCGTTTTGATCTGCTTTAGCCTCTTTATATCTACACAGAGAGTATTTTCCTGAAGATTTCCGTTTTTTACCTTCATCAGCTCACTGAGCGTATCACAGTGCATATCTATCCAATACATATCTATCTGCTTCATATCTGTCCGATGCACAGTTTCCTCCCGTATTCTGCTTAAACAATTATATACTATCCTATATATAATCTATGTATAATATTTTTCTTTTTTACATAATCTATCATATCATTATTGTACAAGGGGCAGAAAATAATTATGAAACCTAAGATCGGTATCGTTATGTGCGGTTTCACGCAGGACCGCCAGTTTGTCACAAATCCTTACATCCAGTCCGTCCGTTACTCCAAGGGGCTGCCTCTCGTCCTTCCACTCGTGCGCAGCGACCGGGTGATCAGTGAGTACGCAGACCTCTGCGACGGTTTCCTCTTCTGCGGGGGAGAGGACATCACCCCGCTCCTTTTCGGGGAAGAGCCGCAAAACGGAAATGGAAAAACAGACATTACGGTAGACTTATTCCAGATCCGCCTGATGAAACGAATCCTCGCTTCACGCAAACCCGTCCTCGCTATCTGCCGCGGGATGCAGATCCTGAATGTGGCATGCGGCGGCACCATCTGGCAGGACATGTCTCTCATCCCCGGCAGGGTTTTAAACCATATGCAGCAGTCTGCCTGCCGCAGCGAAGTCAGCCACCGCGTCCGTGTATCTTCAGGCACTATTCTCAAAAAATATACAGGGTCATGCCTTCATGTAAACAGCTTCCACCATCAGGCAGTCAATCTTCCCGGAAAGGATGTCTGCATAAGCGCCCGGGCGTCCGACGGAACAATCGAAGCAGTCGAGCTTGGCTCCCACCCGTTTGCCGTGGGCGTCCAATGGCACCCTGAATGTATGTACCGCACTTCCACGGAAATGCGGACGCTCTTCCACGAATTTGTCGCTCATAGTGTATAAACAGATCATATACAACACATACTATCCACGAAAATCATTTATTTTAAGGAGGCATACACTATGTCAGAGATATCAGTTCTTGACCTGCAGAATCTCCGCCATCTTATCGGCGGATATTCCACCACACACTGTAAGATGACGGACTACGCTTCGAAGACCGAGGACCCGGAGATCAAAAAGCTTTTTCAGGACGCGGCGGATTCCGCCATGAAAAACAAACAGGAACTTATGAGATTCCTATAGTAACACAGTATACTTTTCAATCATGAGGTGAAAACAATGGACGAGAAAACAATGGTTGCCGACGCCCTTGTCGGCATTAACGGCGAACTGAAAATGTTCGGAGACATGATCGCGCAGACCGAGAACAAAGAGTTAAAGCAATGTTTAAAACAGATGCGTAATCAGTGTGAGATGTCACAGGAGAAGATGTACGAGGCGGCAAGGGAGAGAAGCTACTACGTGCCTGCTGCCAAAGCTACCCAAGAGGAAGTCGATCACGTAAAATCCATCGTGCAGATGCAGTAAGCATAAAAGCGAAAATTCCCGCGGGAGATATACGCCCTGTGCGCAGCGCCTCCCGCGGGAATTTTTTACTTTTCAGTCCTTCGGCTTTTCCGCCAAATCGTAAAGCTCATACATGGACAACATGTTCTGATATGTCAGCTTCCGTGTGAAAAGCTGCTGATAGGTCACGGACTTCATCTTTCCCCTTTCCTTCAGTGTTTCCAACTGCCGGACAATACTGTCATATTCGGTCTGGACCGCAGAGAGCATCTCTTCAAATTGTTCCAGTCTTTTCTTCTCATCTGTCTGTATCATCTTTGTCACCTCTGTATGCTTTCTGCATACAGTATATCACAGAATCATACTTACGTCTCCAGAAGAATTATTACAAAGAGCTGGAGTAAAACCACATAGCGATCCGCAGGATCAGGCACGACATAAATAGTCACTTTGAAGAAAGATATCTTCCTCACAGATAAAGATGGTGCCTGCTTCCTCTGCGGGACACCCCGCACTTTTCCAATATCCCATCGTTTAATTCCCTGAAGGGAATCACTCTCTTAGGTTTTTCGCTATGCTCTCCGATCAGTTTCTCCATCCAGACCATGTGATACCATCTTCCAAACTTATACCCGCTGTTATGGAACAGCCCGACAGTCTGATAACCCATATGACTATGGAACTCAACGCTGTTCTTCGTCAGATACTCGTCCTCTTTTTCTGGGAATCCAATACACGCATTGAGGTTCAGGATATTCTGGGCGGCGCACACCTTTTCAAGCGCCTCGTAAAGCGCCCTTCCAATCCCCCTGTTCCGGCACTCCTCCCGCAGGTAAATGGTCGTCTGTGCAGACCACGCGTATGCAGCTCTCCCGACAAACGGGCTGGTGTACGCGTATCCAAGGAGTCTTTCGCTGTCCCTTGCTACAAGATATGGATATGTGTCACGCCGGGTCTTGATCCTCTCCGCGAATTCCTCAACGGACGGTACATCATATTCAAATGAAATCGCCGTATGTTCCACATAAGGAGCATAAATTTCCAGCAATTCTTCTGTATCCGACAGCGATACCGCGCAGATCTTTGCCTTTGTATTTTCCATTTCCACTCCTCTGACTGTATTTCTTGTATTCTGTTTTTCACAGAACAAGCCTCATATGGTAATTTCCAAACGATACGTTCATCAGCGCTTATCAGCCGCCGTCCACAATCTCTCTTGCCACATACACGCCGCTCGCCGACGCATGAGACAGGGAGTGGGTCACCCCGCTGCCGTCTCCGATCACATACAGCCCTTTGTGCTTCGTCTCCAAATGCCCGTCAAGCTTCACTTCCATATTATAGAATTTCACTTCTACTCCATAGAGCAGGGTATCGTCGTTGGCAGTTCCCGGAGCAATTTTATCGAGGGCATATACCATCTCGATGATTCCATCCAAAATACGCTTGGGGAGCACGAGGCTTAAATCTCCGGGTTCTGCGGACAATGTAGGACGCACGAATCCTTCTTCGATCCTCTTTGCCGTACTCCTTCTCCCGCGGATCAAATCGCCAAACCGCTGCACCAGCACGCCGCCTCCAAGCATGTTAGAAAGGCGCGCAATGCTCTCGCCATATTCATTGCTGTCCTTAAAAGGCTCTGAGAAATGTTTTTCCACAAGAAGGGCAAAATTCGTATTCTCTGTCTGTTTCTTGGGATCCTCATAGCTATGTCCATTCACGGTTACAATACCATTGGTATTTTCATTTACCACAATACCGTACGGATTCATGCAAAATGTCCGTACCTTGTCCTCAAACTTCTCCGTGCGGTACACGATCTTACTCTCGTACAGTTCATCTGTCAGATGGGAGAAGATCACCGCTGGAAGCTCCACACGCACACCGAGATCCACACGGTTTGACTTTGTGGGGATGCCCAGACTTTCACACACTTCCTCCATCCATTTGCTGCCGCTTCTTCCCACAGATACAATACATTTGCCGCACTCATCGGCGCCGTTCTTCGTGATAATCCGGTATCCATTATCTGCAAGCTCAATATTATCAACATGACAGTTGAAGCGGAATTCCACCTTTTCCTTTAGCTCTTTGAACAGATTCTCAAGAACCACGTAATTGATATCTGTTCCAAGATGGCGCACAGAAGCGTCTAAGAGTTTCAGTTTGTTCTGCATACATAGTTTCTTGAATTTCGTTCCCGCAGTGGAATACATCTTCGTGCCTTCCCCGCCGTACCGTATATTGATTTCATCCACATAGTGCATTAGTTCCAGAGCCGCTCCCTTGCCGATATATTCATACAAAGTACCTCCAAAATCATTGGTTATATTATATTTCCCATCAGAAAAAGCGCCTGCCCCGCCGAATCCACTCATAATCGCGCATGTCTTACAGCTGATGCAGCTCTTTACTTTCTTCCCATCAATAGGGCATTTTCTCTTTTCCATGGGATTGCCGGACTCAAGCACAGCCACTTTTAATTCCGGCGCTTTCTTCACCAACTCATAGGCCGCAAAAATGCCTCCCGGTCCCGCTCCGATTATTATCACGTCATATCTGCCCATTATTTCATGTCCTTTCCTGATCCTTTCCCAGCACAAAACACTGCCGCCCCATTATTATATGGGACGGCAGTGTTTTTTAATAAAATTTTATTCCACTTCTGAAAACTCGTCTTTTCCTACTCCGCAAAGAGGACAGAGGAAATCCTCGGGTACGTCCTCCCACTTTGTGCCTGCCTCAATCCCATTATCCGGATCGCCGGTCGCTTCGTCATAAATATATCCACATACGACACATACATATTTCTTCATTATTTTTTACCTCCTGATATTTTTGAAAATGTTGAAACTCATCTTCCATTCTTTTTATTTGTTACATGATGGGAGTTTTCTCCCTCGTTCATAATAGCATATCCTGTCCTCTTTTTCAATCCACAAGTCACACAATCCTCAGAAACCTTATAAATCGTCCACCAGAGCTGTGGATTTTGCATAAGCCGTGGACCGCGCTTCAAAGAAATCCGTCTTGACCATATTTGCATTGGAATACTGAGATACCCAGCGCATAGATTCCGGCTCCCTCTCATATCCGGGATAGATCGGGTCATATCCAAAGCTTGTCCATCTTAAATTGCCCAGATATTGGATATAGTCTGTCACCATCTGGCGGTTTAAGCCTGCCACGTCGTCCCCGATCACATAGTGTCCCCATTCGATTTCCTGGCGCACGCCTTCCATGAGAAGTTCCCTCATCTCTGCCACCATAGCGTCGTCAAACAATTCCGGGTGTTCCTTCCGCAGTTCGATGATAATGTTGCGGAACAGCCACAGGTGTGTATTCTCATCGCGGTTGATGTACCGGATCTCCTGAGCAGAACCGGGCATCTTTCCGTTTCTGGACAGATTGTAAAAGAACATGAACCCGGAGTAAAAATAGATGCCCTCCAGCACATAATTTGCCATCATCACTTTCAGAAGCGTCCTTGCATCCTTTTTTGTCTGGAACTCATTGTAACAGTCTCCGATAAACGTGTTCCGCTTCAGGAGATGTTCGTCCGTTTTCCACTGGTACAGGATATCCATCCGCTCTTCCGGCGAACAAATCGTATCCAGCATATAGGAATAGGACTGGGAATGTACGCACTCCTGAAATGTCTGTATGTTGAGACAGAGGTTCACCTCGTTTGCTGTAATATACTCGCCCACACATGGCAGGTTTGCCGTCTGTATGGAATCAAGAAACACGAGGAAGGAGAGAATCTTGTCATACGCCTTTCTCTCTGCCTTTTCCAGTTTCGGGTAATCCTTGATGTCCTGCGACAGGTTGATCTCCTCCGGAATCCAGAAGTTGTTCATTGCCTGACGGTACCAGTCCGACACCCATGGATATTTCAGGTTGTTGTAATCATTGAGGTTCGTTGTATTTCCGCCGATCATGCGCCTTTTCAGCACGTCCGTATCTCCGCCCGGGTTAAACAGCGGTTTATGAGGAAGGGGCTGTCTTACATCAAATTCCTGCATCTGTTTCTCCTTTCATTTATCCTGTCCGTCAGGATGAACATGATTCACATTCTTCTACCTCAAGTGATTTTGAGCGCACATAATAAACCGTCTTTACGCCGCACTCCCATGCCTTGAGATAGAGATTGAGCACCTGACGCATTGTATATTCGTTGGTGATATAAAAATTCATGGACTGCGCCTGATCCACATGCCGCTGGCGTACACCGCAGGCACGCACGGACCATGTCTGGTCGATGTGGTGAGCATTGATATAATACCAGTAGGTCTCCATGCTTAAGTCCGGAGCTACTCTCGGAAGCATGGAGCCTTTTTTCTCCTCTAAGAAAAACTTGTTCATCACCGGATCAATGCCCGCTGTTGTTCCCGCGATGATGGAAGTGGAGCTGGTGGGCGCAATGGCAAGGAGATAGGCGTTTCTCATACCCTGCTCATGAACCTTTTTACGCAGCGCAGACCATTTTTCAGATGTATAATCCCGCTTGTCAAAATATGCCCCTGTATCCCAGTCTGATCTTTCAAAATAGCGGTAGCTTCCCTTTTCCGCGGCAAAGTCAGAGCTTGCCTCCACCGCCGCATAGTTGATGTCCTCGAATAGACGGTCCACAAATTCCAAATGCTCTTCTGACTGCCACTTTATACTGTTCTTTGCCAGCATATGGTGATATCCGCTGACGCCAAGCCCTATGGACCGATAGCTGTGATTGGTGATCTTCGCGTAGGGAAGGGGATAAAAGTTCAGATCGATCACATTGTCCAGCGCACGTACCACTGTCCGCACTACCTTGCGCATATATTCTTTATCCTGCACCGGAAGCCTTCCAAGGGAGAGGGAAGCAAGATTGCACACAACGAACTCTCCTGCCTTTGTCGTGTTTACCACAACAGTGTCCCCATCTTCCGTCTTTACTTCTGTGCTGACTGTGGAGATGGGCGCCATGTTCTGAGCGATTTCCGTGCAGAGGTTGGAACAGTAGATCATGCCCCTGTGAGGATTAGGATTCGCCCGGTTTACGATATCACGGTTAAAGGTAAAGGGCGCTCCTGTCTCAACCACGGATTTGATGATGAGCCTCACCATATCTTTGAGCCCGATCGTGCGCTTCGTGATCCGTGAATCATGCACACAGTCCCAATATCTCTTTTCCCATTCTTCTCCGTAAAAGTCCTCCAGACTGTATCCCTTTGCCATCGCAATATCGTGGGGGCACATCAGGTACCAGTCCTGATCCAGATCTTCTTTTACCATCTTCCAGAACAGATCCGGATAGCAGACTGCAGGAAACACATCGTGGGCTTTCATCCTCTCATCTCCGTTGTTTGTCCGAATCTGGAGAAATTCCGGCAGGTCCCTGTGCCATGCATCCAGATAGACCGCCACCGCCCCTGCTCTCACGCCAAGCTGATCTACCGCCACTGCGGTGTCATTGACAATGCGTATCCAGCGGATCACGCCTCCGGCGGCTCCTTCAAAGCCCCGGATGGCACTTCCTGCCGCCCTTACTTTTCCAAAATACATGCCCATGCCGCCGCCGTACTTGCTCACCTGAGCAAAGTTGTCTACGGAGCGGAAGATGCCCTTGAGGCTGTCCGGCACTGTATCGATAAAGCAGGAACTGAGCTGATGGAAGGGCTTCCTCGCATTTGCCAGTGTAGGGGTTGCCATGGTCACTTCCAACTTAGAGAGCATATCATAAAATGCCTTCACCCACGTAAGCCGCACGTCTTTTTCCTCATTCATGGCGAGATGGAGGGCAATGCCAAGAAACATCTCCTGTGGGCTCTCTAACGGCACATGGCGGTGGGTTGATATGACATACCGCTTGATCAGAAGGTCAAGCCCTGAGTAATTGAAAAGCCGGTCCCTCTCTGGAACAAGGAAGGTTTCCGCCTCATCAATCTCACTGCGCGAGTATGCTTCTAAAATATAGCTTCCGTACAATCCCTGATCCGTGAGATAGGTGATCTTGTCAAAGAGTGTGATCAGTCCTCTGCTCTCTGTCTCCACCCGAAGCTTCCGGTTAAACTGAAATGCCAACAGCCATCCGGCAATATTTTCCCACCGGGGCGCCTCCTGGCTGGTCAGCTCCATGGCCGCCTTGACCAGCGCCTCCAGCTTCTCATCTTCGTCCATATCTGGCTTCTGAAATCCCATAAACTTTCCGAACAGCACGGGAAAGGCGTAGATGTCCGGCGGAAAAACCTGCTGGATATCCTTTAAAATGTCAGACAGTCCTTCTATCTTCACTTCATTTTCAATTTCCTGCCGGACCCTGCGCAGCTCCGTCCTCTTCTGCCGATAAAGGATATAGGCTTTTGCCTCTTGGAAAAACCCCTGCTCCATCAAGGTTTCCTCCACCACATCCTGAATCAGCTCCACAGAATCCGCCTTTCTTTTTTCCAGTTTCTCCTCAACTGCCACACAGAGTGCATGGAGCTGTTCCTCCTCTGATTTTGTACCACATGAGGCAAAGCTCTTTCGCATTGCCCCTTTAATCTTATCCGGCTGGTAGATCTCTCTGTCGCCGGAGCGTTTGATAATGAATTTCTCTGCCATTCACTGCCTCCTTTCATTTTTTTCTTTCTCTTCATTACTTACATTATTTTCTCTTAATCCGAGTATTCCGTCAGCCAAAATCCGCACATCGTCAAAAATATAATCAAATGCGCCTGCCTGACACATGTTGATAAGCACCATCCCAATGGGTACTGCCAGGATCATCCACAATACGCCACCCATCCGATAGCCCACATACAGGAGCAAAAGGGTAACAAGCGGATTCAGACCTACACTGTCTCCCACAAGTTTTGGCTGAAGAAGCTGCCTGACTGCCTGTGTCACGATATAGAGCACGACTAGGACTACTGTGGTCTTGTAGTCTCCCATAAAAAACTTATAGGCAGCCCATGGGATCATGGCTGTCCCGGTGCCAAAGAAGGGAAGAAAATCCAGAAATGCAATGAGCAAAGCTACCAGCACAAAATATCCTATTCCAAGAAATCCAAGCCCCACAAGCAGGATCAGAAATACAATCCCCATGATCTTAAACTGAGCTTTGAAATATCCTCCCACAGCATATCTTAAATTATCCATTACAAGTGTCATCCGCTTCTGCACCGCCTTGGGAGCCACTCGTTTCATCCACCTTAGCACTTCTTCCCTCTGTACAATAAAGAAATACGCGGACATAACCGCCACGATAAAAGAAATCAGGTAATATGGCACCCGCCGGGCAATATTCCCCGCAGCCATCACTGTCGGTTCGCTAATGTTAGAGACAAGATTTCCCATGTACTGGTCCAGATTTTCCACCATGGCATTCCACCCATTTTGTACGCCTAACGGAAGTTTTTCAAAAATCCCGTAGAGGGTATCGCCGATCTGGCGCAGCCCAGTCTCAAGATGAGCGTACATCTCTGGAAAATTCCGTACCAGATCACCAATCTCCTGTGCCAGTCTGCTGATTCCAAAATAAAGAGCCAAAACAATCGCTGCCAGCACGAAAATAACGATCAGGGCGGATCCCAGCTTTTTGATGATCCGCAGCCGCTTCTCCAGCCAGTTCACCAGCGGAGCCGCGATAGCGGCGATGAGCCAACCTATGACAAAGGGCATAAGAAAACCAATCAGCTTCACCCCGATGACTACAAATGCTGCTGTGGCAGCGACGCTAATCAAAAGCCTTAATCCCACCTGCCAGTAAGGACGTGTGTTTTCCATCCTGTCCGCCTCCTAATCTCCCTGCTCAAACATCTCGATCAGCTCCCATATCTCATCCCTTCCTTGCTTTGTCACAGAAGAAAATGGGATGATCTTCGTCCCCGGCACAAGGCCGAGGCCCTCCTTTAACATTTTAACATGTTTTTGCACCTGACTGCGTTTTATTTTATCTAACTTTGTGGCAATGATGACAGGCTCATAACCCTGCTCCACAATCCACTTGTACATCATCTTATCATTTGCCGAAGGTTCGTGCCGGATATCGATAAGCAGGAACACCGCCTTAAGCTGGGTGGAGGCGTGCAGATACCTCTCGATCATCCTGCCCCACTGCGCCTTTTCTTTCTCAGACACTTTCGCATATCCGTATCCTGGAAGGTCCACGAGATACAGACGGTCATTGATGTTATAGAAGTTGATGGTCTGCGTCTTCCCCGGTGTGGCTGATATGCGGGCGTATGACTTGCGGTTCATTAGAGTATTGATCAATGAGGATTTCCCCACGTTAGATTTTCCCGCAAAGGCCACCTCTGGCTTTCTGTTTTCTGGAAGCGTACTTGTGATCCCGCACACAGTCTCAAGATTGATACTCTTTATTATCATATGTTCCTCCGTCTCTCATTTACAATACAGTCACGGTACAAGAGCTGCTTCAAGCACTTCCTTCATGTTCTTCACAGGAAGGATTTCAAGCCCCTTTGTAATCTCCGTAGAAAGTTCATCGACATCCACCTGATTTTCCTTGGGAATGAGCACGGTCTTCATACCTGCGCTCTTTGCCGCCAAAAGTTTTTCCTTAAGCCCTCCTATCGGCAGAACCCGTCCTCTCAGTGTGATCTCTCCAGTCATTGCCAGATCAGCCCTTACTTTCTTTTCTGTGATAGCAGAGATCATTGCTGTCGCCATGGTAATACCCGCGGAAGGCCCGTCTTTAGGAACTGCCCCTTCGGGAATATGCACGTGGATGTCATGTTTCTCAAAGAAATCTTCGGCAATACTATATTTTCCGCTAACAGAACGAATATAACTGATCCCGGCACGAGCCGATTCTTTCATCACATCTCCCAGCTGTCCTGTAAGAGTAAGATCTCCTCTTCCCGGCATAACATTGACTTCTATCTGAAGTGTGTCGCCGCCTACGCTAGTCCATGCAAGTCCCCTGACAATTCCCACTTCCGGCGTCGGATTTGCCATCTGGTAAGTATATTTTTCTTTTCCAAGGAATTTGTGGATATTGCGGTCTGTCACCGCAATCTTCTTCCGATCTGTTGTCAAGATTTCCTTTGCCGCCTTGCGGCACACGTTCCCGACCTCTCTTTCGAGCTGACGTACTCCAGCTTCTTTTGTATAATTTCGTGCTATTTTCCAGATCGCATGTTTGCTAAATGTCAGCTGTTCCTTAATAAGCCCATGGCGTTCAAGCTGCTTTGGAATTAGATGTTCCATAGCAATATGCAGCTTCTCGTTTTCCGTGTAACTGCTGATCTCTATAATCTCCATACGGTCCAGCAGCGGGCGGGGGATTGTCTGGAGTGTGTTCGCTGTTGTGATGAACATAACTTCCGAGAGATCCAGCGGAACTTCCAGATAGTGGTCCCGGAACTTTCCATTTTGTTCACTGTCCAGCACCTCCAGCAGAGCTGAAAAGGTATCCCCTTTATAGTCTGTACTCACTTTGTCAATCTCATCCAGAAGCATAACCGGGTTTTTTACGCCTGCGGTACGAATCCCGTTGGCAATTCGCCCCGGCATAGCCCCTACATAAGTCTTTCGGTGACCGCGAATCTCCGCTTCATCCCGGACGCCGCCCAGCGAGATTCGGACATAAGGCTTTTTCATCGCCTTTGCCAGCGATTTTGCGATCGATGTCTTACCGGTTCCCGGCGGTCCAGCAAGACAGAGAATAGGGCTGTCCCCCTTCTTTGTCAGAGTGCGTACCGCAAGAAATTCCAGAATGCGTTCTTTTACCTGCTCCAGCCCGTAATGATCTTCATCAAGCACCTTCTTCGCGTACTCGATATCATTATTATCCTTGGCAGCCTTGTCCCACGGCATTTCCAAAAGCGTCTCAATATATGTGCGGATAACCCCATTCTCCGCCGGGGAATTCATAGAACTCTTGAAACGGTTGATTTCTTTTTGAAGTTTCTCCTTTACTTCTTTTGGCGCTTTCAATTTTTTCAGAGCGTTCTCAAACTCCTCCGCGTCAGAAACCGTCGTATCGTCTCCCAGCTCCTCGCGGATCAATTTTAACTGTTCGCGCAGAATATATTCTCTCTGGTGCTGATCCACACGTTCTTTGACCTTGCGCTGAATCTCTTCCTTGATATCCATGATCTGGACTTCATTGACCAGCTTAAACGCCAATTTCTCATACCGCTTCCAGAAGTCTGTCTCCTGAAGGATCTCCTGCTGGTCTGTATAATAAAGAGGAATGTTCGCCGCAATCTCATCGACCAGCTTTTTCAGCCCCTTCACTTCAAGGAGTTGTGCCACGGATTCTTTGGACATCTTCCCGTTCTTCGCCGCATAATCCACGAACATATCTTTTAGTCCGCGTTCCATCGCTTCCCCATTTAAATCATTGGGTATAATCACACTGTCCTCGTCGAGCACTTCCACCTTGGCTCTTAAATATGGATCAGAGAACTCCATCTCCTGAAGCCGTCCTCTCGTCTCCCCGGAAACCAATACACGCACGATATGTTTCGGCAGCTTAATGATTTGTTTGATAGTTCCCACTGTACCGATCTCATAGACATCTTTGATCCCCGGATTTTCCGTATCAATAGACTTCTGAGCAGTAAGGAATATCTTCTGCTCCTCCACCATTGCCTCTTGGATCGCGGCAATGGACCGTTCCCTGCTCACGTCAAAATGTACAACCATCTCTGGCATGATGGTCATTCCCCTGAGGGCAACCATCGGCAGGCTCTTTATCTTATTGTTCATCTGTTTCCCTCCTGAATCTTTCCTGTCTGTATATACGGACCGTGTATGTGCCTTTGCACCCCTGTTGCTTTTCTCCATCAGATACTTCACACAGAGACGTGCTACAAAAAGGGCGGGATATGGATCTTCTTTCCACTTTACCCGCCCTTACAGCAACCTCACGCTGCTTAGTTATGCGCTCTCTGACGTCAGAAACGATCTTCTCTCTTCACCGTCGCGTAAGTACAGCGGTCCTCCTGTACCGTTGACTGTCTCCTTCGTAATCCTGCATTCTTTGATCGTTTCATCTGACGGAACCTGATACATTGTATCCATCATGATCTTCTCCATAATCGCCCGCAATCCTCTCGCACCTGTCTTTCTTGCAAGAGTGGTCTCCGCGATTGCGGTCAATGCATCCCGGTCAAATTCCAGTTTCACGCCATCCAGCTCAAGAAGCTTCTGATACTGCTTGACAATCGCACTCTTCGGCTCCGTCAGTATACGGATCAGCGCTTCTTTATCCAAAAGATCCAGGGATACGGTCACCGGCAGTCTGCCAACCAATTCTGGTATCAAGCCAAATTTCACAAGATCCTGCGGCAACACCTCGTGAAGCAGTACATCCATGTCATATTCATGTTTTGAGGCAATCTCCGCGTTAAAGCCAATGGATTTCCTATCAAGACGTGTCTCAATGATCTTATCAATGCCCTCGAATGCTCCGCCGCAAATAAATAAGATATTCGTCGTGTCAATCTGGATAAGTTCTTGATGAGGATGCTTGCGCCCTCCCTGAGGCGGCACAGATGCTACCGTTCCTTCAATAATCTTTAGCAGCGCCTGTTGTACCCCTTCACCGGATACGTCCCTAGTGATGGACGGATTCTCAGATTTTCTTGTAATCTTATCAATCTCATCAATATAAATAATGCCATGTTCCGCACGTTCGATATCGCCGTCGGCAGCCTGAATGATCTTAAGAAGAATATTCTCCACATCCTCCCCCACGTATCCCGCCTCTGTCAGGGCTGTCGCATCAGCAATGGCAAACGGAACATTCAGGATCTTAGCCAAAGTCTGCGCAAGAAGCGTTTTCCCGCATCCTGTCGGGCCCAGCATAAGAATATTGCTCTTCTGCAGTTCCACATCCAAATCCTGCTCTGCCATGATTCTTTTATAATGATTGTAAACTGCAACGGAGAGGACTTTTTTCGCCTCTTCCTGACCAATCACATAATCATCGAGAAATGTCTTCATCTCTTCTGGTGTCAGAAGATTGATATTATCAAGTACCTCTTTCTCATCATTGTAATCAAGCTCTTCTTCTATAATCTCTGAACAGATCCCGATACACTCGTCGCAGATGTAAGTCCCGTTCGGGCCTGCGATCAGCTTCCTTACCTGCGCCTGCGTCTTTCCGCAGAACGAGCACCTTACAATATCGTCTGTCATTTTCCCTGCCATATATGCCACCTCATACAGTATTAGTGATTTGCGATCACTTCGTCGATCAAGCCGTAGGCTTTCGCTTCCTCCGCGGACATGAAGTTGTCACGCTCTGTATCAGCCTTAACCGTCTCGATATCCTTTCCCGTGTTCACAGCTAAGATCTCGTTTAATTTTTGTTTTGTGCGGAGAATATGTTCCGCGGCAATTTGAATCTCTGTTGCCTGTCCCTGTGCCCCGCCTGACGGCTGATGGATCATGATCTCTGCATTCGGCAGCGCGAATCTTTTGCCTTTTTTCCCTCCTGCAAGCAGGAATGCTCCCATGCTGGCAGCCATTCCAATACACACTGTAGACACATCGCATTTGATATACTGCATCGTATCATAGATCGCAAGCCCTGCTGTCACGGAGCCGCCCGGGCTGTTAATATACAGCTGAATATCCTTGTCCGGATCATCTGCTTCAAGAAACAAAAGCTGCGCCACCACCACACTGGCGGACACGTCGTTTACTTCTTCCCCGAGGAAAATGATCCTTTCCTTTAAGAGTCTTGAATAAATGTCGTAAGAACGTTCCCCTCTGCTCGTCTGTTCAATGACATAAGGTACTAAACTCATTTTTCTACCCCTTTCTGATACACTATCGGTTTCTGTTTCTCTTCATAATACTACTATTCCGGGTATTCCAGTATTCTGCTGGGCAATCCCTGTTTCGGAAAACTTGTTTTTGAAACAAGAGGTGTGCCTTAAGCGACACACCTCTCAAGAATCATAATTAACCTTCTACTGCCGCGTCTGTGATCAGTGTCACAGCTTCCTGAACTGCGATATCTTCTTTCATCTGATTCTTCTCGTTGTCGCCCATAAACTCTTTGAGCTTCTCAACTTCCATCTGATAGGAGTCTGCCATCTTCTGAAGCTCCTCGTCCAGACGCTCATCAGACACTTCGATATTCTCTGTGGCAACAACTGCCTCGAGCACCAGTCTTGTGCGGATACGCTTCTCAGCCTGCGGACGGAACTCTTCCATCATTTTCTCTTCAGAAAGACCCGTGAACTGGAAATACTGCTCCAGAGTCATTCCCTGCTGCATGATGCGGCGTGCAAAGTCATCCGCCATCTGCTTTGTCTGAAGATCGATCATCGGCTCCGGAATATCGATCTGTGCATTTGCAACAGCCTGCTCCACCGCCTGATCCTCTTTCTTCTGCTTACCTTCGCGCTCCTTGCGCTCTTTGATCTTTGACTTCACCTCGGCTTTGTATGCATCAACAGTCTCGCTCTTCTCAGATACGTCGGATACGAACTCGTCATCCAGCTCCGGAAGTTCCTTTGCTTTGATCTCGTGTACCGTGCATTTAAATACCGCTGCTTTTCCCGCGAGCTCCGCCGCCTGATACTCTTCCGGGAAAGTCACATTAACTTCCATTTCCTTGCCGATCTCAGCGCCGATCAACTGTTCTTCGAATCCCGGAATAAACGCGCCGGAACCGATAGTAAGCGGATATTTTTCGCCTTTTCCACCTTCAAATGCGACACCGTCTACAAATCCTTCAAAATCGAGAACGACCTGATCTTTGTCCTGAACCGGTCTGTCTGTGACCTCAACTGTCCTTGCACTGCGCTCGCGCTCTCTGTCAATCTCCTCATCGACTTCTTTCTGTGTCACTCTTGTAGAAACTTTGTCCACTTTCAACCCCTTATATTCACCAAGTGTAACCTCCGGCTTCACTGCCACCTCAGCCGTAAAAATAAAAGGTTTTCCCTTCTCAAGCTGTGCGATCTCAATCTTCGGCTGGGACACAATATCAAGCTCGCACTCATCGTATGCTTTTCCATACCCCTCTGATATCATATGATTTGCCGCTTCATCATAGAACACTTCCGGCCCATACATCTTCTCGATCATCTGACGCGGAACCTTTCCTTTACGGAATCCCGGAAGGTTGATCTTACTTCGCTGTTTCAAATATGCAGCCTGAAGCGCCTTCTCCACATCCTCCGCTGACACCTCGATCGTCAGCTTCGCCATATTATGTTCTAATTTTTCTACCTGTAAACTCATTTTCTTCCTCCTTGAATGCGCAAACTCTATCTCTTCTCCTACGAAAGAAGACATTTGCAGTCATTAACACAGTATAGCACACACAACCGCATATTTCCAGTACTTTTTGCCAAAACAGTTCCGCCATGACCATATCCTCGAACGCAAGATGTGCTTGCACAGTTTTGCGGAGAGGTGTGGGGATGAACGGAGCGCCTTCTCATGAGCAAAACTGCGGCGTATGCCGCGGTTAGCACAAGGTGCGGTTTTGCAAATGGCACTCGGGGAACTGTACTTTCATCCCTCGTATACGATAGATGCTTTTACCTCTGCTGCTTTTTCTGCTCCTGCCAGAACCTCCGTTAGCTTCAGTGCAAAAGGAATTGCCGTACCCATTCCCCGTCCTGTGGTGATATGCCCGTCTGTAACCGCCGGTTCCCATACGACTTCCGCACCTTTTAGCGTCTCTTCAAAGGATGGATAACAGCACGCTTTTCTTCCATCCAATATTCCAAGTTCTCCCAGAACACTTGGAGCTGCGCAAATCGCTCCAATATATTTTTTCTGCCTGTCAAATGACAGCAATTGTTCTCTCAGTCCTTCATGCGCCTTAAGATTCAGCGTGCCTTGCATCCCGCCTGGGACAACCAGCATGTCGGCTTCCTCTATATCCGTCTCCTCAAAAAGCCTATCCGCCATCACTGTAATCTTATGGGCTCCATGTACATCTTTCCTGCCCATAATGGACACGGTTTCCGTTTCAATCTCCGCACGGCGCAAAACATCCACGACCGTAAGTCCCTCGATCTCCTCAAATCCGTCTGCAAGAAAAACATAAACCTTATTCATCTGTCCACCCTCCCGAATGTATAGTTTTTTCTCATCTCAGTGTAACAAACCACTCCTGCAAATGCAACGAGCATCCCCCGTACCCTCCTGCTTATAATTTATATAAATCCGGTCATTTTTCTGGTGTGCGCCTAAAGAATGCTATATAATAAAACAAATTACTATTTTCTATCAACAGGAGAATGTACTATGGAGATTGAACGCAAATTTCTTGTAAATACGAAACAGCTGCCCTTCCAGCCTGAAGATTACCCGTGCCGCCATATCGAGCAGGGCTATCTCTGCACAGCTCCGGTCGTCCGCATACGAAGGGACAATGACGAATATTTTCTCACTTACAAATCAAAAGGGCTTATGTCCCGGGAAGAATACAATCTGCCTCTCACAAAAGAGGCTTACGAACATCTGGTGCCGAAAACAGACGGAAGGATCATCAGAAAAAAACGCTATGTCATCCCATTGGAGAACGGTCTCTCTCTGGAACTGGACTTTTTTGAAGAAGATCTCTCTCCTCTCGTACTGGCGGAGATCGAGTTCCCGGACGAGGAGACTGCGGGATCCTATGAAGCTCCGAAGTGGCTCGGAGAAGATGTCACTTATTCTACACAATACCATAACAGCTCACTTAGTAAGGTATAGTGGCATGTCCATGTATTGCAACTATTTGTTTCTTTTTGTGTATATTATCCGTTATGTTGCATAGCGCCTTGTTTACTGGAAAAATTGATATAATAGTGGAGAATTTTAATGGTTTCTTGTAAACGGAGGTGTCGGTGTGTCTATTATCCAGCTTGCGAACAATCTGCATAGATTGAGAACTGAAAATAATTATACGCAAGAGCAGATCGGCGAAAAACTCAATATCTCAAGACAGGCGTACTCAAACTATGAAACTGGAAAACGCATCCCGGATATTGATATGCTCATCCGTATCGCTGATATCTATGAAGTCACTTTAGAACAGCTCATCACCCAGACCTGTACCAGCACTGGTATCATAAACGAAACTTCTGGACCTTACTTTACCGGGAAAGTTTTAGAAAATGCAGACACGATCTATCTGACGAAAGAAGAAGCAGATCTGCTAATGCATTATAGAAATGCCGGGGAGGATGAACGAAAACTGACCCGGAAGGTACTTGGAGTATAAGTTGATAAATATATCTTTTTTATACAGATGAACAGTAAAAAGTTTTTGAAATTTTTCTTTTCCTAAAAGCATACGATCTCCACAGAACTGTAATTGCATCGCGGCTTCGGGGCCGCTGCGCTCTACTTGCCGCTCACGCAATACAGTTCTGTGGATATTTCGTTTTCCGAAAAGGGAAGTTCTAAAATATACTATATTCATCTGTACAACAAAGATCTTTGTGCAGGGAAATTCAAAGTGGAAGTCGCTTCCGACAGATAGACCTTACTGCGAGAAAAGCATTTGAACCGGATGTTAAAGATGGCTGATGAAGACCTTCTGGTCGAACATCAGCCATCTTTAACATCCGCCCAAATCTTTGAAGTAGGGCGGAACAGTTTTGAGTTATGATATAATCCCGGGAACGTATATTATCTATACAGAAAAGATATATTTCACAGCACCCTTATTCCCTTTATAACTCTACTTTCAATTCCTGCTTCTCAATGTTATGCCGATTCGCATACCCGGTCAAGATCATGGTCAGCGCGCCGTCTCCTGTAATATTGCAAGCTGTACCAAAGCTATCCTGAAGCGCAAAAATCGTAAGCATCAAAGCAGTTCCCGTCGAATCAAAGCCAAGAACTCCCGTAATCAGCCCCAGAGACGCCATTACTGTCCCTCCTGGAACCCCCGGCGCTCCAATAGCAAAGATTCCAAGCAGCAAGCAGAACAGAACCATTGTCCCTACAGACGGGATCTGGCCATACAGGATGAGGGATACTGTCATAACAAAAAATACTTCTGTCAGCACTGATCCGCACAGATGGATATTCGCAAATAGCGGAATTCCAAAATCCACCATATCCTCGCGCAGCGGTTTTGATTTTTTCGCACAACGAAGCGCTACCGCCAGCGTCGCGGCGGAGGACATAGTGCCCACTGCCGTAATATAAGCCGGTCCGTAATTTCTAATCACATCAAACGGATTGCTCTTTGAATAGATTCCTGCCACCGCGTAAAGTACGGCCATCCATATAAAGTGACCGATCATCACAATAATGACGATCTTGATAAATACCGGGAGTTGCTTCGTGATCGTTCCTTCGTAGGACAAAGAGCAGAACGTAAATCCGATAAACACCGGTAAGATCGGGATTACGATTCTTGTCACAATTTCAAGCACGATCTTCTGGAACTCTTCTAAAATATTTGTCACTGTCGCCGCTTTGGTCCACGTAGCTGCAAGACCAATCAGCACCGAAAAGACCAGAGCACTCATAACACTCATGATCTGTGGGATCTCAAGCTGGAATACGATCTCCGGCAATTCCTTAAGCCCTTCTACTTCTGAATCAATAGATAGATGGGGGATCAGCCCATACCCTGACGCCATAGCCATAAATGCCGCCAATATAGAGGACATGTACGCACAGAATATCGCCACGCCAAGCATTCGGGAAGCATTTCTCCCAAGCCTTGTAATGGATGGAGCAATAAAACCAATGATAATTAGCGGCACACAAAAATTGATAAACTCTCCTAGGACAAATTTCACTGTTACAACAACATTCATCAGCGCCGTCCCAGAGACCTGACCCACAAGGATGCCGATGACCACTCCAAGCAGGAGTTTGAACGGCAGACTGGTGATTACTTTTTTCATATTGATAACCTCTCTTCCTCTCTGCGCCTATCCTTTTTACCAGAACTTTCCGCGCGGAGATAGCTAATATGGATTTATTATAATCAATATATGCAGAACTAGCAAGAAGGTTTCTTTTTCCAGTGCCATGGCGTTATTACAATTTCATTCCCGGTTCACCTGCTCCCGATGATCCAGATATTTCATAAATCTCTCCAGCACTGGGGCAGAAACCTTGCGTTTTCGCCAAGCTATCCCAATATTCCGATATGCCGGGATCTCCAGTTCCCTCGCCACGATCTTATAAGGTGTCCTCTTTAGAATCAGCTCCGGCAGGATACTTACCCCCAGCCCGCTCTCTATCATGGACATAATCGCATAATCATCCCATGTAGTAAAATGTATGTTCGGACTCATCCCACTTTTTTCAAAAATCTCCGACACTTCTGCCTTTGCCCCCTTCTCTAAAAGCATAAAAGGCTCTCCGCACAATGCGCTCAGCGGAATCTCTTCCAGCGCCGCCAACGGGTGACCCTCTGGCATCACAGCGAGCAGTCTATCCTGCTCAAGGAACATCGTCTCAAGCTCCGCCTGAACAGGAAGTCTCAAGAAGCCGCAGTCCACCCTTCCCTCGGATATCCATGTCTCAATCTCCGTATAATCTCCTAGAAGCAATTCATAATCAATATTCGGATACTCTTTCTGAAATTCATGGATCATATTAGGAAGCCAGTGAGTCGCCACACTGGAAAATGTACCAATACGGATCAGACCTGCGTTCAACCCGTTAATTCCATTAACCACTGACTGTAGTTTCTCATACTCATCGCACACCCGTTTCGCGTATGGAAGCAAGCGGATTCCTTCGCTTGTAAGGCGAACTCCCGAACGGCTGCGTTCAAGAAGCGTTACCTTCCACTCCCTCTCCAGATCCCCTATCATACGGCTGATACCTGACTGAGAATAACTGAGCAATTCCGCAGCTTTTGTAAAGCTCCCACATTCAACAGTTTTCACAAAAGCAAGGTATTTCTGAATACTGCCATCCATCTTTTTTCCTCCCGCGCTCCTATTTATCTGATATTATCATGTTATATATGATAAATATTCGCTTTTGTAATCTTTTGATCTATGATACGATAAATCGGCAATAATGTCAAAAAATCCGTCAGTTATGTTTTCAGGAGGAATTAGAACATGGGGCTTTATAACAACAGAATCGTAGTAAAAGTAGGTACTTCCACGCTTACAAACGATGCCGGGAAGAGCGATCTGCGTGCTACTGACCGCCTTGTATGCACGCTGGCAGATATCCATAATATGGGATATGAAGTCATCCTTGTATCATCAGGAGCAATTGCCGTGGGCAGAAACAAGCTGGGCATGCAAGCTAAGCCGGACAGCATGCGGATGAAGCAGGCAGCAGCTGCTGTGGGACAGTGCAGTCTTATGTACCTTTATGACAAATTTTTCGGGGATTATGACAAGACAGTCGCTCAGATCCTCTTAAATGCGGAAGATATTGAAGAAGAGGAGAAGAAGGAAAACCTGACTAACACTTTCAACGCCCTTCTGGAGATGGGCGTTATTCCGATTGTAAATGAGAATGATTCTGTCAGTTATAAAGAAATTGAATCCGAAGACCGTCTTTTTGGTGACAATGATATGCTCTCTGCTGTTGTATCTGTTCTCTGCCGCGCGAAACGGCTTGTCATCTTCTCAGACATCGACGGTTTCTACGACAGTGACCCGCGCCTCTATCCAAACGCAAAGCTGATCGAACAAATCAGCCACATTGATGAGAGTGTCTACTCGCTGGCGGGGGGAGCTGGGAGTCGGCGCGGCACAGGCGGGATGCGCACGAAGCTTCAGGCAGCGCAGCTTGCCACCTCACAGGGAATCGATACAATCGTAACAAACGGCAAGCACCCGGAATTCCTCTACGACATTGTAAAAGGTGGGAAATCAGGGACACTTTTCACCGGAAAAATGTAGCCAGAGCGTTCCTGAAAGGAGCTGTGCGTTCTAGCAGTGCCTAGGACAAGAGGGAATCCTATGCTCTTCCCTCAGTCCAGAACGATAATACGGTCATATTCCACGCTCAGCCTCTCCAGTTCTTCCCCGCTTACACTCTCCATTGCGTCCACATTGGGAGCCCAGAGAAAATATCTGCAAACATACTGAGTCTCCCCGCTGGACACCTGTCCGTTCTCGTCTGACGCCACCACCAGATAGGTCTTTTCATCGGTTTCACCGGTTTCATACCACCGGTCACCAACAGCCCGCTCCACCCTGCCGGGCAGAGACGTCTCATAATCCGCCCGGATACTGCGCAGGCCATTGACCTCCGAATAAAGGAAATTCACCCCAAGAAGGACTGTTCCCAGCACTGCATACTGATATCTCCGCTTCGCCCCCGGGGACGAATATGCCTTGTATGCGCCCCGTTCATCAATGTCTACAGCAAAAGAACCTTCCATATCCACCGCCGCACCCATGATCAGCACTCCCGCAAACAGCGTCATGATACTGCAGGCGTAACGCTCAAAGCCAGCCAGACGCAGAGCTTCCTCCGCTGGCATGGTGTACAGATACATATACAGCATCCCCGCATAGTAGAGAATGACCACCACAATGCCTACTGTCAGAATATTTCCCAGCCGCCAGCGCTTTTTCATTATAAACCAGGCATACAAAACCGCTCCCACGGCAAGGATAAGGCACACGAAGAACACCTGTGCCGACCGCCCTGACAGATCAAAGGAAGTCTCAAGAAAATCCCTCGTCACCTGACCGTATAATTCTTCTCCCACAGGAGCTCCATATTCTCCGGCAGCCTTTCCCATCTCAAATTTGCCTTCAAAGCCTGCCATATCAATATTGAGATGGCGCCGCCACGCCAGTGAAGGGAGCGCCGCTCCACAGAGCATCAGCACCCCGCACCCAAATATTTTTCCCCGCCTCCTAAATGAGACGGCCTTATCCGCATCCTCTTTTCCGCTCTCCGTTTTCCGGTCTTCCTTCCCGGTATGGACGCTCATCCACAAAGCATAGATTCCTGCCGCTCCTGCAAAAAACACCCCTGTGCTTTTCACAATTCCTATAAATCCAAGCAGGATCACCTGCAGGATGCAAAGCTTCCCTTTTTCTCTGCAATACCGGAAGGAAACCGCCGCGGACGCCATTGCAAGGAGGGGCAGGAGAAAATCCACCAGCAGGTTGTTGATCCGGATCGTCAGATTCAGATAAGACAAAAGCGCACACCCCATCCCCAGAAATGAGTAGAGAAGAAACCGTCTCTGTTCTTTCACAATGCCAAACACCGCATAGAAACAGGCGATTATCATACTGTTTTGAGCAAGGAGCATAACGCCCTGAGACCACCCGGCAAACCGGCACACATAGTAGATGAACACACTGCTGCCCGGCGGATAATCCCGAAATGGTATCATGACCGTGTCCACCCCCGGGAAATGATCCGTGGACAGCAGGTATTTCACAATCAGCGCCCAGTGGGAGAAATTATCATAATGGAGTAATTTCAGATTAAGGGAAAGCAAAAGGAACACCGCGGCTCCCACCCCAAAGCAGCCCCCGCACAGGCTCCACTTCGGAGCGTTTATCTTTCCTCTTAAAAGAAAGACTACAAATATGATAAACCCGATCAGCCCTCCCATGAGCGCCAGATCCGCTGCCAGAGCCAGAATGCCCAGAAGCCCGCCAAAGAAAAGCATAAGACTGATGCCTGCCATGCAGACGATGGGCACAAACCAGTTCTTTACCTTCCCAAACCGGCAGACAATAAAAAAATATCCCCAAAACGACATTAAAAGCAGCGCTGTCTCTGTCAGTCTGTAAAGCCCTTCCATTTTCTCACCTCACATGTGTCCTCTTTCATTCTTCCTCTCACCTTTTCTCTCATATTCCTTTCATCTTTTCTCCCATCTCATACGGATATTCCAGCACACCTCGTCATAAACCGTCATCCACGGATCGATCTCTCTTGGCAGGGAATGTTTCCGGTCATGAATGATCTGCATCCAGTTCCTCTTGCTCTCCTCATCCTCAGGACTGACTATTGCGGCCAGAAATACCCCCGGCCGCATCTCTGACATTCCAGATGGTGTTTCACTCCCTGTTTTATCTTCCGTCCGGGCCGCTTCTGCCCGGACGTTTTCTTCCTGCAGGGCGCCTTCCCCTCTGCTGTAAACACAGGTCGCGTTCAGAGCGGCTCTGTAATGCTCCGTGGTAACCACGACCCGGAATGTGTCCCCCTTTTTCAGCCCCGGCATGCCTGAGAGTCGCAGTGCGATTCCCTCCTCAGACACATCCACAGTCCTTCCCTTCCGGTATTCTCCATCTTTCCATACTTCCGCCTTCTCCTCTGCCCCGATCCGGTCCGAGATACGCCGGGATTCCCTGCCGAGCATAAAGAATACGGCATACAAAAGAGCAACCAGATTGTAGCCCAGCCAGAAAAGAATGACGCTGCTGTACACCAGCGCCAGTCCGTATTTTCCCCGCAGAAAGCGGAGAATTGACGCAACCGTAAGGAGGATCAAGATGCCGTGGGGAATGAGATAGCGGAAAGAGGCAGTCTGCACTCTCTGCTTCTTCTTGTCCGTCACTTTAAATTTCTTGTAATGGATTCCAACGGATTCCAGAAAAACCGGGATGATCAGGTACGGCGCCAGAATGGTATCGATAATCTGGCTCCACCGCATATTCCGGATATTGGTACTCAAATACCCCATGGACACCCGGTAGGAAAGGTGGGACGGCAGCCAGAACAGCAGCAGTTCCCAGAATCCACACTCCACAAGTCGGAATCCAAACAGCGCAAAGAGGATGGGAGACAGAATGAAAATCATCCGGCACAGAAAGGTCCACCAGTACAGATACGAATTCAGATAGGCCAGACGGGCTCTCAGCGTAAGGTCTTTTGTAAAGACTGCATTTGTATTCTGGATGCTTTGTATCACGCCTCTTGCCCACCGGACTCTCTGGCCAATCATGCTCGCCACTGTGGTAGTAGAAAGCCCTGCGGCAAGCACTTCCGATGAAGCATATGTTATATATCCTGCTTTCTGAAGGCGCAGACTGGTCTCAAAATCTTCTGTCACAGTATCATAGGGGAACCCGCCGATCTCTTCCAGCGCCGAGCGCAGGATGACGGTGTTGCTCCCGGTATACACAGCCGCGTTGGCAGTGTTTCTCATCACATTGATCTCCCGGGAAAAGAAATCCTGCTCATTCGGGATATCTTTCTCCGAAAACAGGTTGAACTGGAACAGATCCTGATTATAGAAGCTCTGAGGAGTCTGCACCAGCCCCATCTTTTTCTCCGGCATGAGAAAGTAAGGGACTGTTTTGATGAGAAATTCTCTCCTTGGTATCATGTCCGCATCAAAGGTAGCGATCAGCGGCGAGGATGTGCGGGAAAGGGCATGGTTATAGTTTCCTGACTTGGCGTGACAGTTGTCCGAAAGCCCCAGATACCCCACTCCAAGATGCTCAGCCAGCTTCCTGATCTCCTCCCGGTCTCCATCGTCACACACATAGATATGGACCTTGTCCGGGTCCGGATACTCCATAAATGTACAGGCATTGATGGTCTTGTAGAGAAGCTTTGGGGATTCATTGTGAGTGGCGATGAACACATCCACATGGGGGAACTGGTCATCAGAAACGTGCGGCAGGGGAATCTCATAATCACTGCTTTTCATCCTGTTGACCATCAATTCTATCATTCCCAGAGAAGTCACTGTCTCTGCCGCCACCAGCGCGATACCGGCAACAGTCTGCAATATCCCCTCCCGCCATGGCAGTGTAAAGAAAATCCTCCAGATCAGATAGACAGACAGGGAAATGATCGTTACTATGAACCATCTGTTTCTTTTGTTCTCATCCGTCATGTTCTCCGCCTTCCTTTCTCCTGTTTAAAAACACCCACCTTTTCTGTATCCGGTATGAGAAAAAGAATAAAGTCCCATCACAGATCAGCTTTGCCGCTGCTGGCTCTGTGTGAAAAAAGGATGACACAACATACACAGACAAAGAGGACGCGGCCATAATCCCAATGCACAGGCAAAGATATCGGAAAGCCTCCCGGTTCCACCCTGCTGTCCCGGGATTTCCTTTTGTCCGGAAAACCCAGTTTCGGTTCAGCCCGAAGTTGGCCGCCGCTGAGAGGAACCGTGCCCCGACAGTGGCAGCAGCGATCCGCCAGAACTGCCCCTCGTTCCCTGCATAGGGAAACCCGGCGCTCCCATGGAGTATCTGTATCTTTTCAAAAGCATTATCAAAAATCCAGAACAGGGACAAATCCAGCAGGGCGCAGATCATAGAAGTCAGAACAAACCTGCCCGGTCCCTGAAAAAGCGCTCCTATTACACGGACACTGTCCTTGACAGGCCGAAAATGGGTGCCTGCATTGCTATTTACATAGACGGTCTCTATCTTTTCTGTCACGATGGGAACTCCCTGCTGAGCACAGGCAAGCAGCACCCGCGTCTCATACTCGAACCTGTCCCCCGGAACCTGAAGCATCATATCTAGCAGACTTCCATCAAACGCCCGGAAACCTGTCTGTGTATCGCTTAAGTATATTCCGCCGAAAATCCACAAGATAACAGATGAAATGCGGTTTCCGAACCGGGACTTCCATGGGATGTTCTTCCCTGAAAAGTCCCTGCCTCCAAGGATCAGCATACCCGGGTACGCCTCCACTGTTTCCAAAAGACGTGCTCCGTCTTCCGGGAGATGTTGCCCGTCACAGTCCATACACAGGATTCTGCTCTCTGTCCCCGCAGCTTCTCTCACATATCGAAAACCGGTTTTGAGCGCCTGTCCTTTCCCTTTGTTTTCCTCGTGACGGAGCACAAGACAATCATCCATCCCGGCGATCTGGTCGAATGTTTTCCGGTAAGTTTCGCCGGACCCATCGTCAACGACCACGATCTTAGATGGAATCTTGTCACGAAGCTTTACAATCCGCCCACACAGGCCGGGCTCCGGCTCAAGAGCCGGGATGATGATATAGGTCCTCTCCATCTTGTGTTATCCCTTCTTTCCCATCCAGTATCCTGCTCCTTGGACAGTCTGCTCTGCACGAGATACACTCCCTTCTCATACAGGCGATCATTTTTTTATTGATATAGAAACGGTCTTTACCCAGATATTTGGAGATATACAACGCTGTATCCGCACATTGGTACAGCTTCTTATAATCTCTGATGCTTCCGTCTATTGGGACCGCGCCGATGCTCACTGAGACCCGGTACTTTTCATACTCTTCTTTCATTGCCTCACGCACCCCGACAAGAAGAGAATCGAACTTCTCTTCCAAAACCTTTTCCGTCATGGGATTGCCTACGAGAACGATAAATTCATCCCCGCCCAGCCGTCCGATAACGTCCTCCTCCCGAAACGCTCCGGACAGGCACTGCGCAAACCGCTGAAGCGCCCGGTCTCCCCTTGGATGCCCTTCAAAGTCATTGATCTGCTTAAAATTATCCAGATCCAGAAGGATCAGCGCGCCGCCAGGATGCTCATTTTTCAGAAACATCTCTGCCCGGCGCTCAAAGCCGCTCCTGTTGTAAAGTCCTGTCAGCCGGTCGCGCTCCGCTTCTGTCCGCGCCGCCCACAGCTGATCCTCCATCCGGTCGATGCCGTGGGATTTCTCCACATACCCCTGCTCAAGCTGAAAAATCATATCCATTAGAAGCCGCAGCTCCGGAATCTCACTATCATCCTCCGATGGATCCCGCTCTCCTCTGAGAATACCGTATATCCCTTCCCTGATCTGCTCAAAACGAAGGAACAGATATTTTTTCAGGTAATACCTCACCATCAGGACACTCAGCGCACAGATCAATCCAATCACTGCCAGCCCGATACAAAATGTCAGAAAAACACTTCCCACTACCCGGTCCAGTCCTGAAAAAGCCACCAGATACATGTCGTCCAGATCTCTTACCACAGCGCTCTGATACGCACCATTGATATGAAGAAATACCGGTTCTCCTTTCGGTATCCGGGATAGATATTCCAGCATTTCCTGCCCTTCCCGGACATCCCGGATCTGAATATCCTGACTGTTGTTTTCTGTGATCCCAAAAACACTTCCCTTTATTTTTCCCACTGCAAATATACTGGTCTCATATTCAGTTGTCGCCTGCCTTAAGATGGTTCCCACTACCTCCTTACCGCTCACCAGCCCGGCCTTAGAAATGTCCGCATCAATGCGCACAGCAGCAAACCGTTCTGATTCAGAACCAGCTAACACATAGAAGTATTCAGGGCGGTTCCGGAAATCCGGGGTGTCCAAATGGACAGAGACCCTCTCCCCCTTGGGCAGATCTTTCAACTCTTCCACCACCACTTCTGCTTCCCTGCTGCCTTCCAGCGTTTCATCTGTACTCAAAAAGACCTCTCCAGAAGAGTCAAGCAGGGAGATATCTCCCACCTCCATAATCCCTTTTAAGAACTCCAGCCCATTTCTGCCGATCATCTGTGTGTCATAGGACGCAATGTATTCCACTGCCCGCGCTCGGCTTATATAGTCTTCCTCCAGATGCTCCAGCTTCTCCTCATACTCCTGAGCCGCCCGGTCGAGGTTAGACTCCACGCTTATCAATAGCTGATCCAGATATCTGCCATTCTCATCTTTCCCCCTCTTATACAGACTGACCGCAAAGATAAGCACAAACAGGACAGTTGAAAACAAGAAGATTGCCGCCAGCCCTTTATACAACCGCTTCATATCTGTCCCCTCCATCTGATATACTGCTCTTTTGTCAACGGTCTGGAATAATAATATCCCTGCCCCAAATAGCATTGATTTTCCACGAGAAAACGGATCTGTTCTTCTGTTTCCACTCCCTCAGCCACCACTTCCATTCCCAGCCGTCCCGCCATGTCAATGGTGGACGCAAGGATGATGTCCGCCCTTGGCTCCCCGATCCTGCTGACAAAATGCCTGTCCAGCTTCAAGATGTCAAAGCGGATCTCCTGGAGCAGTTTCAACGTGGAGTTCCCGGTTCCATAATCATCCATGGCAATCCGGTACCCCTCTTTTTGAAGCTGGCCAGCAAACTCCATCAGACCAGTCTCATCCTTCTCTTTCTCTGCTGTCTCTGTAATTTCGAAGGAAAGCTCTCCGGGCTGTATACCGTAATACGCCGTAACTTTCCTGATCCGATCTGAGCTTCCCTCTCTCCCCGCATGCAGTCTAGACAGATTTACCGACACTGGACCGAAGAGAAATCCCCTCTGCTTCGCCTCACAGACATCTTTGCAAACAAGCCTTACTACTTCTTCATCCAGAAATGGCATAAGCCCCACCTTCTCCAGCGCCGGGACGAATCGGTCCGGCGGGATCAGCGCGCCATCCCCCCTCTGCCATCGGACAAGTGCCTCGCCTCCTCTGGGACTGCCTGTCCTCATATCGATCTGTGGCTGGTACCAGACATGAAAGTCTCTGTTCTTCAATGCTTCTTTGAAATTTCGCTCCACTTTGGATAAGCCTTTCATCCACACAATGCCTCCGTGTCCACATAAATATCTACATCTCCAGTATCATTAGGATGCCTGAAAATGAGAAACTTTATGCTTTAAGAACCGGGAGAGAAATATAGAACAGAGAGTTCCGCTTGCGAAACTCTCACGCCGGTCGCGGTCGCTTTAACGACATGCCGCCGCTTCCCGCTCGTGCGCATCCTGCACGGAGTGCTTTTATTTTACAGAGAAGTCCAAAGGACTTTCCTGTAAAATAAAAAAACCGCGGGCATTTGCCCACGGTCTAATACATTATGATGATTTACAATCTAATCCTTACCAGCTTTTTGCAGCTATACTGTCGCAATATCGATCAATGTCAGTTTCTTGATATCCGTGTTCTCAAGGCTGGTAATCAGCGCCTCTGCCGTATCGATGGCAGTTAGAACATTGACGCCTGTCTCAATAGCATTTCTTCGAATCACAAACCCATCTTTGGAGTGTTCCGCTCCCTGCGCTGGGATATCGATGACAAGATCAATCTTATGGCCTAAGATCAGATCGAGAAGATTGGGTGATTCCTGTTCGATCTTACGGACTGGAGTCGCCCTTACTCCTGCCTCATTGAGCGCACGTGCGGTTCCGCTGGTAGCAAAGATATGGTAGCCGATGGCTTCGAACCTGCGCCCGATCTCCACCGCGGCCGAATGCTCCTCGTCCCTGACGGTCATGATCATGTTCTTGAACTTCGGCAGCTTGATACTCGCGCCGATAAACGCTTTATACAAAGCCTCGTCAAATGTCTTAGCAATGCCGAGGCACTCGCCTGTGGACTTCATCTCCGGTCCAAGGCTAATGTCAGCACCCCGGATCTTCTCAAAGGAGAATACCGGCATCTTAACCGCCACATAGTCTGCCTCCGGCTGAAGTCCCGGCGTGTAGCCCAGTTCTTTGATCTTCTTTCCGATGATGACCTGTGTCGCCAGCGGCACGATCGGGATGCCCGTCACCTTGCTGATATACGGTACGGTACGGCTGGAGCGCGGATTGACCTCAATGACATATACGTCCTCATCCCCGCACACAATGAACTGAATATTGATCATACCGATGACATGCAGTGACTTTGCAAGGCGTCTTGTATACTCCGCAATCTTAGCCTTCGCCCCTGCCGTGAGGCTCTGCGTCGGATAGACAGAAATACTATCTCCAGAGTGGATGCCCGCGCGTTCGATATGCTCCATGATTCCCGGAATGAGAATATCCGTCCCGTCACATACCGCATCAACCTCGATCTCTTTTCCCTGGAGGTACTTATCCACAAGGATTGGATGGTCCTGAGCAATCCGGTTAATGATACCAATGAACTCGTCGATGTCATTGTCATTGATAGCGATCTGCATTCCCTGTCCTCCAAGCACATAGGAAGGACGCACAAGCACCGGGTAACCTAATCGGTTTGCCACCTCTTTTGCCTCTTTTGCGGTAAACACAGTGCCCCCTGTCGGGCGCGGGATCTCACACTCCTCCAGAATCTTGTCAAAGAGTTCCCTGTCCTCAGCCTTATCTACATTCTCCGCAGATGTCCCGAGGATTGGCACCCCCATTTTCATGAGCGCCTCTGTCAGCTTAATGGCGGTCTGACCGCCGAACTGGACCACAGCGCCGTCTGGTTTCTCGATATCAACAATACTCTCTACATCCTCCGGCGTAAGAGGTTCAAAATACAGTTTGTCCGCGATATCAAAATCTGTACTTACTGTCTCTGGATTGTTGTTTACAATAATCGTCTCAAATCCTTCTTTTGCAAACGCCCATGTACAATGCACGGAACAGAAGTCAAACTCGATTCCCTGCCCGATGCGAATCGGACCTGACCCGAGGACCAGCACCTTCTTCTTTGCACCTGTCTGTTCCACTTCGTTCTTACTGCCGTACACAGAGTAATAATAAGGCGTCTCCGCTTCGAACTCTGCTGCACAGGTATCTACGATCTTATACGCCGCCACGATACCGTTTGCATGGCGCATGTCATGGATCTCCCGCTCATTCTTTCCTGTCAGGCGCGCAATTACATTGTCTGGGAACTCAATGCGCTTCGCCTCCTTTAAGAGCTCTACCGTAAGCTCCTGTGTCCTAAGCGTATTTTCCATCTCCACAATAACAGCAAATTTATCAATAAACCATCTGTCAACCTTTGTAATACTGTAAATCGTATCATAGTCAACGCCCCTGCGGATAGCTTCGGCAATCCTCCACATGCGCATATCGTCTACTTTTGCAAGTTCTTCCATCAAGTCATCCTGCGACAAGCCTGTAAAATCATAGGACATCAGGCTGTCCACATGCTGTTCCAAAGAACGGATTGCCTTCATGAGCGCTCCCTCAAAGTTGTCGCAAATACTCATAACCTCGCCCGTCGCCTTCATCTGGGTGGTCAGTGTTCTCTTAGCGCTAATAAACTTATCAAACGGAAGGCGGGGCAGTTTAACAACCACATAGTCCAGCATGGGCTCAAAACTTGCATAAGTTTTCTGTGTGATCGCGTTCTTAATCTCATCCAGCGTATAACCGAGAGCGATTTTCGCAGCCACTTTTGCGATAGGATATCCCGTAGCCTTAGACGCGAGAGCCGAAGACCTGCTGACCCTTGGATTAACCTCAATAACACAATATTCAAATGTATCCGGATGAAGAGCATACTGTACGTTACATCCGCCTGTGATATTCAGCTCGCTGATAATATTCAGCGCGGATGTACGAAGCATCTGGTATTCCTTGTCTCCCAACGTCTGGGAAGGGGCCACCACAATACTATCTCCTGTATGCACGCCGACCGGGTCAATGTTTTCCATATTACATACGGTGATACAGTTTCCGGCGTTGTCGCGCATTACTTCGTACTCAATCTCTTTCCATCCCGCAATGCAGCGTTCTACAAGCACCTGACCCACACGGGAGAGGCGCAGTCCATTCTCTAAGATCTCCACAAGCTGATAGGAATCATGGGCGATACCGCCGCCACTTCCGCCGAGCGTATAGGCCGGACGGAGCACTACCGGATAGCCAATCTTATTTGCGAATGCAAGACCGTCATCCACATTTTCCACGACAAGGGAAGCCGCCACAGGCTCCCCGATCTTCTCCATAGTAGCCTTAAACTCCAGACGGTCCTCCGCCTTTTTGATCGTCTCGGAAGTGGTTCCGATCAGACGTACGCCGTTCTCTTTTAAAAATCCTGCTTCCTCAAGCTCCATGGCAAGGTTTAATCCTGCCTGTCCGCCCAGTGTGGGAAGCACGCTGTCCGGCTTCTCCTTCTTGATAAGCTGCTCTACCACTTCCACAGTCAGCGGCTCGATATAGACACGGTCAGCGATATCCTTATCCGTCATGATGGTGGCCGGGTTGGAGTTCAAAAGAACAACCTCGATCCCCTCTTCCTTCAGGGAGCGGCATGCCTGTGTCCCCGCGTAGTCAAATTCTGCCGCCTGTCCGATCACAATCGGGCCGGAACCGATAACAAGTACTTTCCTGATACTTAAATCTCTTGGCATTATTTCGCTCCTTTCATCATGTCCATAAATCTGTCAAAAAGGTAACCGGAATCCTGAGGTCCCGGACATGCCTCGGGATGGAACTGAACTGTAAAGATATCTTTTCCCGCATATGCGAGTCCCTCGTTTGTTCCATCATTTACATTGACAAACGCCGGAATTGCAATCTTTGGATCAACACTTTTGTCATCCACCACATAACCGTGGTTCTGGGATGAGATATAGACTCTCCCAGTCTGTAAGTCCTTTACAGGATGATTGCCGCCACGGTGCCCGTATTTCAACTTGTGAGTGGACGCACCTGTAGCAAGCGCCATAAGCTGATGTCCAAGACAGATGGCAAAGATCGGAATATTTGTGTTGTACAGTTTTCTGATTTCTTCGATGATAGATACGCAGTCCGCCGGATCTCCCGGTCCGTTGGAGAGCATGATACCGTCGGGATTGGATGAAATGATTTCCTCCGCGGTTGTGTGGGCCGGATAAATGGTCACTTCGCAGCCACGTTTGTTTAAAGACTTTGCAATATTATTTTTTGCGCCAAGATCAAGAAGAGCAACTTTCTTTCCCGTACCATCCAGCACGTACTTTTCCTGACACGTCACTTTGGAGACAACATCTCCCACCTTATATGCTTTAAGCTTCGGGATTACCTCGTTAAGATCGTAGTCCTCATTGGTCGTGATCATACCGTTCATGGTACCTTTCTCTCTTAAGATCTTCGTGAGAGCTCTTGTGTCGATTCCCGCGATGCCCGGAATATCCTGGCTTTCAAGAAAGTCCTGAATTGTGCCTTCGCATCGGAAATTACTCGGCATACGGGATAATTCCCTGACAATATAGCCATCTGGCCACGCTTTCTTTGATTCCATATCCGGCGTGACGCCATAATTACCGATGAGCGGATAAGTCATGACAACAGCCTGCCCTGCGTAGGACGGGTCTGTCAGCACCTCCAGATAGCCTGTCATAGAAGTGTTGAATACAATCTCGCTGATACAATCCCGTGTGGAGCCGATGCTCGTTCCGGTGAATACCGTACCGTCTTCTAATATTAGAAACGCCTTCATCTGTTCACCCTTTCCCTTCGTATAGATAATAGCCGCTAATCTGAAAAACGCTCTGTGCCGTTACATAGCAAAGGCACTCTTGGAGTCTTTTGATCCAGAGCGCCCTCGTTCTCAAATTGTAAAGATTATACTACAACTGTGGTCATATTTCAACTGATAAATACCTCTTAATATTTCACAAATACTTCTAAGTATTCAGAAATATTACTCATAATTCCAGAATACCGTAATCTTATGATGTGCATTATCTTCCGCGTATGTGTATTTCACATTTTCCAGATCATAGACTGACGCAAGGTTCTGCGCCGCCTTTGGAAGCAGTTCTTCGGTCAAGACACCTTTCGCCTCATCAAAGATATCACCGCCGGCAAATTTGCACGCAAACATCTGTTCACCCGAATAAATACTGTTATTCATAGCGCCGAGGATAATCTTTGGATCAAAGCTCTCGTAATACATCCCATTCATTTTGTAATAGTTAAGATCATCTGAATTACATACCGGATACCATACTTCTTCGCTGGGCGTGTGATCCAAAAGAATATCACTGTCGGTACAGCAAAGATAATCATAATTAACGGTATCCCTAGGAAGCTCCTCCCCGCTCTCCGCCAAAAGAAACACCGGGTCGCCAAACGTCACGTCCATCTGGTAATATTTTCCGCTGCAGTTTACAATATTCCACGCATGGGCATTCTGACCCTGGGCAGTCCCAACTACATAGATACACTCGGTCCCGATCTTGCCGAGAAGATACTGGGCGGCTCTTGAATAGCCCGCGCAGACAGAACGTTTTCCTACAAGAGCACTGTAAATGTTCTGGTTATCCGGGGCAGTTTCATCATATTTCACCGTATTTACAATATATTCATACACATATCGGATCCTGTCGTATTCGGACGAATCTGCACTGATTCCGGCAAAACATTTTTCCACCGCTGTTTCAATCTGGCTCTGTCTCTCTTCTCTTTCACGCAGGCTGCATGTATAGCCGGGATAGAAATCTGTATGATCCTCATATACAGTCATCTTAGAGCTTCCGTCACAAAAGAAAAGTTCTGGCCGGTCATACAGCAGATATT
This sequence comes from Candidatus Mediterraneibacter pullicola, assembly GCA_019117065.1. Taxonomy (GTDB): domain Bacteria; phylum Bacillota; class Clostridia; order Lachnospirales; family Lachnospiraceae; genus Mediterraneibacter; species Mediterraneibacter pullicola. The sequence goes on along the minus strand of DXAK01000045.1, from coordinate 15,991 downwards.
CGTATACTTTCTCCGGCCGGTCACTCCTGCCCGCATGGAGTGTGATGCTCTCTTTCATGTCCCTCACTCCCTGCAACAATTCCCTGTACACTGTCTGATCTTCTTTCGTAAGCTGCCGGTAATAGAAATTTCCCGCAACTTCTTCTTCCGTGACAGTAACCTCTGGGAACTCACTCTCCTGCTGCGGCACATTAGTTACCGTCTCCTGAGCAGTTCTCCCCATAATATTTTCCCAGTAACTTCCAAACTCCAAATATACCAAACTCAGAATAAAGACGGCACACGCACAGAATCCTGCCCCAATCGCAAAAACCTGCAAGCAGCCTTTTTTCCACGCACGCCTGTTCCTTCTTCGTCCCGACATGCCGCTCCTTTCCTATCTGTATCACCATGTTTATATTCTCCCGCCTGTATTTTTCTATCCACACAACTTTGCCTGCATGATTCTGTTCGTATTATTCCACTATGTCAGTTCTGCGATCCTTGACACACCCACATAGATCTCGGATATCTTATACCATGTAGCATAATCTATTTTCCCTGTGACCGGCAGTCCGAACACAGACTGAAACTCTGATACTGCCTCCGCTGTCGCCGGCCCGTATATTCCGTCTGCCGTAATTTTCGGAAGAGCTGGGTAAGCGCCCGCAATCACATTGAGCTGTTCTTGAATCTGGCGCACCTTATCACCACTGGAACCTTCCTCAAGAGTATACCCGGGCCATGAAGCCGGTATGCCTGATATTTCCTCCGCCGTATTGATGTACATATCATCTCCATAAAAATAGCGGAGAATCTCAATGGGTGTGTACCCCTGATCCGCCAGTTCCTTTGACCCCCATTGTGTCATCCAATTCGGGCAGGTCACCCGTCTGCCGTCGCAATACTGAGTCAGGATAGGCTGGCGCACATTCGGTCTCGATAGATAATTTGCAAACAATTCATCCACGATCACGGAGATCGTGTCATACACATTTCTCTCCGGAATCCATTTATGATCGAACGCCGTGGAAGATGTGATTGTAAAATCGTACCCCTTATTCCGATACCATTCCGTATACACCCGGTTCAGGGTAAACGACATGATTGCCAGCACATTTGCCCGGATTGCGTTCGCAGGCCATGTGGCGTAAATTTCGCTGGACGCCACATTCTTGATATAATCTTTGTATTTCACATAATAATTCGTGGCTGTAGTATCCCTCGGCGAGCCGTTGTGTACGACAATGTACTCGGGCACAACTACCCGGCTTAGGACGATTTCCCCTGTCTCGTTCACGGGCTTAATCTCATCCTCCGCGATTTTCGGAGGATACTCCGCATATAAAGTATGGGCAGGGATGACGAATACTTCTTCCTCTTCCCTGCCCACATCGCTCGGCCTCATCCGCACGTTCTGGATCGCCTTTACATTCGCCAAGATCTCTGTTCCGGCGATACTGACAGGCTCAAATCCCGGCGCGCTGACATCCAGTGTGTATTCCGAGTAGGGCTGCCTCTCATTGCGGGGATCTAGGCTCCACTCCTCGGGCGGCGCGTCTAATTCCAGCACCTCAGTCTGCCCTGAGGAGTCTGTCTCCACTCTTTCCAATGTGCTCTCCGGAACTCCCGTATAGGAGATTGATATCCGCGCATCCGCTATAGGGCGCGCCCCCACCGTAGATGTCACGTTGATCTGAAGTTCCCCTTTCTCCGACGTCTCCTGCATTGCTCTTATATGGTTCATAACTGTCTCCTGCATATATAGTCTTTTAATTATATATGCACACGTCTTGATTTAGAACATCCCTCAGTGTCTGGAAATAACGTGCGGCGCTTGAAAAATATCCTCTGATCTTCAGAATAATTTCATAATATCATTGAACATAACCACTGCCATCAGTACCATCAGCAGAGCGAATCCCGCAAAATGTACCATACCTTCCTTCTCCGGTGGAACCCGCTTTCTCCGCACCGCTTCGAGAATCAGAAATACCAGCCTTCCCCCGTCCAGCGCCGGCAGCGGAAGAAGATTCATCACGCCTAAGTTTGCCGTCAGCAGGATGCCAAAATTGAGCATACTAAGGAACAGAACCCTTGCCCCCTCAGGCGCCGCCGTCTCATACACATCGTTTACCACATCAACGATCCCCACCGGGCCGGACAAATCCCTAAGTCCCGCCTGCCCGGTAAAAAGCATGCGCAGACAGTCTACCGTATAGTTAATCCAATATTTCACCTTGTACAGCCCATACTGCATGGATCCAAAAATACCGGGCTTCTCCTGCTCCCCGGCAACCACTCCTATAAGCGGGCTCTGGCCCTCTTCTAGTACCTTGGGTTCCAGTAAAGCTGTGTATTCCTCGCCGTCACGCTCATAAACCACCTCATACGATGTCTCGGCTGAATGAGTCAGTGTGTAAAGATTCAAATCATCCCACATATAGAGATTCCGCCCGTTGATCTCTTTTAATACATCTCCTGCCTGTATGCCCTGTTCCTGAGCGGAAGATCCTTCCAGCACCTCCGCCACTGTTGTGGGTGTATATCCCGTCATCCCAATGAGAATCACGCAGAATATCCACGCCAAAATAAGATTAAACACCGGTCCTCCAGCAATAACAGACATCCGCGCCCACACAGACTTGCTGTTAAAGCTGCCTGGGGACATATCATCTACATCATCCTCCCCCATCATGCACGCCCCTCCTATGGGGAATAATTTGATACAGAAAAAGGTCTCACCGATCTGCCTGCCGATCAGAGTCGGTCCAAGCCCGAGGGAGAATTCATTGACCCGGATTCCATTCTTCTTTGCCATAAGAAAATGTCCCAGTTCATGAAAAATGACAATAAAACTAAATAATAGGATCGCTATGATTATACCCATATATTACCACCTGTTTTTTATAAATTCATATGTTTCCTGCTCTGTCTTTAGTATCTCTTCTACAGTCGGATCCGCGAGGTTCTTATGTGCTTCCATGCACGCCTGTATCATCTCGGGAATCTCCAGATAACGGATCTCACGCTCCAGAAACATCGCCACTGCCCGCTCGTTTGCGGCGTTAAACACTGTCGGAAGGGTGCCGCCTGCCCGCCCCGCCTCATACGCAAGCCTCAGTCCGAAAAAAGTGTCCATGTCTGGCTGCTCAAACGTGATCTGCGACAGAGCCGAGAAATCCAGCCTGTCGCCTGGCAGATATCTTCTCTCAGGATAATAGAGAGCGTACTGGATCGGAAGTTTCATATCCGGCGTGCCAAGCTGAGCAATCACCGCCCCATCTTTGTACTCTACCATAGAATGAATGATACTCTGCGGCTGCACAACCACTTGTATCTGATCCACACTCATCCCGAAAAGCCATTTCGCCTCAATGACCTCGAGCCCTTTATTTACCATGGTGGAAGAATCGATAGTAATCTTCCGTCCCATCGTCCAGTTCGGATGCTTTAAGGCGTCCTCTACCTGTATATCGGCCAGTTCCTCCCTTTTCTTTCCGCGGAAAGGTCCTCCAGAAGCTGTAAGAAGAATCTTGTGCAGCGCTTTTTCCTGCCCTCCCTGAAGAGATTGAAAAATCGCGCTATGTTCACTGTCTACGGGAAGAATAGATACGTCTTTTTCTCTGGCAAGGGGCATGATAATATGTCCTGCCGTGACCAATGTCTCCTTATTTGCAAGGGCGATATCCTTTCCCGCTTTGATCGCCTCGATTGTCGGCAGGATACCGATCATCCCCACGATGGCAGTCACCAGTATCTCCGCTTCAGGTTCGCATGCCACTTCAAGAAGCCCGTCCATGCCGGATACGATCTTCACCTCAAGATCGCGCACACGGCTTCTTAACTCCGCTGCTTTTTCCCTACTCCACACTGCTGCCAGCTTCGGTCTAAATTCCCGTATCTGCTCTTCAAGCAGGGTAATATTATTTCTCGCGGCAAGCGCCGTTATCCCAATGTCTTTATTCGTTCTCGCGATCTCTAAAGTCTGTGTCCCAATGGAACCCGTAGAACCGAGTATCGCTGCTTTTTTCATATCCATGCCTCACTTTCGTACATGATTCGTCTTCTACAGAAGCACTGCAAGATAATAGATAATCGGCGCCGTGAAGATCACGCTGTCAAACCGATCCAAAATCCCGCCGTGCCCGGGGATTAATTTCCCATAATCCTTAATATTGTGATAGCGCTTGATGGCAGACGCTGCCAGATCTCCAATCTGAGAGATCGCTCCGCCTACTGCTCCGATAACTGCATATTGCACGATCGCCACCCCAGTATTGCCCCAGTGATTGATGGCAAGAGCGTAAAGCACCCCGATGAGAGCTGCTCCGAGGATCCCGCCAATCCCGCCCTCCACAGATTTCTTTGGACTTAAAACAGGCGCCATCTTGTGCTTTCCAATGAGCATTCCCACACAGTACGCGCAGGTATCGCATCCCCATGAGCAAATGAACACAAGCCATACCGTGAACACACCGCCCTCAAGAAGTCTTGTCTGATAGATGTAAGACAGCATAACCGCCACATAGAGCACACCGAAAAATGCGGCGAATATCTGCTGGGTATTGTATTTCGGATACGAGAACACAAGCACCGCCATCTGGCAGATCAGGTATCCCATAAAAAACATCATAAACCATGTGACCTTCTCCCCGGGTAGCTGGGGCTCAAAATATAAAATGGCGTAGTATAATACTGCAAAAATATATCCCACAATACCCGGAGCTTTCTTCGCGATACCGAACACTTTATATAGCTCCGACATCCCGATCAGGCTGATAAGGAGCAAAACCCCGAACAGAAGCGGCCCGCCTGTGATCAGCACGGCAAGGGCAATGACAATCAATAGTATTCCACTTAGTAACCTTGTCCTAAACATGTCTATGCCTCCTCTACACCGCCGAATCTTCTATGCCTGTGATTATATTCTTCCACCGCTTTAATCAGCTCTTCTTTGGTAAAATCCGGCCACGGCACATCTGTAAAATAAAACTCTGAGTACGCCAGCTGCCAGAGCAGATAATTGGACAATCTCTGCTCTCCGCTGGTGCGGATCATCAGGTCCGGGTCCGGAATTCCGTGCGTGTCCAGATAGGACTCAAATACCGTCTCGTCAATATCCGCCACAGCCAGCTTCCCGTCTGCGCAGTCCTTGGCCATCATTCTGGCAGCACGGGTCATTTCATCCCTGCTGCCATAGTTGAGTGCAATCGTAAAATTCAATCCACCATTGTCAACAGTCGCCGCCTCCAGTTCCCTGATCCGGCTTTTGATATCCTCATCCAGAGGTTCAATATCTCCGATTACGCGGATCTTCATATCATTTTTTGCCGCTGTCTTAAGACAGGTTTTCATATAGTTGCGCAGAAGCTTCATAAGCGCTGCCACTTCACTGTCAGGACGGCTCCAATTTTCTGTGGAAAACGCATACACCGTAAGGTATTTTATCCCCATGCGCCACGCTTCTTCACAGATGCGCTCTACATTTTTACTTCCCTGCGCGTGCCCGTAATTTCTGGGCATCCCTTTCATTTTTGCCCATCGCCCGTTGCCGTCCAGTATAATCGCAATGTGCTGCGGTACCTTCATCTTCTCTACCTCTCATTTATTCATGCAAAAGGGAGCCTTACTTCTAAAAGCCCCCTTCTTCCTATCTGATTTATGTCACAGCATGCCGCGCCTTTACGCGCCTGCCGGAACTGTTGCACGGCAATTATATTGTCATGATCTCTTTCACTTTTGCCTCTACCATCTTGTCAATCTTCTCAACATATTTGTCTGTGATCTTCTGAAGTTCATCCTCCAGATCCTTGATCCCGTCCTCAGAGATCTCCGTGCCTTTCAATTTCTTAAACGCTACGTTACCATCCCTGCGGATGTTGCGGACAGCGACTTTCGCCGCCTCTCCCTTTTTCTTTACATCCTTTGCCAGTTCCTTTCTGCGCTCCTCTGTAAGTTCCGGGAATACAAGACGGATTGTGGAACCGTCGTTGGTAGGATTGATCCCAATATCAGACATCAGGATCGCTTTCTCAATCTCCTTAAGCATGCTCTTTTCCCACGGCTGAATCTGGATCATACGCGCCTCAGGAACAGATACGTTCGCCACCTGCTGGATCGGAGTCGGTGATCCATAATAATCTACCGTCAGCTTATCCAGCACATGAGGATTAGCACGCCCCGCACGAACCGTAGCCAGCTCCGTGTCAAGATTATTAAGTGTCTTTGTCATTTTCCCGTCATAAACCGCAACCTTTTCATTCATATTGTCATTCCTCCTGTATTTTACATTCTCTGTTTATAGGGCAAATCCGCCTGCGTTTCCCACATCTTACCTATACTGGTTTTGCCCGTTCCCATCTGTCTATACTGTCACTTTCGTCCCTGTGAAATTACCGCTCATCGTCTCCACAATACTGTTTTCTTCATTCAGCCCGAACACCAGCATAGGCATCTTATTCTCAAGACACATGATCGATGCCGTCAGGTCTACTGCCGCCAGCTTCTTATCGATCACTTCTTGAATGGAGATTTCGTCGTATTTTATGGCCGCTGAGTTCACCTTCGGGTCACTGTCATAGATACCGTCGATAGCTTTTGCAAGAAGCATGGCGTCCGCCTCAATCTCAATGGCTCTTAACACCGCACCCGTATCCGTTGAGAAATATGGATGTCCCGTACCGCCGGCAAAAAAGACAACCTTTCCGCTTTCCAGCGCCTCCACAGCCGCATCTTTGGAAAACAATGAAGTAAACGCACCGCATACAAATGGAGTGAACACTTCTGTTTTCATCCCCACATGCCGGAAGATGTCAGATACGTAGATACAGTTCATCACCGTCGCCAGCATACCGATCTGATCAGCCTTCGTGCGGTCGATCGTCTCGCTTGTTCTGCCTCTCCAGAAGTTTCCGCCGCCTGTTACGATAGCAACTTGGATACCGCCGTCGACAAGCTTTTTTACCTGCTCTGCCACACCGATACAGGTAGCCTCGTCAAACCCTGTCTTTTTATCTCCCGCGAGCGCTTCTCCGCTCAGCTTCAATAGTACTCTTTTCATAATCATTTATGTTATGGCTCCTTTGATTTCTTTTGACCTAAAATGTAGTATAACATAAGTCTTCCATTTTGTCATGTATTTGTGAAAACCGACAACCAACAGTTGACATTTGCATAAGGATGTTTTATGATACTAATGATTTCGCACTTTAAACAACTAAAATTTTACAGTGCGAAGTTAGCATTGATGTTTTTATATCAATTATTTATTATACTGATAATTTTCAATATGACCAGACCGGAGGGAAATAAAAATGATTATTGTATTAAAACCGCATACAACAGAAGAAAATATAAGCCGCGTAGAGAACCTCGTCAAAAACAGAGGTCTTGACACTCACATTGTCCGCGGCACGGAAATGACGATCATCGGCTGTATCGGAGATACCACGCTGATTGATCCCAGACTATTTGAAGTAGACAGCTGTGTTGACAAAGTCATGCATGTACAGGAGCCGTATAAACTGGCCAACCGCGCCTTCCATCCAGAAGATTCTGTGGTTGACGTATCCGGCGTAAAGATCGGCAGCGGGCATATGGGACTGATCGCGGGACCTTGTTCTGTAGAATCCTTTGAGCAGGTTCTTGAAATTGCAAAAGCCGCAAAAGCTTCCGGCGCGAACCTCTTAAGAGGGGGCGCATTCAAGCCGAGAACAAGTCCATACTCATTTCAGGGATTAGGACTAGAAGGGCTTGAGATCCTCTGCGCTGTGAAAGAGGAAGTGGGACTGCCCATCGTAACAGAGTTGATGGCCCCGCAGTATCTGGATGTATTTAACGAGAAAGTAGATCTCATTCAGATCGGCGCCCGCAACATGCAGAACTTTGACTTACTTAAGCAGCTCGGCCAGCTTGACCGTCCCATCCTCTTAAAGCGGGGACTCAACGCCACCTATGAAGAATGGATCATGTCCGCCGAATATATTATGGCATCCGGCAACGAGAACGTGATCCTCTGCGAACGCGGCATTCGTACGTTCGAAACTTACACAAGGAACACTCTGGATCTTCAGAGTATCCCCGTGCTGCGCAAAAAAACTCATCTTCCCGTCGTCGTAGACCCCAGCCATGCCGGCGGAAAGTGGTGGCTTGTAGAACCTATGGCGAAGGCCGCCGTAGCTGCCGGAGCAGACGGTCTTATGATTGAAGTCCACAACAATCCGGAATGCGCACTGTGCGATGGGGCACAGTCCTTAAAGCCAGAGAAATACGACAATCTTCTCTGCGAAGTAAAACAAATCGCAAAAGTAGTCGGAAAAACAATTTAGGAGATACAAACATGAAGCTGACAGTAAATCTGGGAGAAAACAGTTACCCTATTTATATTGAAAACGGGATACTCTCTGACGCGGGGAAATATATTTCCGGGATCTTCCACGGAAAACGGATCATGGTACTCTCTGATGATAACGTATTCCCACTGTACAAAGACAGGCTGCTGAAATCTCTTGGCGGCTATGAGTGTCACACTCTTATGCTCCCCCACGGAGAACCGACAAAAAATTTTCAGACACTTCCCAGAATTTACTCTGCACTGCTTGATGCAAAGCTCACAAGGAGTGATCTTATCATCGCACTTGGCGGCGGAGTTATCGGCGATCTTGCAGGGTTCGCCGCCGCCAGCTATCTGCGAGGCATAAAGCTGGTTCAGATCCCCACCTCCCTTCTCGCGCAGGTGGACTCCTCTGTTGGCGGGAAAGTCGCCGTAGATCTTCCCCAAGGGAAAAATCTCGTAGGGGCTTTCTTTCATCCTAAAATGGTGCTTATTGATCCGTCCGTCCTCGATACGCTTCCGCCCCATTTCATCAGCGATGGCATGGGAGAAGTTATCAAGTACGGATGCATCAAGGATAGAGACCTGTTCGGACGTCTCTGCGCCCACGCCTCTTTTGAAAACTTAAAGCCGGAGCTCACCGATATCATTGCCCGATGCGTGGATATCAAGCGGACCGTCGTAGAGGCGGACCAATTCGACACCGGGGAACGCATGCTCTTAAACTTCGGCCACACCCTGGCACACACCATCGAGCAATATTATCAGTATGAGCGGGAAAGCCACGGGGAAGCAGTGGGTATCGGTATGTACCAAATCACAAAAATAGCGGAAGAAAAAGGACTTACGGAAGGCGGATGCGCAGAACAGATCAAAAAAGCTCTCAGCATTTATAACCTGCCTTACGAGTGTGGGATCCCTATGGCAGAGCTCAAATCCGCCATCACACTGGACAAAAAGAACCTTAATGGGAAACTCAATGTCATCCTGTTAAAAACCATCGGGGAGAGTTATGTATATCCGACGGACGCCGGGTTCTTTTCCTGTGCGGCAATATAAGTACCAGAGGCAAAACACATCTTTCCGCCATGGACAAATAACAGATGTATTTACAGCCCTTTATTTTCCTGCATCCCCCTGTAGATTTTCTCCGCTGTCATAGGCAGCTCCCGTATGATTACTCCTGTCGCATTCTGAATCGCATTTGATATAGCTGGGGAAGGAGTATTGATCACGATCTCACCGATGGATTTCGCGCCAAATGGTCCTGTCGGCTCATAACTACTCTCAAACTCCACGCGGATTGTCCCTACATCAAGGCGGCTCGGAATCTTGTACTGCATAAAGGAATTACTGTAATTTCTGCCCTTTGCACTATAGACGACATCCTCATACAACGCCATTCCTATACCCTGCGCGATACCGCCCTCTGTCTGAACACGCGCCAGACTCGGATTTACAACGGTTCCACAATCCACGACAGCGGCATAATCTACCAATTCAGTCACTCCTGTCTCTTTATCTATCTCCACCTCCGCGATACCTGCCATAAACGGCGGCGGTGAAGTTGGTGACGAGAATGCCTCGCTCGCTGACAGAGGAGCATTGCTGAAACACATTACCTTGTTGCCGATATCTTTCCTTGAGATCGATTCTCCAGTCTTTAAGTTCGTCACTTTCTGCCCGTCAAATTCTACATCCTCCGCCGGGCATCCTAAATACTCTGCTCCCCGCTTACAGATCTTCTCCCGCAGTGTTTCACAAGTTTTGAGGACCGCCATCCCCGTCACGTAAGTTGTGCTAGAGGCGTAAGAACCGCAGTCATAAGGTGAAACATCCGTATCCACGCCGGACACAATAATCTCATCCATCCCGCAGTCCAGACACTCTGCCGCCATCTGGGAAAGGATGGTGTCGCAGCCAGTTCCCATATCTGTAGCCCCTATCATCAGGCTGTAAAATCCATCGTCATTTACCTTAATTACAACAGATCCTGTATCCACGCTGGAAATACCCGATCCCTGCATTGCCATCGCCACTCCGACTCCGCGGACCTTTCCGTTCCCTATGTCGCGGTACGGATATTTTTCATCCCAGCCGATCATCTCTTTCGCCCGCTCCAAACAGCGGTCAAGGGCACAACTCTGCGCCTTTTCTCCATAATAAGCAGGCATGGTCTGTCCTTCACGGACCATATTCTTCTCACGCAGGACCGTCGGATCCATGCCCAGTACCTGCGCAAGCTCATTTACCGCAGATTCCACTGCGAAGATCCCCTGCGTTGCGCCGTATCCTCGGTATGCCCCCGCGGACATGACATTGGTGTACACCACATCGTAAGTGAAACGGAACGCCTCCGCTTTCCCGTACAGAGGAATGGATTTATGTCCGGACAGTCCGACTGTAGTTGGTCCATGTTCTCCAAAAGCGCCTGTATTCGAGAGCGTATAGAGATCGATTCCTTTGATATTTCCCTCTTTGTCAGCGCCGAGGCGGACATGCATCTCCATCTCATGGCGCGGAGAGGACGCAATCAGCGATTCTTCCCTTGTATAAATGATCTTTGCCGGCTTCCCGGTTTTCCATGTAACGATTGCCGGATAGACTTCGGATACAGAGGTCTGTTTCGCCCCGAAACCTCCGCCGATTCTTGGCTTTACTACCCGGATCTTAGATTTCGGGATATCTAGTGCGTTCGCAAGGATGCGGCGGACATGGAAGGGAACCTGCGTGGAGGACACGATATTCAGCCTTCCGTATGTATCTAAATAAGTATAAGTACGAAATGTTTCCATCATCGCCTGCTGGTTCGCCTTCGTATGGTATACACGGTCTATCACATAATCGCAGGACGCCAGCGCCCCCTCAATATCGCCGTCCTCATTCACGCCATGGGCGCACAGGTTTCTCTTATTGTCTGCCCCTACCGGGCAAAGGCTCTTCCAGTTATCCTCCGGGTGCACGAGGATGGGATTATCTTTCGCTTTTCTGAAATCCAGCACTGGTTCCAGTACTTCATATTTTACTTTAATCAGCTTCATTGCCTTCTTGACAGCTTCTTCAGATGTTCCAGCTACAATCGCCGCTGCATCTCCCACAAAACGAACTCTCTGGTCAAGAATGAGCCTATCATACGGGCTGGGCTCAGGATAAGTCTGGCCTGCCATGGTAAACCGCTTATCCGGGCAGTCTCTGTATGTCAGAATACATTCAATACCCGGAACCGCCTCCGCGCGCGCTGTGTTGATCTCTTTAATGAGCGCGTGCGCGTGAGGGCTCCGCAGTACTTTGACAATCAGACAATCTGACGGTGCAAGGTCATTTGTATATACTGCTTTCCCTGTCACCAGCGACGGTGCGTCCACCTTCGGCACAGACTGGTTTACGATCCGCAGATTTTTTACATTGATTCTCTCTGTCACTGTATTCATACCCTCGCCTCCTCTGCAGGTGTTTTTTCTGCCGCCATTCCATTTTCCCCTTTTTGTGACGCCATATACTTTTGAATTGCCCGAAGCTGTCCCATATAGCCTGTACAGCGGCACAGATTTCCCGCCAGATATTCCTTGATCTCCTCGACCGTAGGATCAGTCAGTTCACGGAACATGGCAAGCACGTTCATGATAAATCCCGGCGAACAAAAGCCACACTGTTCCGCCCCTTCCGCCGCCAAAAATTCGCCGAATCTTGCCGCTTCCTTCTCAACGCCTTCCATCGTGGTAACTTCGTGCCCTGCGGCGCTTGCCGCCAAAACAGAGCAGGAAAGACGGGATTTTCCGTCGATCCACACAGTACACAGCCCACAGTTTGTCGTCTCACAGCCGCATTTCACACTTTTACAGCCAAGATCTCTAAGTACATCCAGCAGGACAGCGTCCGGACCTACTTCCACGCTCACCTGTTTTTTATTCAGTATAAACTGTATCTCCATCTATCTTTCCTCCGCTAAGATCGAACTCATCTCCCGACGGATGAGCACTTCTGCCAGATGCTGTCTGTACCCGGCGCTTCCCCGCATGTTTGTCCCATAATTAAACTCAGCCGCCGCCTGATATGCGTACTCGGCGATCACTTCTTCCGGTGAATCTTTCGGTATTTCCCACTGCTTCTCAATAAGAGCCGCTTTCATAGGTCTTGCTCCCACAGAAAAGTACCATGTTTCTTTCCCGTGTACCATGCCTGTCACTACGGAACAAGCAATCACCGGGAAATCCGTCTTTGTCCGACGTACAGATTCATAACGGAACTGCCGCTTACTTTTCCTTACAATGATGGAGAGCAGGATATCCTTGTCTGGCTTTCGGTTTACAAACTCTGAAAGACGGATGATACCGCTGTTATACAGCTCCACAAATGTATCCAGAGCCAGAAACGCTGTCAGCACGTCCGAAAAACCAAATCTCCCGTAAATACTCCCGCCTACAGTGGCCTGATTTCGAAACTGCACTCCCACAATGTGGCGGACAGCCTCCGCGATCCCGTCCCCGTACATTTCCTTCAATGCCTCGCACTGCTCTATCTGACGTAGAGTACACATAGCGCCAATTTTGATCACATTCTCTGTCTCTTCGATCTGATCCAGTCCCAGTTCCGACAGATCGATGACCGTCCTGACCTTCCCATTGCCAAGGCGCATCCACATCATTCCGCCCATGACACGGCTGTTCCTCGCCTGATTCAGTTCGTACGCCTCCTCAAGTGTCTTTGCTTTTACATAATCACTGATCGTTAGCACAACAGCTCTCCTTTCCCGCTCTCCGCCTTTCTCCAGCGGAAAGTTATCTTGTTGTATTTTGTAAAACCGCGTAAAAAAGGTGCAAATGAAAATTTTGTCATTTACACCTTGAGCGTCTGTATTTTATCACGGTTATCAGTAATTGTCAAAGGGATATGGGTGAAAATGGTTGACATCATTACAGGGGGGTGTTATGATTTTCCTAAAAATAGGAATAAGAGATAGAGGTTGCATTTTTCATGAGTACGATGACGGATGTATCAGGGACAGTAGAACTCACCGGAAAGGGGAAGATGCCGAAAGGATGGAATGCCTGAAGTTTTATCCTTGGGCATGTCGTGAACAGCGGCATGACTGTCATCGCAGGATGGAGTGCTATCTGTATTATACGGTTGAGTATATTTTGAGACGGCACACCCTGCCGTTTCTTTTATGCCTCAACAATTCAGACATACAATGGCGCGACTGGACTATAAAAACGATTCTCATCATACATTTTATTAAGAGGAGGAAAAAATATGGCAATTTTTAAGGGAGCAGGTGTGGCGATCGTCACCCCAATGAAGGAAGACCTGACCATCAATTATGACAAACTCGACGAAATGCTTGAAGAACAGATCGCGGAAGGCACAGATGCCATCATCATCTGCGGCACCACCGGCGAATCTGCTACTATGACAGAAGCAGAGCACAGCGAAGCAATCCGTTTCACGGTTGAGCGTGTGAATCACAGAATCCCCGTCATCGCGGGAACAGGTTCCAACTGCACACGGACTGCCATCGAACTTTCAAAAGAAGCAGAAAAGGATGGAGCCGATGGCCTTCTCCTTGTAACTCCTTACTATAATAAAGCTACGCAGAACGGACTCATCGCTCACTATACACAAATCTGTAATGAGGTGAAAATTCCTGCCATTGTGTATAATGTACCGAGTCGTACCGGCTGCAACATCCAGCCACAGACACTGGCTCACCTTGTCAAAAATGTTGATAATATCGTAGGTGTAAAGGAAGCTTCTGGAAATATCGGAGCAGCGGCGCAGATCATGCATCTTTGTGATGGCAATATTGACCTGTACTCTGGTAATGACGATCAGGTTATCCCGCTCCTTTCACTGGGCGGTATCGGCGTGATCTCTGTGCTCTCCAATGTGGCTCCACGCTATGTACACGAAATGGTTGCCAAATATTTAAACGGGGACATGGAAACCAGCCTAAAGATGCAGCTTGACGCGCTTCCTATCTGTGACGCCCTTTTCTGTGAAGTCAACCCTATTCCGGTTAAAACGGCTATGAACATGATGGGGAAAGATGTGGGACCCCTCAGGGCACCGCTGACAGAGATCGAGCCTGCGCATAAAGCACTGCTTGAGAAAGTAATGAAGGACTTCGGCATCCTGTAAATAAAAACAGAACTTTACCCTGCAAAGATGAAAAGACGATGCGGTCATGGGAATTATCCCATCAGCCACATCGTCTTTTTATCTTTATGCCCCTTATATTCCTCATCAGTTTCGCAGATATATGGAAGTCATCCATTTTATCGCTTCTCTCCGTAAGATACAAGTCCCACAACTTTAGGATTACAATACATGTTTGACAAACCTACAGCTGAATAGTCCCTGAAATATAAAAAAATCTTGACAAATGAAATGTGTCACAGTATACTAAATAAGTGGCTTGCGTGAGCATGCCGCATATACAGGGGATTGGTCAAATGGTATGATAGGGGTCTCCAAAACCTTTGGTGGGAGTTCGATTCTCTCATCCCCTGCTATTAAAAAGCTAGAAATGCTTGAAGAATAAGCGTTTCTAGCTCTTTTGTTTTATTCGGATAATCAAAAGGTATCAAACAGGGTATCAAGCATGAAAATTAAAGGAGGTGTGTTCTTATGGATATCTCATCAAACACCTCAACATATGTCGAAAGAACTAAATATTTGTCAATCCCTTTACCGCAGGCACTTGAAAAGTGGGGATTGACAAATGGGAAAAGCGTAAAATAGAAAGAGGGATATTCCATTCATGCGATTGGAATATCCCTTGTTTATTTTAACAATGTTACAATTTATCAGTCCACTTCAATTCCTTCTGTGTCAACACTATCAAGTACAAATGGCTGTGGTGCAGGGGTTCCGTCTATTCTTGTAACCAGATAGACATAGTCTGAGTCAACTTTATTCGAAGCGTAACGAAATCCATTGTATATGTCATCATATATAGTATATCCATTAGTGCAAGGTGAATAATCGTAATTGTTATCCCACCATTTACCACCAGTTTCAAGCATTGTGCTTACCGATGAATCTATTACTATATTTTCCTCAATAATAATGTTACCGGTGTCATCTGTGGTTCCTGCTAATGTATATTTTATAGGAGTTCCATCTACTTTATATTCTGCTACTTCGTCAAGAATTTCATCATCTGACATTCCTTTGAAATCTCCGATTGTATAACCAAGATTATTAAGGGCATATGCTGTTACCATTCCATCCTCAAACGTACTTATGCCATTAACTGAATCATCTTTTGCAATCGTTTCTTTTCCACTGACACGAAACCATACGCCACGTGATTCTAATGCTTCTGACATCGGTTCTTGTTCCTGCTCCTGATTGTCCGGTGTAGCAGAGCCGTTGTCGCTGTTACTACTGTTACCGCAGGCAGATAATGATAACATCATCAATCCCGTTAACACAATACTTAATATTTTTTTCTTCATTTTACATCCCTCCAGACATATTTTATGAGGAATATTCCTCATATTAGTACACAATAAGTATATGGGATAATCTATAAAAAGTAAAGTAGATTTTGACTGTATCAGATAGGGGGGAGGATATTTTGATTTCTTTTGAACCATTAAGAAAAATGTTGAAAGAAAAAGGAATTAGCTCCTACTATCTTAGAAATAAGTGTGGATATAATAATCTGGATAG
>DXAK01000044.1 GCA_019117065.1 Candidatus Mediterraneibacter pullicola | reverse complement strand
AAAAGGAAAAACCCCGGAAACCGCGTAGTTCCGGGGTTTTTGACCACTTTTGATAAAGTTTAGCGCTTGCTGAACTGCGGAGCGCGACGGGCAGCCTTGAGGCCGTATTTCTTACGCTCTTTCATTCTCGGGTCACGAGTCAGGAATCCTGCACTCTTAAGAACCGGTCTGTAATCCGCGTCAGCCTCAAGAAGCGCTCTTGCGATACCGTGACGGATCGCTCCTGCCTGTCCTGTGTAACCTCCGCCTTTTACATTTACAAGTACATCGAATTTGTCTGTTGTACCTGTTGCCACGAGCGGCTGGCGTACGACAACTTTCAGCGTCTCAAGTCCGAGATACTCGTCGATGTCTCTTTTATTGATCGTAATCTTGCCCGTCCCCGGTACAAGGTATACTCTTGCAACCGATTTTTTTCTTCTTCCTGTTCCGTAATATTTTGCGTTAGCCACTGTTATATCCTCCTTTCAACCTTTACCTAAAATGTCAGAACTTCCGGCTTCTGAGCCTGATTTGCATGCTCTGGGCCAGCGTAGACATGAAGCTTTTTGATCATGCTTCTTCCCATAGGTCCTTTCGGGAGCATTCCTTTAACAGCCAGCTCGATCACTCTCTCCGGTTTCTTTGCCATCATCTCGGCAAGTGTAGTCTCTTTCATACCGCCTACATACTCGGAGTGATTGTAATAGATCTTCTGCTGAAGTTTCTTTCCTGTCACTTTCACTTTCTCAGCGTTTACAACGATCACATAATCGCCTGTATCAATATGCGGTGTGTATTCCGGCTTATTCTTTCCTCTGAGTACCTTAGCTACTTCAGAAGCAAGACGTCCCAGTGTGCATCCGTCAGCGTCAACCACATACCATTTTCTTTCAATCTTGTCAGGGTTAGCCATATAAGTTTTCATGGGTGTTCCTCCTATAAAATCATCAGATAACATTTACTTGTATATGTGAAATCAGCACACTCCGGGGCTATGGCGTATACTGTTTCTCCTTTAGTCATGCTGTAATATTATAGTACTCGGTATTCTCCCTGTCAAGATTTTTCTATATTTTTCCCACATTTTTGCACGTCCATTATGAAATCCCTTTATCTGCGCTTCTTCCATATGACAATGACCACAACTGCAATAATAGCAGCGACAATCATAACTCCAACCCATATCATTAACTGTGAATCATCCCCTGTCTGCGGCGTAAACGATAAGGCTTCCACTGTCACTTCAGACAGTGTGACAGGTTCATTCTTTGTAAGTTCCAGCTTATCAACCTTATTCGTGGGCTCCAGATATGATGGAAGCCTTGTTTCTCCGCTCTCCTCTCTATTTGTTTCCACATCCGGCAGTATTTCCGTATCACTGACACCTGCCGCTCCATCTTCGTTCTCAGCAATATCTTCCGCGTTTTCCACGGTATCTGATATATTTTCTTCTCCTTGTGCCCACGCAGTACCGGAAAGCATCATCACCGCTATTACCACCGCCAGAAAGAATACGGACACTTTCCTTTTTTCACATTTCCTCTTTTTCAAAAAAACCCCTCCCAGCCAAAGCTTTCAAGCACTGTCAATATATCTCTAACCAAAGAATTTACTCTATAATCAAGTATATATTTTGTCTGTTTTAGTGTCAATTAGCGTTTTATTTCACACATTGACATAGAAACAGAAGCCCTATATACTTTTTTCTATCGGCTGTCTTTCCTGTGCCGTACCAAACTATAAGATGCAGATACTATAAAAAAGGAAGTTATAACATGGATACAAAATACCAAACACAAAACAAAATCCTGACCATACCAAACCTGCTCTCGCTGTTCCGCCTGCTGCTGATTCCACTCATCATCTGGATGTATACGTTTAAAAAGGAATATTTCGCGGCGGGAACACTACTTATCCTATCCGGCCTTACCGACTTGGCCGATGGGTTTATCGCCAGACATTTTAATGCGGTCAGCAATGTAGGAAAAATACTGGATCCCATCGCAGATAAACTGACACAGGCGGCAATGCTTTTCTGCCTTGTCACACGGTTTCCTCTTATGGCAGCGCCCCTTGGCGTCCTCGTGTTAAAAGAGATCTTTATTGGGACGACTGGGCTTCTAATGATCCGTAAAACAGGGGAAGTAATCGGCGCCGATTTCCACGGGAAGGTGGCTACCACCCTGCTTTATATCATGATGATACTTCATATTTTTTGGATCAGCATTCCCGCCGGCATCTCTGCCGCAACCATTGGGATATGCCTTGTATCAATGATATTTACACTGTTTATATATGGAAAACGAAATGTGAAAGTACTGCGGGGCAATCTTTCTTCCCGGAAGAATTTGTGATACAATATCCCATAGCGCGCCCCATTTTAAAGTTTGCACAGGGACGCTCAAAGCGGAAAACATGAACGGAAAGGAATAAACATATGTGGGCTTACAATGAAACTTTTTATCAAATATACCCCATCGGCTTTTGCGGGGCTCCAGTACACAATGACGGGGTGACCGAACATCGCATCTTAAAGGTTGGTGAATGGGCCGAATACCTTCAGAAGCTAGGTATTGGTTCTATCATTCTCAATCCAATCTTTGAATCTGACAATCACGGGTATGACACGAGAGACTTTATGAAAATTGACTGCCGTCTGGGAACAAACGAAGATTTTAAAACTGTCTGCCACACACTTCATAACCATGATGTGAAAGTTATACTGGACGGCGTATTCAACCATGTAGGAAGAGGGTTCTGGGCATTTAAAGATGTTCAGGAGAAAAAATGGGAATCCCCATATAAAGATTGGTTCCACATTAGTTTTGACGGAAACAGCACATATAACGATGGCTTCTGGTACGAAGGCTGGGAAGGACATTATGAGCTTGTTAAACTGAACCTCCAGAATCCAGCTGTAGTTGATTACCTTTTAAGCTGTGTAAAAATGTGGATTGATGAATTTGGCATTGACGGGCTCCGCCTAGATGTTGCGTACTGTCTGGATCACGATTTTATACGCAAGTTACGCGTTTACTGTGAGGAACTCAAACCGGGATTCGCCCTGATCGGAGAAGTTCTCTTTGGGGACTATAACCTGATCGTCAACGATGAAATGCTCCACAGCTGCACGAACTACGAATGCTACAAAGGAATTTATTCCAGTTTTAACAGCATGAACATGTTTGAGATCGCACATTCCTTAAACCGCCAGTATGGCCCGGAACAGTGGTGCATTTACCGGGGCAAGCATCTGATGTCTTTCGTAGACAACCACGATGTATCAAGACTTGCCACCATATTGACAAACAAGCGCCACATCCCGCTGGCATATGGCTTACTCTTCGGCATGCCCGGTATTCCCTGTCTCTACTATGGAAGCGAATGGGGTGAGGAAGGCGCCAAAGCCCCGGACAACGACTACGCTTTAAGGCCCTGCTTCGAAGCTCCCAAGCCCAATGAACTGACGGATTTTATCCGGAATCTGATTGCCGCCCGCCGCGGGAGTGATGCTCTATGCAGAGGCTCCTATAAAAACGTTGTGCTTACAAACCATCAGCTTATCTTCGAGCGCAAGACTGACAAAGAGCGTATGCTCGTCGCGATCAATGCATCGGATTCAGAGTTCACCGCAAACCACCACGAACTCCAAGGCAATTTCCGCCCGGCGCTTGACAAAAACAGCAAAGGAACCGTTATGGCCCTTCAGGGACAACTCACAATGCCGGCATACAGCGTACAGTATTTAAAAATGGTATAGCTCTGTCAGTAGCTCCACTGCGCATGGCTTCCGTGTTCACTTTTTCTTATGTTCAGCTTCCAGTCAATCTGCTCTTTCAGCTCATTGACATGGGAAATAATCCCCACAAGTCCTTTCTCTCCCGCCAGTTCTTTTAAGATCTGGATCGCCCGCTCCCTTGAGGCATCGTCAAGGGAGCCAAAGCCTTCGTCCACAAACATGGTCTCAAGGCTTACTGCTCCCGCCGTGTTCTGCACGATATCTGCAAGCCCAAGCGCCATGGACAGAGCCGCCATAAAAGATTCACCGCCGGATAAGGATTTCACATCGCGGACAGAGTCCGTCACCAGATCGTACACATCCAGATCTAGTCCCGCCTGACTCTGGCTACTTAAATCTTTTATTTCCCTGCACTGGAGGATGAACTCGTTGGAGGTCATACGCGCCAGCCGCCGGTTCGCCGCCTGTATGATCTGACGGAAATATTTTCTCTGTACATAGGTCTCAAAGTCTAGCTTTACGCTGCCGCTTAAGCTTCCATTGGCAGTGCGGCTCAGATTCCCTATCACCTCATACTGACGGCGCAATTCTTCCTGAGCCCCAAAGGATTTCACAAGGGCGTCGTACGCCCCCTGATTTCCTACATTTCTGCTATGGACGTCAAGGCGCTCTTCTCCCTTTTCTCTGATCCGCTGAGAAAGCTCTTTCTGCCGTTCCCTGTCACTCTCTATATTTTCGCGCTTCCGCCCTTTCGTCTGCTCTTTCAGTGTCTCCGCCTGAGTGCGTGCCTTCAGGACAGCATCCTCATATGCCTTGACTTGAGCCGCTTTGTCCTGCCATCCCTCAATCCACTGTTTCGCCTGGCGATATTCGTCCTGACTGATGAACTGCTGCCTTCGGATCTCCTCGCGGAACCCCTCCTGTTCTTCCAAAAAACGCTTCTGTAGGTTCTCTCTTTGCGCGGCAAGCCCCTCAAGCTGTCCGCTCCTTCGGCGGTTCTCTTCCGCGAGCCTCCTAAGATCACTCTGCGCCCGCACAAGTACGTCCTTTCTACTCTTTAATTCCTCTTCTGCCACGCTCAAGCGGGTCTTTGCCTCTTCTTCATTGTCTGTATTTTCTCCCAGAGCCGTCTCTTCCGTCTGAAGATCCGCACGGACACGCTGGTAGTTTTCCTGTGCCTGTGAGCGCCTCTTCTCCGCTTCATCCCGAATCCTCTTCGCCTTCTCTACGGTTTCCTGATCCGGAGCGTTTCCCGGCAAAGAAGCCTTCGACGGATGATGGACAGAACCGCATACCGGGCAGGGCTGCCCTTCCGCAAGATCTTTTGCCATGATCCCCGCCTGTTCACGGAAAAACATTTCATATACCCGCTCATACTCTTCGGACGCTGCCTGACATGCCGCCATACAGTTGGATAATTCTTCTGTCTTCTTCGCATTTTCCGCACGCAGCCTACGGATATTCTCAAAACGCGGCAGAAGCTCACGCAGACGGATGATCTGCTCCTGTAAGGCGGGTTCTCTCTCTGCCAGTTCCTTTTCCAGCCCAGATACCCTTTCTTTTAGATGTTCTTCTTCTTTTTCCCGCTCTTGCTTACACGACAGCAACTTTTGTATCTCCGCTTCCGTCCGCTCTGTTTCCTTCTTGGTACGAATCGCCTGTATCTCCAGACTGCGGGCCCTCTCTGCACGCTCTCCTTGAAGGGACTGCCGTCTTAGTTCTTCCTTTTCAGTGCGCTCACTCTCAAACGCCAAAATCTGGGTCTGCGATTCTTCCAAAAGATCAAAAACATGGTTTATCGCCTGCTTTTTCTCAATACTTACCCTCAGTTCTTCCGACTCTTTGCGAAGCGCTTTCTCTTCCTTTTCAAGCGCCTTTGCATTTTTCCTGCCCGTATCCAATATTTCTTTTAACAGAAGAAGCACATCTTCTGCTGGAGGCATAGAAGTGTATTTCAACTCCTCCCAGCGCCCGTCCTCTGTATCTATGCGGGACATTTCCCGCTGTATGTCCGTCTCATTTTCTTTTAGACGGATATAGAGCTGTTTCCCCCGCTCCTTTAACTCCTCCTGAATCCTCCAGTAAACCTGTGTCTGAAAGATTCTCGAAAAGATTTTCTTACGCTCCCTGGATTCCGCGTGGAGCAGCTTTAGGAAATCCCCCTGTGCAATCATCGCTATCTGAGCGAACTGTCCTGCATCCAGCCCGATAATTTCCTCAATTTTCTGATCTGTCTCCCGCTTTTTCCCCTGATATTCCTTCCCATCTGGCAAAAGCAGGCTCACCTTTGCGGTCTCTTTTACAAGACGTGGACTGCCATCCTTATTCTTTCGCTTGCCCATACGCAAATACTCGGGATTCCTTCGCACCGTATACTCTTCGCCTCTGTAGGAAAATGTATATTCCACATAGGTGTCTGTATTTTCCGGCGCATATTGGCTGCGCATCATATTTCCATCGCGCTTGTCTCCGCTTGTCCTATCATAAAGGGCATACGTGATAGCGTCAAACACCGTGGTTTTCCCTGCTCCCGTATCGCCGGTAATGAGGAACAGGCCCCCCTGAACTTGCGTAAAATCAATAACCTCTACCCCGGCATAAGAACCGAAGGCAGACATGGTAAGCTTCACCGGCCTCATGTCTCATCCCCCTTTACTGCATCAAATACCTTGTTCAGGACACCCTGTTCTTCCACTGTCATTTCCCTGTTCTGCATTTCTTTGTAAAACTCTCTGAATACGGACAGGGGATCCTCAATACGGATATCCTCCTCAGAAAACTTCAATTTTTTACGAGTCCGCTCATTGTCAATCCGTACCTCCAAGATATGACTGTACATTTTCTCAAGCTGTTCTTTCGGCTTATACGGGGCAATCTCATCTATCAGCGTCACACTCACATAATCTTCCCGGTGGGACGGGTCCGCCTGCGCAATGATATCTGCCAGATTCCCCCGCAGCTTTCTCACATCCCGGAGCGGATGTACTGGAATCTTCTTGACACAAACAGGCTCTCCTTTTGCGCCAAGCTCGACTACATGAAGGGATTTCTCATGTTCCGCCTCACTGACTGAATATTTCAGCAGTGTCCCACAGTAGCGGATATAATCCGCACCTGCTCTCTGCGCGCCGTGAAGATGTCCCAGCGCCACATAATCAAAACCTTTCACTGCCGATATATCTACGTTATCAATGCCTCCCACACTCAGAAGTTCAGAGTCACAAGTCGACGGAGCATCTCCATTTCCCGTGTAAAACTGGTGGGACAAAAGTACATTTCTCTCGCCGAAATTTATATCTTCCCTTTCCAGTATCCTTTTCACCGCATCTGTGTAACTCTCCGGCAGTTCCCCGCCGCACAGTCCCCGCACATATCCCGGCTTTAAGAAGGGAAGCAGATAAAAATTCACCTTACCGTACCCATCCGTCAGCGTAACCCTTTTTAAATACTCATTCTCCATTTCCGGCACTTTCCCAGCAATATAAATGTGATGGCGTCCCAGCAACCGGCTGGCATAATCAAGCCGCTGGGCGGAATCATGATTTCCTGCGATGATAAGAACCGGGATGGCAGGCTGTATATTTGAAAGACGTGTCAGAAAATCATCGAACAGGCTGACCGCCTCACCGGAGGGGACGGATTTATCATAGATATCCCCTGCTATAAGAATCGCGTCTGGACGGATTTCCTCCGCAAGAGCAATAACCTCCGTGAGAACATGCTGCTGATCTGCGCGGAGGTTATAATGATGGAGCTGTTTTCCTATATGAAGATCTGATAAATGGAAAAATTTCATAAAATATATCCTCTATACTGTTGGTATGGATTTTTCTTCTGCCTACCGCCACTTTTCCCAGCGCCGGCATACAGGGAACAACATGCTATAATTTCACCACCGCCGGCTCATGCCCCATGGCGGGAATTACCTTACTCATCAGCTCTGACGTGCAGAACCTCAGACTGGATGTATTGATGCACGGATGACAAGCAAAATATTTGTTCGCCAACACATCCTTATCTATCAAAAGCTTCACCTTCTTTTCCCTGTCATTCATCAACCCCATAACGCTTACTGACCCGGGCGTGATATCCAGATAGTGCTCCATATGTTCCGGCTTCGCAAAAGAAAGCCTTGAACAGCCAATCTGCGCGGACAGATATTTTGTTTTAAAAGGCTTATCTCCCGGAATAAGCAGAAGATAAAAGTCTGTCTCCTGACGGTTGCAGAGAAAGAGATTTTTGCAGATCGATACGCCTTCCTCCACGCCCTCACTCAAAATCCGGTCGATCTCTCCGCATGCCTCCATGGTCATCGCCGCCTCATGATCAATTCGGTTATAGGACACTCCCAATGAATCCAGCAGATCATACACCCGGATTTCCTTATCAAGCCTCCCCTGTATATTTTCAGGTCTTCCCTTTACCAACTCCATAAATATCTCTCCTCCTTTTAACCCGCCCCATGCGGTATCTGTATTGCCTGCGGACACGCTTTCGCTCGGGACACAGCATAGCGGCACATAAGGCTGTAAACGACACAGCCTAAATGCCGATGCTGTTTTATGGTCCGCATGCAATACGGATACGGGCACGGACGCGCACAAAAAGAACTTTCGTCTAAAACTTCATCCCCCGATAGCGGTTAAAGCACGCGAAAATCTCCTGCCGCCTCGGCGCCGCCATACAGGACACACTGGAATTGCTCTCACACAGCACCGCCAGCGTGCCTCTCTCAATCACGCGCTCCAATTCATCCACCACAGCGCGTAAATCCTTCCTGCCGTCCAGAATATGCTTCTGCGCGTATCGCATACAATACCCAAGCGCCGTCACTTGCTCGCTGTCCGTAATCTGCTCTACATAGCGCAGGTCAATGGTTTCTTTATTGATCATCACAGCTTCTCTTCCCATAGTCTTCATCTTAATGCGATCATTTCCCTTAAACGCCTGCCCTGCTCTCGGACAACGTCTGAAATCCGGCCTTTTGGCCGCTTCCTCAGGGCCGCTGATCATCGGGAAGCTCTCCGCCTCTTTCTTCGCATACCCTGTAATATCCTTTGGCACATAGCGGTCCATCTGGATGATACTGTCCGCAATGTGAAAATATGCGCCCGAGCTTCCTGCCACAATAACGGTAGAGATGCCGTAATCCTCATATAGCTCCTTAATGCGCTCTATAAACGGCGTGATCGGTTCCATATCTCTGTGAATGACTCTCTGCATCAGCTCGTCGCGGATCATGAAATTCGTCGCGCTCGTATCCTCATCGATAAGGAGAAGTGATGTCCCCGCCTCAATGCTCTCCACCACGTTCGCTGCCTGAGAAGTACTCCCGCTGGCGTCCTCTGTACAAAATCCCGCTGTGTCCTTGCCGTTGGGCAAGTCATTGATAAACATGGAAATATCTGTTTTCTGAATGCTTCTGCCATCTTCAGCACGTATCTTCATCGCTGTGTCGTCTGTAATCACATACTCACGGCCATCCCCTTGAATATGGTTGTATACTCCCAATTCCAGCGCTTTTAAAAGCGTGGACTTGCCGTGATACCCCCCGCCCACAATCAGGGTGATCCCTTTTTTGATTCCCATACCTGTGATCTTGCCCTTATGAGGCAGCTCCATAGTCACTTCCAGTTCTTCCGGGGACTGAAATGATACGCCGCCCTTCATAGGCCGCGGAGAGATGCCGCTCTCGCGGGGAAGAATACTGCCGTTAGCAACAAAAGCGCACAGCCCCATTTTCGAAAGCTGCTCTCTGATATACTGCTGATCTTCCGCCAAGTCGATAATGGAACGCAATCTTTTTGCATCCACGTTTTTGTAGAATAACGATGCCTTCACACACTCCGGCACGAAGTTAAACAGAATCTTTTCCAGTTCTTTTGCGTTGATGGTTCTTCCATTCGCCGGGAACCCAATCTCCATACGGAGAATAATATCCCCGCTCTTCGGATCAAGGCGGCACGCTGTGCGCTCAAGAATCTCCTGATAGCACCGGCTCACCGAGATCAGCCCACTCTTCCCCGATCCCTTTGCCTTAAAAGCAAACTGATCCGCCTTTCTACCGAACTGTCTCGTCAGTTCATCCTGAAGAGCAATACGCTGATGATGACCCTTATATAGCTCCTGCGGAAATCCCGCGTTCTTACCACTCACGCGCACACTCACCTTGGACGGCGACGCAAACGGGTCGCCCTGCACATGATCGATGGACAGGACATATCCCGGAAATTGGTACGTCCCCTTTGTATCTTTATAGGCAGGATAACCTCTATGGTCGATCCTGTTTAATAAACTTCTTAAATCTGCTGATGACTGCATTTCTCTCGTCCTCTCTTTAGATTTTTATTGATATCAAGCTCTAAGCGCGCTCCCAAAGCGCACCACATTGTACACATTGATAAGTACGATCACAACCATCAGGAAAATGAACAGCTTGTTGACGTCCTCTTCCTTGATCTTCTTGTTGATCTTGCTCCCGATTGTACCCCCGGCGATGCCGCCGATTACCATAAATACGAAATACCAGATCTGTACATCAGGTATACTTCCTGTGGCGACCGTCTGCACCAAACTGGTGATCTGGGAAAACATAATAATGTAAAGGGAGCTAAGAGCCGCTTCCTTTGTGGACATGGAAAAGAAATAAGCAAGCACCACCAAGTTGATCGGGCCGCCTCCGATCCCAAGAAAACTGGACATGACGCCGAGGATGATGCCGATGACGACACAAAGCCAGACCTGACGATACTCTTTCGTCTGGATGCGCGCTTTATACACGGTGTAGATCAAGGTTCCCAGCGTGATGACAATGAGCACAGCAGCTTGTACAAGACCGACCAGATTCTCGTCCCCCACCGCTTCTTTTAACGACTGGAACATCATTTTCCCTATCACTCCGCCCACCGCCGCGCCGACAGCCAGCGCCGTGGCAATCTTTACATCCAGTTTAGCCGACTTTGCCCGTACATTTTTATATACGGACACAACGGACATCGCCAATACCGTGCATCCCGACAGAAAACTGATACTGCTCACGCTCATGATCCCCGTGGCGTCTAGTACCGGTTTGATAATGACGCCTCCGCCGATCCCACAAATTGAACCTGCCAGCGAAGAAAGGATACTCACCAAAAAGAATACAATTACCATCAGCATAACTTCATCCCCTTTTACTCATCATAAAATCAGCGATCTCTTTCATCCGCCCGCTACAGCGCTCAAAAAACACCTGATAGCCTTCGCAGAAATAATTCTTGTACAGCCCGCTCTCTTCTTCCCTGATCCGATGCCTGCGGCACCCTCCCCGGCATAACGAATACCATTTACATTCTCCACAATCTTCGTGAAGCTTCCTAGATTCCCTTATAAAATCAACTGCCGTCTGTGTATCAAAAAAGTCCTGCACGCTGTCTTTATTATAATCTCCCAGTCTGTATTTATCCAGCACATAAAAATCACAGGGGTACGCGCTTCCGTCCGCCTCAGCAACGCACTGCACACTGCAGATGCCTCTCTGCTCGCACGCCTCAGGCGGATATCCCATGAGCATCCCGATATAATTCTCAAACTGACGGATATACGGCGCTTTCCCGCGCTTCCAGTCCTTATCCCACATTCGGAAAAGCTCGGTCAGGAACTCTCCGTAAGCTTTTGGGCTTAATGAATACGACCTCTGCCCCGGCTCTTCTTCAATGGGATCAAGGCAGGCGATATACTGCTGATAATCCCATCCGTTCCTCTTATACTCCCTGTAGATCTCCCGGATATGCTCTGCCACATCGGCGGTCACCACGGTCAGAATGTTGTACTCTACCTTGTGGAACTCCAGCAAGTCTATATTTTTTCTAATCCGTTCATAAGTCGGGTTCCCCGCCGCATCGTGACGGTATGTGTCATGGATCATTGAAGTCCCGTCCACAGAGACACCCACAAGAAAATCATTTTCCCGGAAGAACCGGCACCACTCTTCATTTAACTCCAGCCCGTTAGTTTGCATCGTGTTGATCACACGGACATGATTTCTATTAAAACGAGTTTCCAGTTCAACTGCCTCCCGGAAAAAATCGATCCCACGCAGCGTGGGTTCTCCTCCCTGAAACGCAAAACAAATCTCTCCCGGCGCCTGACGCATTGCTTTTTTCACGATATTCCTCAACGTTTCTACTGACATCATCCCATAAGACGGCACTTCCCGCTTTGCCATCTCATCACAGTAGAAACAATAATCACACCGCATATTACACAAGCCTGACACAGGTTTTATCAATATTGTATGTAAAGGCATACGCCGCGTCTCCTTTCCTCATCTGCTCTCTGGCAGATATTTCTAAAAACACAGAGATTCTCCTTTTGCCGGGTTCTTTGGGCTTTCCTGACAAAGAATAAATAAATCCGCCTTATGCGTTATTTTACGCTCAACAGGCGGATTCATCAACTATTATTTTGTCAATATCCTGCAGGACAACTTTTCCATTCTAAGGACGCTGCTGACGATTTCCCCATTCTCCGCGTCCTTCCACTCTCCCAGACCGCTAAGTTCTGCTGGCTCATGGCGGAAATTCATGACAAAGACTACTCCCTCCTCTGCCGCCTGACCTTTATATCCCTTCTGTGGTACGCGCTCTGTTATGGTAACGCCATAGGGCAGCTCGATTCCGAGAGCATTTTGAAGCCCAGCCTTTTGGAACATATCCCGGTAAAACACCCGCAGAAAATCCATATCCGATTGGGCAGCAATGAAAAATGCCTGCCCCTCGCCATAGCTGTTCCGTGTCACGACCGGAGCTCCCGCATAAAAGTCTTTCTCATACACGGAAAGTACCTCTGTGCCTTCTTTCGGATGTACAACCGCGCACATTCGCACCGCCGGATACTCTCTGCCCTGATAGGAAAAGCTGTTCGCAAACTCTTCCGAAGGCGCGTCGATCTCCTCAGGTACGATGCCTAATACATCCTCCAGAGGATGGTTCTCCGTAAAGCACAGGTCCGTGTCATCCACAGCCCCGCTAAAATACGTCGTCACGTAAAGCCCGCCGTTCTCAACAAACCGCTTCACTTTGTTCGCATAACCACTCTTATACATATAGTTCAGCGGCGCGCTCACCAGACGGTACCCGTCAAGCGGTTCGTCCATGCCGATAAGGTCTGCCTCGATCCCTGCTTCCCAGAACGCCCGGTAGTGAGCCAGCACGCACTCCACATAATCAAGATCAAGCCTCGGGCCTGTGGTATCCTCCACTGCCCACCAGTTCTCCCAGTCGAAAATAACCGCTGCTTTGGGGACGTTGACTGTTCCCTTCAGGCATTCCGTCAGAGCGTACAGGCGCTCTCCCACCTCCGCCACATCGCGGAATGTCCGTGTATTCTTCCCGTTTAAATGATCCAGAACGGCGCCGTGGAATTTCTCATATGCCCCGCGCCCTTTCCTCCACTGGAAATACTGTACAGAATCTGACCCGTGGCCCACTGCCTGAAGGGAAGATAACATGTGCATTCCCGGGCGTTTCAGCGGATTGTATTCCCTCCAGTTGACAGCGGACGGCACACTCTCCATCAAAAGAAAGGGCCCCTTTTTCAGCGCGCGCATCAGGCTGTGGTTGGCTGATGCCCACACAGCCTCTGGCACTTCATCTTTACTCTTATGCCAGAAAGGATAGCTGTCCCACGATATAATATCGATCTCCTGTTTCAGCCTGTTATAGTCAAGATTTTTGAAAAACGCCATGAAATTCGTCGTCACTGGAAGATCCGAGTACTTTTTTACCGCCTGTATCTCACTCCGGCAGAAATCGCTCATCTGTTCCGACACAAACCTTCTCCAGTCTACCGTCAGCCCTGTCATCGACCATTCCCCGTGAGGTGCCGGGCTATGAACCTGATTCCAATCTGTATACACATGACTCCAAAATCTCCCCCACCATGCGCGGTTTAAGTTGTCCAGCGTTTTGTATTTCTTTTTGAGCCAGCCGCGAAACGCCTCCTGACACAACTTGCAGTGACACGCCCCGTCCGAAAAGTTTCCTCCCAGCTCGTTGGAAATATGCCAGAGGATCACGTTTTCCTTTTTTCCAAACTGCTCAGAAAGACGTTCGTCCAACGCATGGATCTTCTCCCTCATGACCGGAGAGGTGTAGCAGAAGTTATGCCTCTTCCCCGGAAGGTTTCTTTTCCCATTCTCCTGAACCTGCATGGCTTCAGGGTATTTCTGCGTCAGCCAGTGCGGCATCGCGCCTGACGGCGTCGCAAGGATAACCTGTATTCCCGCCTCCCCAAGCCTGTCTATGCGCTCCTCCAACCAGTTAAAATCATACACGCCTTCCTCCGGCTCGAGCACTGCCCATGAGAATACACCTAATGTCACGCAGTTTACGCCTGCCTCTTCCATAAGTCTGATATCTTCTTCAAGGATCTCTGGACAGTCCAGCCACTGTTCCGGATTATAATCGCCCCCGTGGAGCAGTTTCCCTTTGAACATCTCCTACCTCCATATATACATTTCATATTGCCGTGCGCATCATTATTTTACTTGAAATGGCACACAGATGTATTGTATGTTAAACTAAAGAATATAATATTTCGAAACAGGTGGTATTGATTATGCCTATTATTTTCCGAAGTCCTCCCGTGAGCGAGCCATTGACTTTTGAATCTATCGGGGTGGGCTGGCTTCAGGACCGGGTATCCCGTCCGAGAGGATATCCTTTCTATCACTATCTTCAGACTGAACGCGGCTTTGGCAGGGTGGAGATCCCCGGCGGCTCCTACATCCTTTATCCGGGCGAAGGGATTCTTCTGGCGCCATTTATCCGCCATACCTATGAGAAGGAAAGTGGAGAATGGTATACATGCTTCGCCTCAGTTACAGGCACATTGGAAAGCTGTATTCCCCAGATGCTCGGCAGCCGCCAGGTGATCCGCACCGGACCGGAGCAAGGACGGCAGCTCACCGACCTGATCAGTGGTTGTATGAAACGGTACTCCAAGCGCCCCGGAGACGAAAAGCAGTTATCCATCGACTGCTACAGCTTCCTGATGCACTTTGTGGACGGCGCCCACAACAGGATGCTGACACAGGAACCCTTGTATAGAAAATACGTGGAACCCGTGCTAAAAGAAATCGAAAAGCATTATTATCTGGATCTGACTGTAGAGGATTTAAGCGGGCTTGTATACATCACTCCCCAGTATCTCTCCCGCTTATTCCGCAGATTTCTAAACTGCTCAACCTATGAATACCTCATATCCTTCCGGATCAGCCGGGCAAAGGAGCTGCTTTTATCCAGCCCCCGCATGGAGGTTCAGGAGATTGCCCGCAGGAGCGGCTACGCGGACGCAAGCCATTTTATCGCCGTATTCAAGAAGTTGACCGGAGTCACCCCTTTAGACTTCCGGCGCTCCAACTAAAAAACCCGGACAGGTATCCCCGCCCGGGTTTTCGTTTTTCTATCCCATTTAATTTTCAAAATCTTCCACTGTAAAGCGCTTCATCATTGCCCCATATTTCATGCGGACAACTTCATTTTTCTCAAGAACATCCTCCTCATTACCGACATACTGGCAGCGGATACAATAATACTCATCCTTATCTTTGTCATAGAACATATCGATGTCAAGATCACGCATAAAGCACAGCGGGCAGCGATAATTTAATTTGCCTTTTCCAGATTGAGCCATGTAGACACTACCTCCTTATCAGAAACTTCCGCCGAATATCCCAGAGTGAACATCGGAGAGAACGCATATCCTTCACGGACATATCCTTTCGCGGAACCTTTGTCCGTCCTCATGGATACCTTCGTCTCGATCGCGGGGATGACAGCGCTCACACTCTGGGCTCCCTCCAACTCTTCTTCCCTGCACTTGTATTCGTAGCTGATACTCTTTTCCTCTCCGTCCTTTGTACATGTAAGCGTAATGCCCGCCATGTCCTCCGGGTACTCTGTCGTACCGTAACATGCCACCATGTACTCGTTGAGTTCTACCTTTGCAGACGGATCGCTCATCTCAAGAATGGTTCTCTCAATCTGAATGTCCGAGCTTCCCTCGGCAAAGATCACTCTTGTCTGAAGCTTGAGCGTCAGGTCATAGAACTCGATATCCACGGGATCAAGGGTTAAGATTCTCTTCTTTTTCCCGTCTCCCATATCTTTCTCGGAGAAATGCGCTTTCGTCCGGCACAGGCACAGATCCACTTCCTCGCCCTTGTAAGTCAGCTTCGCGCTGCGCACGGTTCCCTCGCCCGCGTAATGGGTGAAGTACCCAGCTCTGTATTTCTCCTGGATGAGGAACGGGTAGGACGCATCCTGAACGTGTTTCGTGCCGATACCGACCTCCCATTTCAACTTTGCCGCATAGGGACGGAGATCCACAATCGCACCGCCCTGATCTATGTTCACGCAGGCTCTCATATAGGGGTCACAGTACCAGAAGAGCTGCTTGTCCGAGCCGTAAAGAATATCCTTCCACAGTGCACACTCCGGCTCTGTGTAGGTTTTCTTCTGCCGGTAATAATCCGCGAACTCAGCCATGGTCATATCATCCAGCACGCCTTCTTTCTTCAGTTTTCCGTAGTATGCCATGCCGTCCTCATAGGATTTTTTCAGGAGCTCATAAGGCGCCTCCCAGCGCCCCATCTTGTTGAGCCAGCCCGGTCCGACGAACATCATGTTGTAGGCGTAACCGTTGTTGTACTGCCCAAGCGCGCGGTACTGGTCGATGATATTGTAAAGATAGGGGAACTCCCATGTCTTTGTGTCGTAGATCATGCCGCGGAGCACGTTTTGAGGATGGGTTCCGAAGTTCGAGCCGTTTCCGTCGTAGCATGCCAGCAGATCGCGAGAGAGATGCGGGATCGCCACGATACCGCTGTCCTCCTGCTCGTTTGCCGCCGGAGCATGTGTGTTCTCCTTGGACGGGATCCACGGGTTCCACGGGCCGCCGTCAAACAGTGTATACCACGAGTTGTTGCAGGTGTGGTATGCCTTCGGCCCCTCCTCCCAGCACGTCGCGATGGCGCACTTTACGGTCGGGTATTTCTCTTTGATATAGTTTGTCAGCTCCGCGTCCATATAGTAAGAGCCTGTGGACTCCGGATAGAAACCAAAGATATCGTAGAATTTTCCGAATACATCGTCTACAATGGATTTCTTGTCCTCTATGGAAAACATCCAGATGCAGAAATCCTTTGTCTTATATTTCTCGCGGAACTGCTCGCATGGAAGTCCCAAAAGAGACAGTGCAATCTCATCGCCGTATTTCTCATGGTCCTCCTTGGCGATACGGATCGCCTCCTCGTTAAAGAGGGATGCGTACGTCATATGTATCGTCGTCTTAAGACCGTTCTTGTGTGCCGTTTCCTGCTGAAATTTGAAAATATCAAGGGACTCTGTCAGAAGAGCCTCCCTGCCGATATCTTCCTCTTTCCCGTGTCCGGTCACCTTCTCAGCATACTCCGGCACCATCTCGGGACGATGAATGATATTCACAATAAATTTATCCATGTTCCTTGTACCAAACCTTTCTGTCTATAATGCCACAAGCCCCTCGCTTGTTTTTGCACAACTGCGCTATGTTACGGTTGAAAATCCCTGATTGTTTCCAGCGCCTTCAGCGCATGCCCGTCATAGTCAAACAGTGCCTGATTTGCCCATTCATTTCCACCGGGACCGTGTTCTTCTATATAGGCAAGTGCTTCATCTCCTGCCCATCCGCATCCCGGAACGGGAATCCAGCCGGGTTCCCAGTAATAGAACCCTGCTGCACCTTCCACCCGGGCGATTCTTTCCATAAAATCCCGCATAAAGTCACTCTGTCCCTCCGGGGTCATGGGATACTCAATCTTCGTCGCAAGTTCCGGCTTTGTAGCCATACCTTTGCGTTTTTCCTCTGGAAGCCCCTCGTAATCCTTATAATCCTCCATGGTATGTCCCATGGATACCTCCGACACGATCAATTCCTTCCCGTAGCGCTTAGAGATATCGTGCATATTGTCCTCCAGCTGCTGAAGTGTTCCGTGCCAGAACGGGTAATATGACAGACCAATCACCTCAAAATCTTCACCGCGCTTCATAAATTCGTCAAACCACTCCCGGTAAAGGGCATTGTTCCCGCCATTGTCCAGATGGAGCATGACCGGAAGATTTTGGTCTACACTGCGTACGGCGCGGATTCCTGCATTTAGGAATCTTGCGATATTGTCGTACTCTGGCGTCTTTCCGTGAGGCCACAAAAGCCCATTGGTCAGCTCGTTCCCCACTTGAATCATTGTAGGGAAAACATGTTCTGCGCGCAGGGCAAGCAGCGTCTTCCTTGTAAAATCATAGACAGCCTCTTCGAGCTGTGCCGCGTCCATCCCCCGCCACGCCTTAGGCACTCTCTGTTTACCCGGGTCTGCCCAGAAATCACTGTAGTGCACATCCAGCAGAAAATCATACCCTTTTTTCAGCGCTCTTTCCGCAAGTTCAATTGTCGTTTTCAGATCGTTGGTTCCAGCTCCGTACGGAATACCGGTCTCACTGTACGGATCGTTCCAAAGCCTCAGGCGGATGGCATTTGCCCCATATTCCTTCAGGATCTCCAAGAGGTTTTTCTCCTCCCCGTCTTTATAGTATTTTGCCCCAAATTGTTCCAGCTCCTTCAGCGAGGAGACATCCATTCCCTTGATAAATGGTCTCATATAGATTTTTCCCTTTCTCTTCCCGGAGAACAGAGCGTATGCTTCGTCCCTCTGGGTATACCGCCTTAATATTTTGTCTTATCCGTATGAGCTGTATTGTGGTATCAGCCTTTGACCGCGCCTCCTGTCACACCTTCTACATAGAATTTCTGCATAATGATGAACAGGATCGAGATCGGAATTGATACAATCACACCGCCAGCACAGAACTGCGTGAAGTACGTGTTGATAAGACTCTTCTCAAGCATGTTATAAAGCCCGATCGCCACAGTCCACTGGGAAGCAACTCCTGAGTTAAGCATCATCTTCGCATACACGAAGTCCATCCACGGTACAAGGAAGGAACTAATGACCGTGTAGACGATGATCAGCTTACTCATGGGCATAACCACTTTAAAAAATACCTTCGCCTCGCTGGCTCCATCCAGATACGCCGCCTCTCTTAAAGAAACTGGAACCGTATCCAGAAATCCTTTAGCAATCAGATATCCAAGCCCCGACGATGCCGAATATACGAGGATCAGTCCGATATGGCTGTTGGTAAGGTTCAAACTCTTTAAGATGAAATACACCGCGATCATGGCCAGCACACCGGGAAACAGATTGATAATAACTCCGATATTCATCAACGCTTTTCTGCCTTTGAACCGCATACAGGATGTAGCGTATGCCACCATGAGTACGAAGGCGGTTGAGATCAGGCACGTAAAGCATGCGATCACAAACGTATTCCAGAACCAGTTCGGGAACTGCGCCACCGAATCCGCACCGAACAACAGGTTCTTATAGTTGGCCACACCCCACTCCTCCGGGAAGAACGTAGATGTGTTCATACCGGTGTACTTGCTGAAAGATGTCGCTAACAGCCACACGATGGGCACAAGCCATACCACTGCCAGAAAAACGAGGAGTAAATGTCTAAAAACATCTCCGATTTTTTTCTTCATTATTGGTACACCTCCTCACGATCTCCCTTGGTCATCCGGTTAAACGCAATCAGTGTAAATGCCGCGCAAAGTACGAAGACTACGATACCTATAACGGCAGCCATCTTGTAGTTGTAGTACTCCTGTGTCAGACGGAACAGCCATGTAACCAGCAGGTCAACCTCCTTCGCCTGCGAATTGGCGAGCGCCTGATTCGTGGTCGTATATACATCCTGCGTCAGCAGGTAGATGACGTTAAAGTTGTTAATATTTTTTACAAAATCTGTCACCAGCGCCGGTCCCGTAATAAAGAGTACATACGGCATGGTAATGTGCCGGAAGATCTGCGTGGGAGTCGCGCCGTCGATGCGCGCGCTCTCGATCTGGTCTGCCGGAAGATTCATAAGAACACCTGTTGCGATTAGCATCTGGTACGGAACACCGACCCATATATTGATGAGGATAATCATCACATGCGCCCATCCCGGTGAAGATAAGAACGGGATATAGGAGGTGCTGATCAGCCCTGCGTCCCGCAGGAAATCCGTCAATCCCACATTTGCACATATCGTATTAACGATACCGCCGTCAGAAAAGAAATT
This sequence comes from Candidatus Mediterraneibacter pullicola, assembly GCA_019117065.1. Classification (GTDB taxonomy): domain Bacteria; phylum Bacillota; class Clostridia; order Lachnospirales; family Lachnospiraceae; genus Mediterraneibacter; species Mediterraneibacter pullicola. The sequence goes on along the minus strand of DXAK01000044.1, from coordinate 23,374 downwards.
CCGAACAGGCAGCAGGGACACGAACTGCGGCACTGCGATCGTTACCATAAAGAGAGTCCTCCACAGCTTCTTGCCTTTCACGCGTTTGTGATTGATAAGAAACGACAGGAGAATCCCTCCGATATATGTAGTGAATGTGGAGAACAGCGCCCACACAAGCGTCCAGATCAGCACCCGTACAAAAGCGTACCCGAACGTGATCGTAAGCCCGCCTCCTCCGAACAGGTTGATAAAGTTTGTCAGACCCGTCCATGTGAACAGTTCACTGGGCGGCATATGCTGCTGATCATAGTTTGTAAACGCTACTAAGATGAGCAGAAGCAGCGGTACAATCGTAAATACGACAACCCCCGTCACCGGAAGCGCCAGCAGCGTCTTATAAAAGTTTTCATTCCTGTAAGTATCCACATCTTCCATAAAAGTGTTGATGTGTTCGCCGCGCGCCTCCATTTTCTGGAGTTCGTAAGCCCTCTTGACATTCGAGATCCACATTGCCAAAAAGATTGCCCACACTACAAAGCTGACGAGTGAAAACAGAAGGATCATAAATGAGTTGTCAAAATCATTGATCTCATTTTTCATAGTCGCTGGATTGAACACAGCTTCTCTTTTCACCGTTCCCAGAGTTCCGAACTTGGGAACGTACTGTGATGCAAACAGCACGCTATATAAAATCACAAGAACTTCAAATATCGTAATGAGAACAGATTTTACATACTGTTTACGCCGGAAATATCCGGCTCCCATCCAGATCAGAGACAGCTTTACGAACAGGTCGCCCTTTGACACTGCCTCTCCAAAGTCCCAAAAAAAATTCCCAACCGCAGAAAAGAACGCCGAAACCTTCCCTTTGGATTTTTCCATTTTTGCTCTCCTTCCCTGACTGATAGAAAAAGACACATATCCTTTCCCTATCATGGAACGAGCCCATACAGTAACCGTGTACGGGCCGTTCCTTTCTCATAACCGAAGTTACATCATTCTTGTTACCTATTGAATCGGCGCTGTCACACCTTCTACAAGTGTATCGAGTGCTGACTGAATTCCTGCTGTGTCATCTGCGTTAAGTTCGCCCTGTGCGATCATCTCGCCAAATGTTGCCGCCGGATCCCAGTAGTTCTGACCTGCCATCTGAACGACGCCAAACTCATTCTGAGCTGCCAGTGCCGCCAGTGCTGTGTTCTCTTTTACCGCGTCAGACTCAAGGACTGTATTGTTGGACGGTCCAATCTCACGCTCATCAAAGTGCTGTTGCTGCGCTGCTTCGTTTGTGATCCAGTCTGCCAGAAGCGCTGCCCATCCTGCATTCTCTGAATGAGCGTTTACTCCTACAAGCTTATAGCCTGCTACAGATGCTTGCTGGAGCTGCGCTCCTGCGATCGTAAATGTCGGGAGCTTCGTAGCTGCGTATCCATCGCCGAAAGCTTCCTGAGCTGCTGTAGCATCCCAAGTTCCGGATACTGCCGCGCAGAGCTGTCCAGATGCGATCTGGTTAGAGATATCTCCGTCAGCAACTGCCATAAATGCCGGATTGGACGCGATGTTGAGCATTGCCTGTGTCACTTCCACACCTGTATAATCTGCCTCTCCGTTCCAGTCCATCGTTGTGGATCCGTCTTCATTCAGCCCTGTTGTAAATCCTGCGCTGTAGAAGAAGGAAGCGTTATACCATCCAGACGCGAGTGTCATTGCAACTCTCTTTCCTGATGCCTGAGCCGCTGCAAGCAGTCCATCCCATGTAGCCACGTCTTCCTCAGAAACTACGGTTGAATCATAGAAAAGGAAATATCCGTTGTCCGCTGTCATCGGGAATGCGTACAGTGTGTCGTCATATGTGGCTGCCTCCACAGAAGACTCTGTGTTCGCGTTCTTGATGTCGTCCACTGTCTTGTTTGTGTATGCTGTCAGTGCTTCTTCCATCTCATCAATAGACTGAAGGGCTCCGGCTTTCACAAGGTCTGGCAGCTGGTCGGAAGCAAACGCATAGACATCCGCCGCAGCCTCCGCATCTGTAAGAACAGTATCTTTAGCCGTTGATTCACTCTCAACACCGAGAGAAATATCAAAGTTTGCCACATCCGCGTATTCCTCTTTGAACGAATCGATCAGATTCTGAAGAAGCGCCTGATCCTCCTCTGCTCCCCAGAGCGTAAGGGATACATTCTGCTTCTCTCCTGAATCCGCTGCCGGTTCATCTGAACTGCCGCTGCTACAGCCTGCAAGAAGTACGGACACCATAGCGGCTGACACCAACATGCTTATCAACTTTTTCTTCATAAATACCCTCCTTCACCGGCAAAATACGTACCGGCATTCTTTTTTTGCGCTTTGCGCTTTGAGCAATCGCTTGTTCTAATCAGCATTATAACAACTTATTTTTCGCTTTACGATAGATATCTTTACTATTTATTGCGAGAATTTTTTGTGTATTTTCCATAAATTATGGCTCTTGCATATGCGCAATTTGCGCATATGCAAGAGCCTTCGAATCGTTCTCCCCGGCCAGGAAACAATGTTTTCTCATTTTGTTGATTCTTTTAGCACTACTTCATAGTCCAACAACGTCTTGCGCGCCACTTCTTTGCCTTCCAGCATATCCAAAAGCGTTGCACAGGCGACGCGCCCTATCTCCGTGTTGTCGAACCGCAGCGAGGTGACAGAGACAGGATAATTGTCCAGCACTTTACTGTTATGACAGGACGCCACACGCATGTCTTCCGGGATACGCGCGCCCTGAGCCCGCAGCTCGTTGAGGACAATATTGCACACCGCATCGTCCTGACAGATGATACAGTCCACCTTTTTTTCCAAAAGTTCGTCCACATGGCCTCTCAGCATAGATTCGCTTGTTTCTTTTCGAAACACAAGGCTTTCGTCCACTTCAATACCGATATCTCTGTGGGCTTTGAGATAGCCCCGGTACCGCGCTTCATCAACGAGCAGCTCTTTGGAGTTCCCCATGTATGCAATCCGTCTCCACTGCCGCGACAGAAGAATCGCGGTAAGATCGCGACAAGCCCCTTCATTATCATGATCGATCTGTACGATCTCATCGTCATTGAGCGAACCGATGGTGACAAAAGGCAGCCCTTTTGATTTCAAAAAAGAGGCAAACACATCATCCTTGTATGTGCTTCCGAGAATCATCCCATCTACTTTATTGTTGTCAATCAGCCGCTTCAGGTGACTTGTGTCCTTCCCGCTAGTGGAAACCACAAACATATCGTATCCCCTCACCTGAGCCACCTCGTTCACGCCGCACATACACATGTAAAAAAACGGAAGCGCCACAACCCCTTTTACATCCGGAATAATGATCGCGATATTATTTGTTCTGGATTGTGCAAGACTTTTCGCAATACTGTTTGGATGATAATCATGCTCCTCAATGAATTCAAACACCCTCTTGCGGGTAGCTTCCCCGATCCTTCCTTTGCCGGATATCGCTCTGGATACCGTACTGGCAGACACGCTGAGAGCCTCCGCCACATCATTGATAGTCATTTTTCTGCCGGGGTTTTTCTCCCGTTGTTCTTCCATCTTCATTCCCTCTTCACTGGCATATTTTCTTTAAGTATGCCCCATCCGCCTTCTTATGTCAACGACAACCGCTCAGGGAAAATCTCCACGTTTTCTCTCAGCCCCTGTCAGAAAGACATACAGCCGGCGCCGGAAGCGATTTCCACATACAACGAAAAAGCTCTCTCCAGAAACATTCCGCAGAGAGCTTTTCTGTATTATTTTTGATAAATTATACCTCGAAGATCAAATCACCATAAGACGGCATCGGCCATGCCTCTTTGTCCACGACCATCTCCAGTTCATCTACCGGCTTTCTCAGCGCGTCCATCGCCGGATGTACCACTTCGTAATACTTCCGCGCTTTCTCCTCGCCGTCCGGGAGCTCCGATACTTCCGCCGTCACCTTTTCAAGCTCCATAAGCGCCGCCCGGGCCTCTTTTAAGAACACTGTAATCTCAGACAGCGTCTCAGACTGCACTCCCGCGTCCGCTCCTGCTTCTTTCACAGCATTAACCGTATCGGCAAGTGTCTTCGTGTACTTGATGATCGCCGGAAGGAACTGCTTCCTTGTCATGTCGATCATCGTACGTGCCTCAATATTGATCGCTTTTGCGTAGTTCTCATAGCTGATCTCCGCGCGGGATTCCAGCTCCGCACGAGTAAATACGCCGAACTTCTCAAACAGGGCGACCGCCTTATCCGACACGATTGCCGGGATCGCGTCAACCATAGAGCGGATATTCGGAAGCCCGCGTCTCTCAGCCTCTTCAACCCATGCTTGAGAGTAGCCGTCCCCGTTAAAGATAATCCTCTGGTTTTCCGTCGCATATTTCTTGATCAGATCATGGACCGCCTTCTGGAAGTCATCCGCTTTTTCCAGCACATCGCATGCCTCTGAAAATGCTTCCGCAAGGATTGTGTTGAGCACAATGTTGGCAGAAGCAACGGAATCTCTCGAGCCGACCATGCGGAACTCAAATTTATTTCCCGTAAACGCAAACGGAGAAGTCCTGTTTCTATCTGTCGCATCTTTTGTAAACTCCGGAAGCGTGCGCACATTTGTCTCAAGATGACCGCCCTTTAAGCTGTGCGTTGCTTCTCCTGTACTGATCAACTGCTCGATCACATCTTCAAGCTGCTCCCCGAGGAACACGGAGATAATCGCCGGCGGCGCCTCATTCGCACCGAGCCTGTGATCATTTCCCGGATCGGCCGCCGACTCTCTTAAGAGATCTGCATGACGGTTCACCGCTTTCAGTATACAGGTAAGTACAAGAAGGAACTGGATGTTCTCGTGGGGCGTCTTTCCCGGATCCAGCATGTTGATGCCGTCGTCTGTCGTAAGAGACCAGTTGTTATGCTTGCCCGAACCGTTCACTCCCTTGAACGGCTTCTCGTGAAGCAGGCACTTCATTCCGTGCTGGCACGCCACTCTCTTTAACGTCTGCATGATGATCTGGTTGTGGTCTACAGCAATATTTGCCTCCGCATAGATCGGCGCCAGCTCATGTTGCGCAGGCGCCACCTCATTGTGCTGCGTCTTTGCCGTAACGCCCACTCTCCACAACTCTTCATTTACATCGTGCATAAAGCCCGCTATTCTCTGGCGGATCGTTCCGAAATAGTGATCATCCATCTCCTGCCCCTTCGGCGGCATCGCGCCGAACAGCGTACGTCCTGTGTAGATCAGATCTTTTCTCTGAAGGAATTTTTCCGCGTCTACAAGAAAATACTCCTGCTCCGCACCCACGGACGGCGTCACTTTTTTAGACGTTGTATTACCGAACAGTCTAAGGAGACGAAGCGCCTGTGTATTGATCGCTTCCATAGATCGCAGAAGTGGCGTCTTCTGATCCAGCGCCTCACCAGTATAAGAACAGAATGCCGTCGGTATACACAGCGTTGCTCCCGCTGCATCCTGTCTGACAAACGCTGGGGAAGTACAATCCCACATCGTATATCCTCTTGCCTCAAACGTCGCCCTCAAACCTCCTGACGGGAAGGAGGAAGCATCCGGCTCTCCTTTAATGAGTTCTTTCCCCGAAAAGCTCATCAGCACTTTCCCGCTCGGCTGGGGAGCCGAAATGAAAGAATCATGTTTCTCCGCCGTAACGCCTGTCAGCGGGAGGAACCAGTGAGTATAATGCGTCGCGCCCTTTTCGATCGCCCATTCCTTCATCTCATGCGCAATAACATCAGCGGTCTCAAGATCCAATTCTTTGCCTTCCTCAATGGTTTTTTTCAAATTTTTATAAACCTTGTTCGGAAGACGCTGCTGCATCACAGTATCATTAAATACATTTTCCCCGAATATCTCTGCCACGTTGATCTTATCAATGCTCATATGTAATCCCTTCCTTCCTGTCTGGCTTCGGCATGAAAAAAGGGCACTCCACGCTATGCTGGAACGCCCTTGTTCACGTCTATGTGAGACAGTATAACCTACTCACCCTCAAAAGGCAAGTATTTTTTCTCCCAAAATTTTATTTAGGTCTATCTGAAATTTTTTTAGGCTTTTCCGACAGAGCCGAATAATTCCATTTTCTCTTTTACAGTAGCCATGATTGCTTCCGTACCCGGTTTGAGCAGTTTACGGGGATCGAATCCCTTTCCTTCCTGATCCTTCCCTGCCTCAATGTACTCGCGTGTAGCTGCCGCAAATGAAAGCTGGCACTCTGTATTTACATTGATCTTAGCAACGCCAAGATCAATCGCCTTTTTAATCATATCTTCCGGAATGCCTGTACCACCGTGAAGCACAAGCGGCATATCGCCTGTCTTCTGCTGGATTGAATCCAGTGTCTCGAAGCTTAATCCCTCCCAGTTGTCCGGATATTTTCCGTGGATATTTCCAATACCCGCAGCAAGGAAGTCAATTCCCAGATCTGCTACCATCTTACACTCTTCCGGATCCGCGCACTCACCTTTTCCGATCACGCCGTCTTCCTCTCCACCGATAGAACCAACCTCAGCCTCAATGGACATATTGTTGTCGTGGGCAATTTTCACAAGCTCTTTCGTCTTCTCTACGTTCTCATCGATCGGATAGTGAGATCCGTCAAACATGATGGAGGAGAATCCTGCCTCAACACATTTCAGACATCCTTCATAGCTGCCATGATCCAGATGAAGGGCAACCGGAACAGTGATGTTCATCTCCTCGAGCATACCGTTCACCATGCCTACAACAGTTTTGTATCCTGTCATATATTTCCCTGCACCCTCAGACACTCCGAGGATAACCGGAGAATTCAGATCTTGAGCCGTCTGAAGGATCGCCTTCGTCCACTCAAGGTTATTGATGTTAAACTGTCCCACTGCGTAGTGTCCTGCCTTTGCTTTTTTAAGCATTTCTGTTGCTGATACTAACATATTCTTTTCCTCCACTTCTCAATTCCGGCGTTTGCAGACTCGCCGGAATTGCTTTATTTAGAATCTTTATCCATTATATCTCATCAGGGGAAAAAAGACAATAAGAAGGGAGCATATTGATTTTTCCACAAAAACAGCTACCAGCATTTTACACCTTGCTGATAGCCATATAGTTATTTCTCATCCCACACCAAAATTCTTTTTCATTACTAAACGTAAAAAAGCCCTGTTTCCAAGGCTTTCTTAGTGACTCCGAGGGGAATCGAACCCCTGATTCCAGCGTGAGAGGCTAGCGTCTTGACCGCTTGACCACGGAGCCATATCTATATCCGCTGCTCAGGCTGTCCCTCACAGCGAATATTACTATATCATATGATTTTTCATAATGCAAGCACTTTTTTCATTTTTTTGACTCTTTGGGGAAATCCCCGGGTATTTCGTTTACCATAATGCTGAGCGCCTGCCTTCTATCCCTTACAACAACCTCTCGGTGCGTTCCTCCGAACTCACCGTCCAGTGTCCACGGAATCTCTTCCTCGCACTCAAACTTAACTTCGCCTGATTTGAAAGAATACATCCTCTGGGGATTGATCTGCTTCATCAGGATTGCCCCCAGTAGTTCGTTCAGCTCGATAGGATTTTTCGGTGTCCGGATCAATGTCACCTCAAACTCACCGTCATCAAATATGATCTCCGAACCTATAATCCCCTTAAAACCTCCAACCGACCGGGAATTTGTCACCATCCCAAATATAAATTCATCCTCAAAACTCTCCCCGTCATGGGTTACTTTTACTTTATAGGAAGGAATATTGAATATTCTTTTGGCTCCCTCAAGCAGATATGCAAGATGTCCGAGAATATTCTTCATGCTCTGCCTCGTCTCATAGGACACATCTGTAAATATACCGAACGCCGCGATATAAATGAAGTGATCCCCATTAAATTCGCCTACATCACACGGGAAGGGAATTCCGTTGACCGCCGTATCTGCGGCTGCAAGAATATCTTTCGGTATTCCCAGACTGGCAGCAAAGTCATTGGTCGTCCCCGCAGGAATATATCCCAAAGAAGTCTGCAGGCCACCAAGCCGCATCCCTGTCACCGCCTCATCAAGCGTACCATCGCCGCCGGCGCACACAATTCTGTCATATTCTCCACCGCACTCTTGTATCTTTTCCACTGCATCGTGGGGCTTCTGCGTGGGGTGGACAGTCACTTCATACCCGCTTTTCGTAAAAATATCTAAGGCATCCGAAAGTTTCGGTTTCAAGACTCCCGTTCCCGCATTCGGATTGTATATAAACAGCATCTTTTTCATAACGCGTCCCCTTTCTTGACTCCGTCAAGCCTGCTTCCCCGGACAATGAAAGGCTGCACCCCACAGCGCAGCCCTCATACCACATTTCTTATTTTTCTGAATCCCGCCGTCTCTCAGGCAATTATTCTGCTATCATCCTATTTCTTCTGAAAAAACATCTGGATGCCTTCCGCCGCCTTCTTCTCATCCTCGCCGTCGGTTACAACCGTGATCTTCTCTCCGTCCACAAGAGCCAGACTCATCATGCCCATAATACTCTTGGCGTTGATACTCTTCTCGCCAATCTGTATGTAAATCTTGCTTGCGTACTGACTTGCCTCTTGTACAAGCAAAGCGCTCGGTGTTCCGTCAAATCTTTCGTCCATTCTTACTACAACAGGTGTTTTAATCATAATAATCCTCCTCGTTCCTGCCTTACCTTGTCTGCTATCTCACTGAGTTTTCGCAGCCTGTGGTTGATACCGGACTTTCCAACCGGCGGGGTCATCGTCTCTCCCAATTCTTTCAAGGCCGCCTCCGGATTCTCAAGACGAGCGTAAGCCGTCTCAACCAGATTCTCTGGAAGGCTCTCAAATCCGATCGTGTCTCTAAGATACGTGATATCCTCAACCTGTTTTACCGCTGCCGACACAGTCTTATTGATATTAGCAGTCTCGCAGTTGACCTTCCTGTTCACAGAGTTGCGCATCTCCTTGAGTATTCTGACATTTTCCAACTTCATCAGAGACACATGCGCTTCCATCACATTCAGGATATCTACTATCTGGGATCCTTCCTTTAAATATACAACAAACGATTTCTTACGCGGCACGACCTTCGCATCTAGATCAAAACTGCAGATCACGCCCTGTATCTGGCGCGCCGCCTCGGGCACGGCACAGACAATCTCGAAATGATAAGATTTATTCGGATCACTCATGGATCCTGCCGCCTGAAACGCCCCTCTTAAAAATGCCCGCTTACAGCATGTCTGCTGGATCACGAGAGGACTGAACGCACAGATATCATCTGCATCCCCCCGGCGCTCACCAATCATTTTCGCCGCCTGAAGAACACACAGCGCTTCTTGATGACGCCGGATAACAACCGCGTAAGATACGCTCTGTTTGCTGATATTTCTCCTGATAGAGATATCAGCTTTTATATTAAATGTTTTTTCCAGCAATGTAAAGACTTTTCTTGCAACAAGAAGATTTTCAGAATGGAGTCTGACGCTATAACGGTCGAAACTGTTGATCACAACCGTTCCGCACATTCCGATAAACGCCGCGATCTCTGCGATCCGACAATGCCTTGCTGGACTGATATTACTGGCAAGCTCTTCCCTGACATTTCCGGAGAATGACATCGTCTCACTTCCTTTTTGTAATCGCATCTTTCCCGATATCCCTGTGTTCGATGCGTACCCCATAATTTTCCTGCTCCTGGAGCATGTTGTACAACGCGTTGGCTAAGGTTACAGACCGGTGTTTGCCGCCCGTACAACCGATAGATATGACGAGCTGGTTCTTGCCCTCCAATATATAGTTGGGAATCAAGAATTCCACCATATCCTTCAGCTTTTCCAGAAAGACATGGGCTTTATCGTTTTCCATGACATAATCCTGAACTTCAGGATCATTCCCCGTCTTTTCCTTTAACTCATCTATATAGTAGGGATTCGGAAGGAAACGCACGTCAAACACAAGATCTGAATCCTGCGGAATACCGTACTTGAACCCGAAGGACATCACTGTAATATAGAGACTACAGAATTTTTGTCCACGAACAAAGATCTTCTCCAACTCAAGTTTCAGTTCTCTTGTGAGCAGCTTGCTGGTATCCATTATATAAGTCGCCCGCATTTTTAAGAACATGATCTTCTCGCGCTCTTTGGCGATCCCCGTGTCCACTCTCCCAGACCCGCTTAAGGGATGCTGACGTCTTGTCTCTTTGTACCGTTTGATGAGCACGTCATCTTTTGCGTCGAGAAACAAGATCTCATATTCTACCTTTTTGTCATCCATGTCGTCTAGCGCTTCTTTCAGCCCCGGGAAATCCTGTCCTCCTCTTACATCGATCCCCAGCGCCACTTTTTTCACTTCCTCACCGGGTTCGCCGAACATCTCAACAAAACGCGGAAGCAGTGGGATTGGTAGATTATCTACGCAAAAATACCCCATATCTTCCAACATTTTCAAGGCTGTCGATTTCCCCGCGCCGGACATTCCTGTCACAATCACAAAACGCATCCTCTAAAACTCTCCTATCCTCTTCACTTCCGGTTCAAGCCTCACGCCGAACATTTCTTCTACCCGGTCTTCCACGTCCGTCATAAGCTGTACGATCTCCGCCGCTGTCGCACCGCCCCTGTTAATGACAAAACCACAGTGTTTCTCTGACACTTGGGCATTTCCCACTCGGTAACCTCTCAATCCGGCGTCCTGAATTAATTTTCCTGCAAAGTAGCCTTTTGGACGTTTAAACGCGCTCCCTGCACTTCCGTACTCAAGCGGCTGCTTCTCCACACGTTTCTCCTTCAATTCCTCCATACGGGCGCGAATCACCTTCTGTTCGCCCCGATCAAGCTTCAGCACTGCGCTCAGCGCCACATAATCATTTTTCGAGATAACACTGGTGCGGTATCCCATTTTCAGTTCTTCCACAGACAGGTCCAGCACATCTCCCTCTGCCGTAAGCACTTCCGCTGATTCTACGATCTGCCTCATCTCTCCGCCGTAAGCGCCAGCGTTCATTCTGAGTGCTCCGCCCACTGTTCCCGGTATGCCGGATGCAAACTCCATCCCCGTAAGAGACGCCTCGCAAGCTGCGGCCGCCGTCTTTGAGAGCAGCGCCCCTGCCTGAACAAAGATCCTTTCTCCTTCCGCACGCACCGCATTCATTCTCTTGCCAATCTGAATAATCACGCCCCGGTAACCCTTGTCTCCCACAAGAAGATTACTCCCATTTCCCGTAATGTAGCACGGAATATCCCCCCTGCGGCACAGCTCTCTGACCACTCTGATCTCCTCTATGACAGAAGGAAGGACAAAAAAGTCTGCCGGTCCTCCGACACGAAAGGTAGTATGCCTGTTCATCGGTTCATCTTTAAGCACATTCTCTTCCCCAACTGCCTTGCATAATTCTTTATATAAATCCATAAATTGCTCCATTTCCCTCTTTACTTCTGGCCCTATCCATATATCCGCCCAAAGAGCAAGGATAAAGTCTTGCCTTTCACATTATAGAGCACGTATGGTGCAAAGTAAAGGCAGCAGACAGAAATCTTGCAAAATCTACAGAAACAGTGTATACTGTGTTCGTATCTATACATTTTTATCCGCCGTATTACGGCCGACTTTTTAACTATGAAGGAGTGAAATTAAAACAGTGGATTCTGGTGACAGTTTTCAATTAGTGATACTTATTATTCTTTTAATGCTCTCAGCATTTTTTTCATCTAACGAGACAGCGCTGATGTCGGTCAACAAAATCCGGCTCCGTTCTCTTGCCGATTCCGGCAGCAAACGCGCCGCTATGGCTCTCGATGTACTGGAGAACCATACCGCGAAAATGCTCAGCGCCATTCTTATCGGAAACAATATCGTCAATCTTTCCGCATCCGCGCTCGCGACGTCACTGGCGTATGCTTTCGGCGGTTACATGGTCAGTATCGCAACTGCAGTTCTTACCGTTGCCATCCTTGTATTCGGTGAGATCACACCTAAAAATTATGCGACCTTCAAAGCGGAAAAGCTGACATTAAGATATATTCCAGTTATCCGGTTCTTTATGACCGTAATGACCCCCGTCATCTTTATCATCAATCTTTTTTCCCGTTTTATCATGCTTTTACTCAGAGTAGACCCGAACACCGCGGGACACAGCATGACCGAGGACGAGCTGCGTACCATCGTGGATGTAAGCCATGAGGACGGCCTTATCGAATCCGATGAAAAAGAGATGATCTATAACGTGTTTGACTTGGGAGACGCCAACGCAAAAGATATCATGGTTCCCCGTGTTCACGTTACATTTGCCGATATAAACAATACTTACGATGAGCTGATCGAGATTTTCCGTGAAGATAAGTTTACCCGTCTTCCCGTTTTTGAAAACACTCAGGACAATATTGTTGGTATCATCAATATGAAAGATCTTCTTCTCTACAACAAGGACGAAGCCTTCCACATCCGTGACATCATGCGTAAGCCACACTTTACTTACGAGTACAAAAACATCTCTGAACTGCTCGTGGAAATGAGGGAATCTACTTTTAACATTGCTATTGTGCTCGATGAGTACGGCGAAATGGCAGGGCTGATCACACTGGAAGATATCCTTGAAGAGATTGTGGGAGAGATCCATGACGAATATGACGAAAAAGAAGACGAACTTGTCTTCAAACTGTCCGATCATGAATATGTCATCGAAGGTTCCATGAATCTGGATGACGTCAACGACAGGCTAAATATAGAACTTAATTCTGAAGATTATGATTCTCTCGGAGGATTCATAATTGAACATCTCGACCGTCTGCCAGAAGTTGGGGATGAAGTCCGCACAGAGAACGGCATCCGTCTCGTAGTAGAAACACTGGATAAAAATCGTGTCGAGAGCGTTCACCTGTATCTCCCTGAAGAAAATAACACCGAATCTGATGCAGATCCTAAAGAGGCAAAAACAGCATCCGAGGAAAAGAATGGACAAAGCAGGGAAGATGAGAACGCCGCACCTCTCTCTGAGGCTCATTCGAATAATTGATCTTAATTTTAAAGGTGACCGCTATTAGCAGTCACCTTTATTTTGTTCCCGCATACCCTATAATAAGAGCAATTATCAAAAGGAACCATTATCATGCCAGTTTCCATCATGTTAGATGCCGGGCACGGCGGTCGTGATCCCGGAGCTGTTTATAACGGAAGGCAGGAAAAAGACGACACCCTAACCTTGACTCTCGCCATCGGCGAGCTCCTTCAGGAGCGCGGGATCGATGTTCTGTACACCCGCACCACAGATGTATATGAATCCCCTTATCAGAAAGCCATGGAGGCAAACGAGGCGGGCGTGGATTTCTTCGTATCCATCCACCGCAACTCCAGTCCAACCCCTAACACCTACTCAGGAGTCGAATCCCTTGTCTACGACAAGTCAGGCATCAAGCTCCAGATGGCAGAGAACATAAACGAGCAGCTTGAGTCCGTAGGCTTCGTCAATCTCGGCGTGAAAGAACGCCCCGGGCTTGTAGTACTGCGCCGCACCCGCATGCCCGCAGTTCTTGTCGAAGTAGGGTTCATCAACTCCGACACCGATAATCGTCTATTTGATGATAACTTTGACGATATCGCTCTTGCCATCGCTGAAGGGATTCTTGATACACTACAGATGAACGGACTTATCGAGACCAGTCAGGATGCGGTATCAGGCGGAAATTATGAGAACGGCGCTCCCATGCCGCCCCAGGGAATTCTGCCGCCTGCTCCCGGCGCAGGGAATAGACCGAATACGCAGCCGGGGGGACAGCCCGGAAACCGACCGGATCACACAGAGGGGATACCCCGGTATACAGTTCAAACAGGAGCCTTCCGCAATGAGTCTTATGCACAGAGGCTTCAGAACGAACTCGCAGAGCAGGACTTCCCCGCTGTCATTGTACCCGGCGACCGTCTCTTCCGAGTCATGGTCGGGGAGTTCCCGACACTGGACGAGGCGGTGGAAATGGAACAGAGGCTGAAAAGAGGCGGATATCAGACAGTGGTAGTGAGCCGATAGCTCGCTATTTACAAACATACCATTGAAATGAGCGTATCGTAATCCTTTCCGATACGCTCATCGTAATTACTTTTTAGTTTTCTGCAAAACACAAAAACGTCCTCTGGATATTCCCCCTCTGCTCTGGTAAAATGAATTCTATAAAGAGATTGTACGTAAAAATATGCAACAGGAGGTTCACAGGAGATGAAAGTCATTGACTTTAAAGACGCAAAATGCCGTCACTGTTACAAATGCGTGCGCAACTGCGCAGTCAAAGCCATATCCGTCAAGGACGAGCAGGCGCGCATCATGGTCGACCACTGCATTAACTGCGGGCGGTGCCTCGAAGTCTGTCCCCAGAATGCAAAAACATTTGCCAGCGACCTTGAGCGCGTCAAAGGCTATCTGAAACAGGGTCTGAAAACAATCATATCCATCGCTCCATCCTACGCTGGTGTGCTGGAGTTCGATACTCCGGGACAGGTGGTAGATGCCCTGCAAAAATTAGGCTTCTACGAAGTCCGAGAAACAGCCGAAGGTGCTGCTCTGGTGACAAATGAATACAAAAAACTGGTGCGCGAGAACAAAATGCCCAACATTATCACAACCTGCTGCCCCAGCGTAAACGACCTGATCGAGAAATATTATCCTGACTGCGCAAAGCTGATGGCTCCGGTCGTCTCCCCGATGATCGCCCACGGACGGTATATCAAAAAGATCTACGGCTCGGACGTGAAAGTCGTATTCTTAGGTCCCTGCATCGCAAAGAAGCTGGAAGCAATCGGGGATGAGCGCGTGGAGGGAGCAATCAACGCCATCCTTACCTTTGAAGAGCTTGCCGACTGGCTTCAGGAAGCCGGGATCGACCTGCACGCCTGCGAGGATAAGCCCATGGGCAATCCGGATCCGAAGATCAACCGTCTCTACCCGGTCAGCGGGGGCGTCATCCAGTCTGTCATCACCGAGGAAGAAGCGGATGGTTACCACAAGGTGTTTGTAGACGGTCTGGAAAACTGCATGGAGATGCTGGAATGTCTTAGAAAAGGCGAACTGGATCACTGCTTTATCGAGGCAAACGTCTGTGAGGGAGGCTGCGCCAAAGGACCTGCTTCCGCGCACTGGAACACTTCCTATGTAAAAACAAAGGTAAAGATCGAAAACATAGTTACATACAAGGCGGCACGGGATCTGCCTGACATGACTACCGAAGAGCTTAAAAAAGATTTCGGAGACCGCAGCCTTTCAGATCTGATACCTTCTGAAGAACAGATCAAAAAGATACTTCAGTCCACTGGCAAATATTCCCCGGAGGATGAATTAAATTGCGGCGCTTGCGGATATTCCACATGTCGCGACAAAGCCATCGCGGTATTCCAAGGCAAGGCGGAGCTTTCCATGTGTATGCCCTACGCTCTGGCGCAAGCAGAATCTATGTCCAATGTAGTCATGGATGTGACGCCAAACTTTATCTTCGTTATTGGAAGCGATATGCGAATCCTTGACTGCAACCGCAAGGGGCAGGAGCTCCTCGGGGTAGGGCATGAAGAGGCGGTTGAGCGTTATATCTTTGAATTTATTGAGGCAGAGGATATTGAGACAGTCCTTCTGACAAAGGAATCCATCTTAAACAAAAAGGTTGAACTTGAGAACGGCAGGCTGATCGCGGAGGAAAAGATCGTATATATCGAAAATCTGGATGCGGTCCTTGTCATCTATCAGGATATCACCCACGAAGAGAAGATGAAGGAACAGCACTATAATCTGAAAGTAGAAACTGTGGAGATGGCGCAAAAAGTCATTGAGAAACAAATGATGGTTGCGCAGGAGATCGCAGGTCTGCTGGGAGAGACAACAGCTGAGACAAAGGTGACGCTGACAAAACTGCGGGATTCCATCTTGAGCGAGGAGGAATAGCCATGAGCGTAAGCATCGATGTAGCTTGGAAAAGCCTGAACAAACACAAGGAAGAGCTGTGCGGTGACAAAGTTGAAGTCCTCAAGACCTCAGACTCCGATATCCTGATCCTTGCCGACGGCATGGGAAGTGGCGTCAAGGCAAACATACTCGCCACGTTGACTTCAAAAATTCTCGGAACCATGCTCTACGAAGGAGCCACGATCGAGTCTTGCGTGGAGACCATTGCCAAGACACTTCCGATCTGCAAAGTGCGCAAGGTCGCATACGCCACTTTTTCCATCCTTCAGATCTTTCACAGCGGCGACGCATATCTTGTAGAGTTCGATAATCCGTCCTGTGTCTTTATCCGTGATGGCCGAATCATAAAATACCCGTATGAAACGCGGGAAATAGAGGAAAAAAAAATCCACGAGTATCGTTTTGAAGTAAGAAAGAACGACTGCTTTGTGCTCATGAGTGACGGCGTAATCTACGCAGGGGCAGGTTCTATCCTGAATCTTCAGGGGTGGACGTGGGAAGCAATGGCTGAGTACACCCTCAAATGCACGAAAAATACTCTTTCTGCTTCCCGTCTGGCTGTGATGCTAAGTCAGGCATGCGATGAACTTTACGAGGAGAAGCCGGGAGACGACACGACCGTTGCGGTGGCGCGGGTGATCGAGCGCCGGGTCGTCAACATTTTTACCGGGCCTCCAAAATCCAAAGAGGACGATAAGCGCCTCATGTACGATTTTATGCACGCGGAGGGAAAAAAAGTTGTTGCCGGCGGGACAACCGCCAATATTGCCGCTCGTATTCTCGGACGCGAGATCATCACGAGGGTGGATAGCCGGAAGCCCGATGTGCCGCCCACAGCCACATTAGAAGGAATCGACCTCGTGACCGAAGGTGTACTGACAGTGGGAAAAGTACTAAAACTTTTAAAGAAATACGTGAACGATGAGTTTGATGCTGAATTTTTCGACGAGCTGGACGCAGACAACGGCGCTTCCCGCCTTGCGAAGCTGCTGATTGAGGAATGTACGGAATTAAACCTCTTCGTTGGCACAGCGGTGAACGACGCGCACAGGAAGTCTGAGCTGAACTTTGGTCTCAGTATGAGACAGAATCTAGTGGACCAGCTCATCAAGACTACTGAACAGATGGGTCGGACCGTGAGTGTAAAATATTATTAACATGCTAGTAACACAACGGCGCCCGACCGGAACATCCCGGCGGGCGCTGTTTGTTATTTTACTATGTCTTTCCCTTACTCTGCCGCGTATACATCTACCAGCTTCTTCAGATAAGCATATCTCTCCATAGCTTCCTTCTCGTTCTGCTCGAACAATCTGGCAGCCTTCTCCGGATTTGCTCTCTTCAGCGCATTATAACGTACCTCGCCGTCAAGGAATGCCTGATAGTCTTCCTGCTTCGGCTCTTTGCTGTCAAGGAAGAACTTATTGCCCTCAGCAGCTGGATTGAAGCGGAAGTTGTTCCAGTAACCGCATGCTACTGCAAGCTCTTCCTCTGTCTGCGCCTTACTCATACCCTTCTTGATACCGTGGTTGATACACGGAGCATATGCGATAATGAGTGACGGTCCCGGATAAGCCTCAGCCTCTGTAATTGCCTTGACTGTCTGGTTGAAGTCAGCACCCATTGCGATCTGTGCCACATATACATAACCGTAGCTCATTGCCATTCCCGCAAGGTCCTTCTTCTTTGTCTCTTTACCGCCTGCCGCGAACTGCGCCGTAGCTCCTGTCATAGTGGCCTTGGACGCCTGTCCGCCTGTATTGGAATAAACCTCTGTGTCAAATACCATAATGTTGATGTCTTGCCCACTCGCAAGTACATGGTCAACACCGCCGTATCCGATGTCGTAAGCCCATCCGTCACCGCCGAATATCCACTGTGATTTCTTGGAAAGGAAATCTTTGTGTTTCAGCAGTTCTGTTTTCTCAAAGCGGTCGCATCCGCATTTCTCAAGAGCTGCCACCAGTTTATCCGTAGCTGTTCCGTTTGTAGCGCCGCATGCAAATGTATCAAGGTATTCCTGTGCCGCTGCTTTTACGTCCGCATCCTGTGCATCCTCAGCAAGCTTGGCAGCGTGCCCTTTCATTCTCTCTCTGATTGTGTTCTGAGCAAGCAGCATACCGTATCCGAACTCCGCGTTATCCTCGAACAGTGAGTTGCTCCACGCCGGTCCCTTACCTTCCGGAGTTATCGTGTAAGGTGTGGACGGTGAGGAGTTACCCCAAATAGAGGAGCATCCTGTCGCGTTTGCGATATACATTCTGTCGCCGTACAGCTGTGTGATCAGCTTCGCATACGGTGTCTCCCCACATCCTGCGCACGCGCCTGAGAACTCAAGCAGGGGCTGTTTGAACTGGCTTCCCTTTACAGTCGTCTCTTTAAATTTTGCAACAACTTCCGGTTTCACCGGGATTTCTCTTCCGTAATTGAAAAAGTCCTGCTTGCCGGCATTTGCTTCCATGTTGCCCATAACAAGAGCCTTCTCGCCCTTCTTGCCCGGACATACATTCGCACAGGAACCGCATCCTGTACAATCGTAAGCAGACACGGTGATGGAGAATTTCATTCCCGGCATGCCAATCATGTCGATTGCTTCCATTCCTTCTGGAGCCTTTGCAAGCTCGTCCTCCGACAGAGCTACCGGGCGGATAACAGCGTGCGGACATACATATGCACAGCGGTTACACTGGATACAATTCTCCGGCTTCCATATCGGAATATCCACTGCGATACCACGTTTCTCGTATGCGGAGGAACCAGACGGTGTAGAACCGTCAACATACTCGTTGAACGCAGATACCGGAAGTGTATTTCCTTCCTGAGCATTTACTTTGGCCTGGATGTTTTTAACAAAGTCAACAACATCTTTTCTTCCATTCTCATCTACATTCGGTGTTGCAAGTCCTTCGTCAGCAGCGTTCTTCCAGTTCTCCGGAACCGCAACCTCAACAACCTGCTTAGCGCCTGCGTCGATTGCATCATAGTTCATCTGAACGATCTTGTCTCCTTTTCTTCCGTATGTAGCCTTAGCAGCCGCCTTCATCAGGTCGATCGCCTCGCTCTCCGGGATGATGGCCGCCAGCTTGAAGAATGCAGACTGAAGTACTGTGTTGATACGTCCGCCAAGTCCGATCTCCTTACCGATCTTGATACCGTCGATCGTGTAGAACTTGATATTGTGGTTTGCGATATATGCTTTTACCTGTCCCGGCAGATGAGCCTCAAGTCCTTCCATATCCCACGGGCAGTTCAAAAGGAATGTACCTCCGTCAACAAGCTCCTGTACCATGTTGTACTTGTCCACATAGGACGGATTGTGGCATGCCACAAAGTTTGCCTGACGAATCAGATATGTAGACTTGATCGGCTCTTTACCAAAACGCAGGTGAGACATCGTAACGCCGCCTGATTTCTTGGAATCATAATCAAAATATGCCTGAGCATACATGTCTGTGTTGTCACCAATAATCTTGATAGAGTTCTTGTTCGCTCCGACTGTACCGTCAGCGCCAAGTCCCCAGAACTTACAATTGATCGTTCCTTCCGGAGTTGTGATCAGCGGCTCGTCCGCTTTCAGTGACAGATTCGTAACATCGTCCACGATACCGATCGTGAATTTCTGTTTCTCATCGTTGTGAAATACAGCAACGATCTGAGCAGGCGTCGTATCCTTGGAACCAAGTCCATAACGTCCTGTGTAAACCGGAACTGCATCGAATTTCGTGCCTTTGAGTGCCGCAACAACATCAAGATACAGCGGCTCGCCAAGTGCGCCCGGCTCTTTTGTCCTGTCAAGAACAGAAATCTTCTTCACTGTATCCGGGATCACGTTGATCAACGCCTCTGCGCAGAATGGTCTGTACAGGCGTACCTTTACAACTCCGACTTTCTCGCCGGCTTTGAGCAGGTGGTCAATTGTCTCCTCGATCGTATCACATACTGAGCCCATAGCAACGATCACATGCTCTGCATCCTTTGCTCCGTAGTAGTTGAACAGCTTGTAATCTGTACCGATCTTCTCGTTTACCTTGTCCATGTAATTCTGAACAATTGCCGGAAGAGCGTCGTAATACGGATTACATGCTTCTCTCGCTTGGAAGAAGATATCCGGGTTCTGAGCGGAACCTCTCTGGCACGGATGGTTCGGATTCAGTGCGTGCGCACGGAAAGCGTCGATTGCCTCCATGTTGACCAGATCTTTCAGGTCGTCATAGTCCCATGTCTCTATCTTCTGGATCTCATGGGATGTACGGAATCCGTCAAAGAAGTTGATAAAGGGAAGTTTCCCTTCCAGAGCCGCACAGTGGGCAACCGGTGTAAGATCCATTACCTCCTGAACGCTGGACTCACACAGCATCGCCGCACCTGTCTGGCGGCAGGCATAAACGTCTGAGTGATCGCCAAAGATGGAGAGTGCGTGGCTTGCAAGTGCACGGGCAGATACGTTGAACACGCCCGGAAGCTGCTCTCCTGCAACCTTGTATAAATTCGGGATCATAAGGAGAAGTCCCTGAGACGCTGTAAATGTGGTCGTCATAGCGCCCGCTGAAAGCGATCCGTGAACAGCTCCCGCCGCACCGGCCTCAGACTGCATCTCTACTACATGTACTGTCTGTCCGAAGATATTTTCCCTGCCTTCTGTTGCCCATTCGTCAACATGTTCCGGCATAACGGATGACGGTGTGATCGGGTAGATTGCCGCAACTTCTGTGTATGCATATGACACGTGAGCCGCAGCCTGATTACCGTCCATGGTCTTCATTTTTCTTGCCATTTTCTTGTTCCTCCTTGAATTATACATTGAAAATATATAGATATTCACATGTAGTTCCATTATATCGCCAAAAGTGACAAAAGTCCAGAGAGGACGGCGGTTTTCTTGTATATTTTAGGGTACAGTCTCAGTGTGTCTGCTGTTTCAATCCCGCATAATAATAAGCCAGACTTCTAAAGCCCGGCTTATCACTCTTTGCTAAAAAATATAGCTTCTTTTTTTCCTCTATTTTTCTTTAAATTTAAATATCCTGTCCTTTTTCTTCGGCGGCTTCTGTCCCTCGATCTTATCCGGCATCGGCTCATATGCCTTACTGCTCTTCATCATGGGTATACCCTTGTGGCGCTTTCTCAGGTATAAAAGCGCACCTCCTGCCACGACTACGATGATACCGGCAAGGAGCTGGGATACCGGAAGGCCAATTCCCGGGAGAAGGAGCTGGTCGGTCCTCAGACCTTCGATCCACACTCTCCCGAGCCCATAGCCAAATACATACAGAAGGAACAGTTCACCCTCATATTTTTTATGCTTTCGGTACAATACCAGAATAATCAGCAGAACCGCGCACCATGCGGACTCATACAGAAATGTCGGATGCACCTGAATGTAATCCACCCCGCCTATCGTCTCAATATGCGCACGCATCTGCTCTGTCACGTCACTGGAGCGCACCGCGTCAAGCGGCAGACGCATAGCAAACAAGCTGTCCGTATACCCTCCAAAGGCTTCCCTGTTAAAAAAGTTCCCCCATCGCCCAAGCATCTGGCCGTTCAGGATCGCCATCGCTACAGTATCCAGTATTTGAAACGGAGACAGGCGCTTCACTCTTGCAAGGACAAACACCGCAATTACTGCACCGATAACTCCCCCGTAAATGGCAAGCCCGCCCTCCCGCAGATTAAAGATATCCAGAAGATTATCTTTATACATGTCCCACGAGAAAATCACATAGTAAATCCTTGCTCCGGCAATACCTGCGATCACCCCGATGATTCCCATATCTAAATAGTCTTCTGGGTTCTGGCGCGTCTGCTTTGCCTCTGCCGTGGCAATCAAAAATCCGATTAGAATCGCCGAACCGATAATGATACCGTAATATGCAATTTCAAAACCGAAAACACTGATACTCTTCCCCACATGGTCCAAGTAAATACCAATATTGGGAAAACTGATGTCATAATTCATGCCGCACTCCATTCTTCCAACTATATGTGCATACCCACTGTCTGGCGTTTCCGCAACAGTTCAGCCGCATCATTCGTAAAACCGCGCTACCGTGCTTACTGCGGCTTCCCACTGTTTTACTCATGTTCTGGCGCTCACCTTTCTGCGTTTCCGCAACAGTTCAGCCGCGTCATTCGTAAAACCGCACTACCGTGCTTACTGCGGCTTCGCCGCTGTTTTACTCATGTTCTGGCGCTCACCTCATGTGCCTTTATGTTCGCTGGAACGTGCGAGCACGCTCCCTGCTCACATGCAGGCACATGGCTGAACTGTTGCTACACGTTAAACCTAAACAGCATAATGTCTCCGTCCTGAACGATGTAATCTTTTCCTTCCAGGCGAACGAGTCCTTTTTCTTTTGCCGCTGTATGGGAACCGCACGCCATCAGGTCGTCATAACCGACTACCTCCGCGCGGATGAATCCCCGCTCAAAATCGGTATGGATCTTTCCTGCCGCCTGCGGCGCCTTTGTGCCTTTTTTGATCGTCCACGCGCGCACCTCCGGCTCACCTGCCGTCAGGTAACTGATAAGCCCGAGCAGATGATAACTTGCTTTGATCAGTTTCTCAAGGCCGGACTCTTCAAGTCCCAGATCATCTAAGAACATTTTCTTCTCATCATCATCGAGTTGTGCGATCTCTTCTTCGATCTCCGCACATACAACGAACACTTCACAATTCTCCTGCGCCGCATATTCTCTCACCGCTTTGACGCCATCATTGGAAGCTCCGTCGTCTGCCAGATCATCCTCGGAGACATTTGCCGCAAAGATCACCGGCTTTGCAGTCAGAAGATTGTACCCATCCAGCCATGCCTGCTCGTCCTCATCGTCTGTGACAAAACTCTTTGCCATCTTGTTATCCTCAAGATGTGCCTTTACACGGTTTAAAAGATCCAATTCTTTCGCCGCTGTCTTATCGTTGCGGGACAGCTTCACCGTCTTGGCGATCCTTCTCTCCAGAATCTCCAGATCAGAGAAAATCAGCTCCAGATTGATCGTCTCAATGTCGCGCAGCGGATCGATGCTTCCGTCCACATGTACAATATTGCTGTTCTCAAAGCATCTCACCACATGTACAATGGCGTCCACTTCACGGATATTGGCAAGGAACTGGTTACCTAGCCCCTCTCCCTTTGAAGCGCCTTTCACAAGTCCCGCAATATCCACAAACTCAATCGCGGCCGGGATAATCTTCTTTGTGTGGTACATCTCTCCCAGCACATCCAATCTTTTATCCGGCACCGTTACCACGCCTACGTTTGGGTCAATGGTACAGAACGGATAATTTGCCGATTCTGCTCCCGCCTTTGTCAGTGAATTAAACAGTGTACTTTTTCCAACATTTGGTAATCCTACGATTCCTAATTTCATTTATCTGCTCCTTCATTCCTAATCTCTTGTCTCCATCAGGATCACTTTCCCAAACGCAAACGAGATGTCTACCTCATCTTCTGCAAATTCATTGCTCACACAGAGACTGTCGTCCGGTTT
>DXAK01000043.1 GCA_019117065.1 Candidatus Mediterraneibacter pullicola | reverse complement strand
ACTGACAGGATTTACCACATGGATTTTATCGATTATCCACCGCATGCCTGGATGCCAGTATACGGCCTCCATGATCCCTCTCGCTGCCGACGGAGTCATAATGTCGTAGGAACACCTTTCAACTTTCATCTCTGGTCGTGAAAAAAGCGCTTAATTCCCCCAAACTCTAACCTTGATACCTAGTCCCATCGTTCAACCCCCTTCCTTCGCTTCATTTATAAAATCACTCCTTCCTTATAGCACTCTGCTATATAATCTCTCAACTGATAATACAAGCCCGTATTGTAGTTAGAAATTTGCTCATCTATCTACGAATGATACACTTCCACATTCCGTCTATAACCTTTTTATCATCAAACACATCTTCAATCATCCTTTCAATACTTCGCCGATATTTCAATATCCCGATACGGTATATTTACAGTTCCTTACATTGTCAAAATTTCCTGCTGTCATTTGCGCTTCCTCAAGAAACTCCGTAGCCATCTTTTCAACCGATTCACAGTGAAAGACATCTGCGTTGCCTTGCAAGCCATCTTCTAATGCTAATATAACTCTCTTTATAAAGAAATGCAATACATTTTTGAATTTATGTTATTTCATACACCATTGAAATTTATATGTTGTGATTACTATTGAATCTATTTGTTATATCTGATATACTTTTGTAGTCGGGACAGGAACCTGTGGATTGAAATAATGGAGTTTGCAATAAGTTACTAAATGGGAAAGGCGCAAAAGAAAATCCAACTTTTGCGCCTTTCCTTTTTTACATCCATACTGCTATTCCGGATTCAATCCCCAAGTCCAGCCCCATTTCTTCTGTATACTGCCCAACATTTACAAGTTCAAAGAAATCTTGAATATCTTTTGAAACCTGCCTTAACATTCCTGCATCCTGAAGTTTCTTAATCTCATTTTCATACAACTGGACACAATACTGTCCTGCTTTCCGCATCCCCGTCTTTGTATATCCCTGAAGTTCTATTCGTCGCAAAAGTTCCCCCGCCTCATCTTCTTTGCTAATAAATACGGTTATTGTATTCTCTTCGATTAGTTTAAATAACTTCCCGACCTTGGCGAAATTATATTTTTTATTTTTAAACTCCTCTAGAATTTTCTTTTTATCCAGACTTTCTCCCCGGAAATGATACAGCACTTCAAAATATTTTTCTATTCCTTGCAAAGATGAAATATCCTCCTCTTCCGCGAGCATCATTTTCGACACATCGATCTGAAGCTGTTGCCCCGGGACATTTTCACTTTCTTCAAACTCAAATATAAAAGCAAAGCTTTCTTTTGCCTCCCGTTTTCCTTCTCTGTTACATCTGCCTGCCGCCTGAATTATAGAGTCAACCCCGGCTAATTGCCTGTATACTGTAGAAAAATCCAAGTCAACGCCCGCTTCCACAAGACTGGTAGAAATCAGGATACACTTCTCACCATTTTTCAGCGTTTTCTTAATCTTTTCTAAAACTCTTCGTCTGTGTTTGGGATACATGGTCGTAGACAGATGGAACACGCCTTCGCCCTTCATTTTCTGATAGATTCTCTGCGCCCGTTTCTTCGTATTGACAATGCAGAGCGCCTGTTCTTCCTGTTCCAGCTTTTCGATCAATTCATTTTCCGAAATCGTGCCGATATTTTGATAGGTCGCTCTTTCAAAAAAGCGGAACTGCTCCTGCACTCTTGGACAGAGCTCAGTAACCGGAATTTTATTTCTGAAAAAGGGGCTCAGAGCCGGCTGCGTAGCTGTACAAAGCACAATGCTAGAACGAAAATTACTGACCAGTTCTTCTATTGCCGCAATGCACGGCTTCAAATAATCCGTCGGCAGCATCTGTGCTTCATCAAAAACAATGACGCTATTAGCCATATTATGTAATTTCCTGCATCTGGAAGACTTATTTGCAAACAGTGACTCAAAAAACTGTACATTTGTTGTCATAACCACAGGTTTATCCCAGTTTTCCGCTGCAAGCTGCATAGGTTTCAGTTCCTCCGAGCTTTCATAATCAATATTATAATGATTTTCCAGTACATTGCCATCTCCCAGAATCCTGCGGAACACCTCTGCATTTTGTTCAATAATACTTGTGTATGGAATGACATAGATCACACGATCCATATGGTTTTTCACAGCGTGCTGTAGTGCAAATGCCAGAGATGCCATCGTTTTCCCTCCACCTGTCGGCACGGTAAGCTGAAACAATCCCCGTTTCATTTCCCCGTATGCAAAACAAGCTTTTAAAATCTCTGTCCTTCTCCCATTTACTGTTTCCGTATCTTCATTTGACAGCCAGCCCGCCACATGTTCTTTCAGTTTTCCCAAAAGTATTTCTAATTCTTCGCCCGTCTCCCGCTGTGTCTGCCCAGCTTTCATGAAACTTTCCGTATCCAGAAAATCCGCATCTACCAGACAGGAGTATAGCATTCTGATAAACATACTCATCGAAAAATCCGGATCCTGCGTTCCCCTTTCATCAAATGGCAATGTCTTTATTTCCGGTATCTGGATCTCATTTTTATAAGCACTGTAATCCTCAATTTTTTTCTTTTTTCTCCCCTCTAATGTAGGAGCATTTTCCGCATCAGAAGAACCGCCGCGGTCGGGAAGCCCAGAATGGTGTCCCGCGATACAATAGCTCATAAATCCATACATGCCCCCTTTCTCAGCACATACCTGAGCGCCCGCTGTTGAATGGTCTACCTGTTTATTACTATCATTTTGTATCTTTTCCTGAAATGCAGCGGAATACTTTCCGATATCATGTAACATCCCACAGCAATATCCCCAGTCCCACTTTCCAAAACGCTCCGCAAAATCCCCCGCGAGCAGCGCGGTTCCATATAAATGCTCCTTGTTAGTCTGTTTCCGTGCTCGATCAATATGCGCTAAATACTCCATATACATCACTCCCCCTCATTTCTGATAATTCTATAATTTCGGATTCTATGCCTGAATCACCCTTGCAAGAGATAGTTTTGCCACCACCTCACAATGCACCGTCTCACAGAACTGATCGACCGCCGTCATCTTCTCCACCCGGTATCCTCTCCCCTGCATCATCTCTAGATCTCTCGCCAGACTTGTCATCTTACATGAGATATACACGATTCTCTTCACCCCATAGTCCAATATTTTCGGCAACGCCTTGGGATGTATTCCATCTCTGGGCGGATCGAGAACAATAACATCTGGCTTTTCCTCAATGCTATCCAGCACCTGAAACACATCGCCTGCTATGAATTTACAGTTGAAAAGTCCGTTCCTTTCAGCATTTTCTTTTGCAGCCTCAACCGCTTCTTCGACGATCTCTACGCCAATGACTTGTTTTGCCACAGGCGCCAGCACCTGACTGATAGTGCCCGTCCCGCTGAACAGGTCGAACACGGTCATATCCCGAATATCGCCGATGTACTCCCGCACTGTTTCATAGAGGACTTCCGCGCCTTTGGAGTTTGGCTGGAAGAACGAAAAAGGCGTGATCTTAAACTCTAGTCCCAGCAGCTTTTCATAGAAATAATCCTGCCCGTACAGGATGCGCGTCTCGTCGCTTTTCACTACATCTGACAGAGAATCGTTCAGGATATGCAGGATGCCGACGATCTTTCCTTCCGTCTCCAATGAGAGAAGCTGATCCACAAGCGGGGCAAGATCATTTTCTTCCTGAGTAGTTGTCACCAAATTCACCAGTATCTCCCCTGTTGTGTCACCTCGTCTCAAAAGCAGATGACGCAGATATCCCGTATGCCGCATCTTCTTATAATAACTTACATTCCGCTCCCGGAAATACTCCAGAACACAGACAAGAATCTTGTTCATGTCCTCATGGACCAGCTTACAGTCAGAGGCAGTCAGCACGTCGTAGGTGCTCCCTTTCTTATGGAGCCCCAATGAGAGGGGACCATCCTTATACTCGTCGCCAAAAGAGAACTCCATCTTATTCCGGTAGGCGAACTCCTTCGGGCTCGCCTTTACTCCTTCAAAAGCATATGTCCCGTGCACCGCCTCATCCATGATCCCGCGTATCTGACCTTCCTTCATCTTCATCTGTTCTTCATAAGGCATCGTCTGATACATGCAGCCGCCGCAAGCGGGGAAGATACTGCACACTGGCTCACGGGTTTCCAGCGGTGATCTCTCAAGCACTTCCAGTAGCTTCCCCTCTGCGTTTCCCCTCTTAAATTTATTAACGGCAAAACGCACTTTCTGCCCGGGAATCCCGTTTTTGACGGTGACGTATCTGTCTTCTTCCGGGACATACACGATCCCCTTGTTTGGAAAATCCACCCTGTCTATAGTGCCCTCAAATATCTGCCTCTTCTTCATCTTGTCCTCCAGCCTGTATATGATCTTCAAATTTCCGTTCTTCTTTAAAAATTCCGCCCCACTCAAAAGACGCATACTAATCCCAACAAAACAGGCAGGGTGCAGTTTCCCACATCCTGCCCGTATGTTCTGTTTTTCCTTTTCCGAATGTATTACACCTGATCTTCTTCACTGAAATAATCGTCAAAATCGTCATCGAAATCATCCTCAAAATCTTCCAGATAATCCGGTGTGAAGAAACGGTATACCGCATATGCGATCGCTGCAACCGCCGCAACCGCGCCAATGATAGCAAGTACCCAGACAACTGTATTTTTCTGCTTCTCTGCCTCATTCCTGTGCAGGATTTCATTTAATTTTGATTCAGCAATAATCTCTTCTATCTTGCTCATAATACACGTCCTTTCCCTGTCCCTTGGACAGTGCTTACTTTCTGTCTATTATAACACTAACATTTCCAGATTACTACTGATTTTCAAGAATTTTTCATCTGCGTAGTTCCAAGAATTCTCATTTGCTTCATTTTAGGCGCCAATTCAGGTTTTCATCTACTCTACCTTCACTAGTTTCGCAAACATGGCAAACATCTTGCGCACTCCCGCCTTGTCAAATTCCACTGTCACCTCATAGTCCCGTCCGCCTTCTTTGATATCGAGCACAGTTCCCTCGCCAAATTTCACATGACATACTCTGTCGCCCACAGCATAAGACAGTTTCCCACCTTTCCCCGCGGTAAGCTGGCTTCCCTTTTGAAGTACGGAAGTTCCCGCCTTTCCGCCGTAGGCCTGCGCTCGCAGCGCTTTCTTCGCGTTCGAGTATGTATTTCTCCCAAAAGGAACTGAATTTTCTATGCTTTCCGGGGTGTTATCCTCCGCCGGGTCCCACGCCAGAGAATCCTCCCTGCCGCCGAACCATCCTTTGTTCTTCTCACTGCCCGTCTTAAGGACTTCCGCCGGGATCTCTCTTACAAACCGAGACAGCTTATTATACTGCGTCTCTCCCCGTATCATTCTCCTGCGGGCACATGTAAGCGTCAGTTTCTGCTCCGCGCGGGTGATTCCTACATAACAGAGCCTACGCTCCTCTTCCAGCTCCTCCGGATCATCCCCCGTCACTGTCATATAGCTTGGAAAGAGACCGTCCTCCATCCCTGCCAGATAAACCCGTGGAAATTCCAGCCCTTTTGCACTGTGCAGAGTCATAAGCACCACATAATCCTGATCTTCATCCAGACTGTCAATATCCGCCACGAGCGCCACTTCCTCAAGAAATCCACTCAGTGTTGCAGTCTCGTCACGGTCAGCACAGTCTTCCTCATATGCCGCCACCTTGCTTACAAGCTCGTCGATGTTCTGTATTCTTGCCTCCGCATCCTCGGGATCATCTGCGTCCAGACTTTCGATGTAACCTGTTTTCTCAATGATCTCATTTAACAGATCCGTTAGGCTCTCCTGCTTTGTCTGCCCCTTGAAATACTCGATCAATGCCGCAAAGGAATCCAGCTTCGACGCGCTGCGCCCCACGCCTGCAATCAATTCCGGCGCTAAGACCGCCTCATAAAAACTGATTCCCCGCACCGCTGCTGATTCTTGGATACGGTTAATAGTCGTCAGGCCGATCCCTCTTTTAGGCACATTGATGATTCTGCGCACCGCCAGATCGTCCTGTCCGTTGTCAATAGTCTTTAAATATGCCAGAATATCTTTGATTTCCCTTCGGGCATAGAAGTTAATGCCCCCAACAATCTTGTAGGGAATGTTCATGGCAATAAATTTCTCCTCGAAAAGGCGAGACTGGGCATTGGTTCGATACAGAATGGCACTGTCATTGTACGACGCTCCTTCCTGTACACTCTCTTTAATATCCTCCGCGATAAACTCAGCTTCGTCATACCCTGTGTCAAACTGACGCAAAGTAATTTTTTCTCCCTCCCCGTTGTCCGTCCAAAGCGTCTTTTCCTTACGTCCTTTGTTGTTGCTGATCACCCCGTTGGCCGCATTCAGAATATTTTCCGTAGAGCGGTAGTTCTGCTCTAACTTAATCACACGGGCGTCCGGGAATTCCTTCTCAAAATCAAGTATATTACGGATATTTGCCCCACGGAATTTATAAATAGACTGGTCATCATCCCCCACAACACAGAGATTACGATATTTGCCCGCCAGCAAGCTTACCAGCTTAAACTGCACGGTGTTTGTATCCTGATACTCGTCCACCATGATGTAGCGGAATCGTTTCTGATAGTTCTCAAGCACATCTGGCTGAGTGTCCAGAAGCTGCACGGCCCTGACAAGCAGATCATCAAAGTCCAGCGCGTTGTTCGATTTAAGCTGAGCCTCATATTCCCGGTACACCTTGGCGATCTGCTGCTGCGCAAAATCACCACCTGCATTCAGCTCGAATTCATCCGGCATGACCATCTCGTTCTTTGCAGAAGAGATCACTGATAGAAGCATCCGCTCCTTAAAACGCTTTGTATCGACATCTGTCTTCCTGCACACTTCTTTCATAAGCGTTTTCTGATCATCTGTGTCATAGATGGTAAAACGGTTATCATACCCCATGCGATCTATGTATCTGCGAAGAATCCGCACACACATAGAGTGGAAAGTACTCACCCAGATACTTTCGGAGCCAAATCCCACCAGATTATCCACGCGCTGGCGCATCTCTCCCGCCGCTTTATTTGTAAATGTGATGGCAAGGATATTCCACGGATTTACACCTCTTTCTTCGATCAGATAAGCAATGCGGTGAGTCAGCACCCTTGTCTTTCCAGATCCTGCCCCCGCCAGAATAAGAAGCGGTCCCTCCGTATGGAATACCGCATCTTTCTGCGGTTCATTTAATGTATCGTAAATGCTCATTTATCTCTCCTTTTCCGCACCGTTATTCCCATCTATTATCGAACATATTTTCCCCAAAGTCAACCTTCACCCTCTCCATAAATCACAAAAATATGAACGCCATCCTTGGGCAGAAAAAAGGAGGAATCCTCTTGCTATCTGGTTTTTACTACTATATAATAGATGCATCGAGGTGATAATATGAAAATCGACACAAATGATATTTTAAACAGCATTTTGAAAAGTCTGGACAAAGTGAATTACATTAAACCCGACGAGATCCCGAATATCGATTTGTACATGGATCAGGTCACCACATTCATGGACGAGCATCTTACATCAACAAAACGATATGCCGGGGACAAAATCCTGACCAAGACGATGATCAATAATTACTCGAAGAACAATCTCCTTCCACCGTCAGTCAAAAAGAAATATTCCAAGGATCATGTTCTTCTTCTCATTTTAATTTATTATTTTAAAAACATACTTTCCATCAAGGATATCGAGACTCTGCTCACTCCCCTCCGGGAAAAATATTTCTCTGGCAGTGAGAACCCCGCACTCTCTGAAATATACAGCGAAGTGTGCGAGATCGAGAAATCCCGCATCGAGCCCCTTAAAACGTCAGTCAGGGAGGCGTATGAAAAGTCCGGTCAGGCATTTTCCGATATTTCTGACGGTGAAAACAAAGACGAATTAAGACTGTTTGCATTTCTGTGCAGCTTAAGTTTTGACGTATATTTAAAAAAGACGATGATCGAGAAGATCATAGACGAACTTGCTGGGGAAAGCGCCCGGGAAGGCAAAGACAAAAAATAGGGGCAAAAAACCGGAGACCTTCTGTAATGATGGTTTCCGGTTTCTTTTTCTCAATATCAGATCTGGTATTGTTTATCAGGATCATCCGTTTTTCTTCTCGATCCTCTCAAATACCATATCGTACCCGTCGTTCCCATAGTTTAACGAACGGTTTACGCGGCTGATGGTCGCTGTGGATGCGCCGGTTTTCTCCGCGATCTCCAGATATGTTTTCTGTTCTCTCAACATTTTGGCAACTTCAAATCGCTGGGATAAAGAAAGGAGCTCGTTAATTGTACAAATATCTTCAAAAAAAATATAACACTCCTCTTTATTTTCCAGACTAAGGACAGCGTCAAAAAGATAATCAACCGCCTCTGTCCTGATCTTCTTACTCATAAAAATATCTCCTTTTCAAGCCTGTAGCATCAATAAATATGGCGGCGCAATCTGCCGCTGCTTTGCACTTGTTCTCTTACTGTTGTATTTTAGCACATTAAATTTTTAAAGTCCACACCTTTTTATTCTGATACATTACAAGCCCAAAAATGTCTTTAATCTCTCCCAGTCCGTTGTTATTACAAGATCCTCCGGGAAATTGCAATATTCAAGTATTTCGCGGACATTGGAGAAGTTGCCTGCATCCGCATCAACATGGGCGTCGCTCCCTGTTGTTATGGGAACGTCATACTGTTTGCACAGATCCAGCATGGTCAGTATATTTTCCTTCGTGCCTCTCCTGCTGCTCTGCGGACGCATGGAAGAATTATTGACTTCCAAAAGTGTCCCCGTCTCCTTTGCTGTTTTTACAAGTATCTCATAATCAAAAGGGAATCTCCCGTCATCCGGGTGCCCAATAATGTGAATATACGGTTTTTTCATCGCTTCTACGTAAGCACGGGTATTTTCTTTTGGCGTGTGTCCGGTTCCATAACATGGCAGATGAATGCTTGCAACCACAATATCCAGATCCTTGCATGTCTTTTCCGGGAGATCAATGTTCCCTTCTGGATCCATAATATTGACCTCCGCTCCCATCAGAAGCCTTACTCCATTTACTTCACGCGGCACTACATCAAGATTCTGAAAATAGAACAGCCCGCATGTCCCCGGCATCTCAGGGGCATGCTCTGTCAGCGCCAGCGCCTGAAGCCCTCTTGCCCCAGCTGCCGCTGCCATTTCCTTTATTGTACTGTAAGCATGCCCGCTCGCCAGAGTATGGGCATGGGTATCTGCAGCAAATTTCATATTTGTGCTCCTTTCCATCTTTGATTCCCACATTATTCTATCACAT
Organism: Candidatus Mediterraneibacter pullicola; assembly: GCA_019117065.1. Classification (GTDB taxonomy): domain Bacteria; phylum Bacillota; class Clostridia; order Lachnospirales; family Lachnospiraceae; genus Mediterraneibacter; species Mediterraneibacter pullicola. Next base: position 180,063 of record DXAK01000043.1, on the reverse strand, counting down.
TTCTCGCAGAATACAATTTTTCTTCCCGGAAATACTAACAGTACAATGGCATCATATCCCGGCACACGCCGTACAGGGCAATATACGTAAAAACCCATGCCGGGAAAATATAATACCGAGGTAAAAACATGGAAAAGAAAACAAACAAAAAAACCATCGACGATTTTAACTATCTTGCGAACGCCGCCTCAGCAATGGACTGTACAGGACTGATCCCTTCTCTCCCTCAAACAGAAGAAGAGCTTGAGTCCTACAATGACATCGTACAGTACTGCTCCCCCGCCGCTTCAAACAAAGCAGGCGCTGAAATCCAAGAAAATTCTGGCAACCGTACTTTGAAAAATGCTGCCGGAAAAGAATCACCTTCTTCAAAAAAATAGCAAGTATTCTTTTGAGGATACAATTTCGACACCATTCGGTCTGATTTTCCACTTTTCGGGTAGATATTGCATTTTTTCATTGTTCTTACGCCCTCAAAATGTTATAATATTTACGTTATAGATTTGTCTAACAAAAGAGAGGAGTATAGATTTATGAAGTGTCCAATATGTGGAAAAGAACTTGAATTGAAAAACAAACAGATTGGCACCAATGAAAACGGTGATCCGATCTTTAATGAATATGCGATATGCCGCGACTGCCGTAAACAGTGGAATCTTGACAAACAGCGCGCAAAAAAAGCAGCGGCAAAAAAGCCTGCATCCGCAGAGGCGTCTGCGAAAAAAGCAGCCACAACAAAGAAGCCTGCAACACCGGAAAAAGCACCTGCCAAAAAGTCATCGGTTCCGAAGGATGAACCTATGAAAAAAGCTCCTGTCCAGGGAAAGGCTGACACGCTAAAGAAAACTCCGGCTCAGAAAAACACTAACGCGCCAAAGAAAACTCCGGCTCAGGAAAACGCTGACTCCCTAAGAAGAACTCCGGGTCAAAAAGCTGCTCCCCAGAAAGGAGCTATTCCAAAAGACGGAGTACAAAAGACAGGAGCTCCGCGGCCGAAACGCCGGACCTCTGAGGAAGAGGTTTCTTCTTCTCCCGCAAAAAAACCGATAAAGAAACGTTCCGCAAATGGTACAGCACAGAACGCATCCGACGAGAAGCGTTACAGCAATATCCCGCCGGAGAGAGTTCGTACAAAACATGAAACTGCAGCTCGTCAAGGATACGAAGATATGCTTGCTACAGGAACAATCGGCAAGCCGGCAAGAAAGAAAAAAACACAGACAGACGACGATACCCGCGCGATCGGGAAAGCGCCTGTTTCCAAAACTGATACAAAACAGAAAAATGCAGCTGCAAAGCCGGTCACAAAAAAACCAGAGCCGGAGATCGACGAATATGATGACGATTACTATGAGGATGCGCCAAGGTTCCGTGTGATGCGCGTTCTTCTCGCCATCATCTCACTTGCAGGTTTCGGATACCTCATGTATAGAGGATTTTCATTTGGACTTTCCTCTGCAGAGAGCGGAACAGTCTCTGGAATGACATTCGTCATTCTTGCACTCTGCTTGCTTGTTTCCGCGCTGGTGTACTTCATTACTCTTGGGACGAACTCTGTGTTCGCTTTCTTACTGCCCATGCTCTTCTATCTCGGAGGCGGCGTATTCGCTTTCCTTAAGCGAGGCGATGAATTCCAGCTTCTCATTGCCGCAGGCGCATGCGCTGTACTCGCCATAATTACTCTGATCCTTGCGATCACCTCAAGGGGCGGCGATTATGACGAAGATTACGACGACGACTATGCAGACGACGATTACGATGACTAATAACCTTCACATTGGACGGCGGCTATAATAATTGACAACTTCCATAATTGACAGCCATCTGGCAACAGGTATTGGCACATCACCATAACAATACAGCACCCGCTAAAGCCCTATCACAATCACCGGAAGACTTTCCCGGTTTCGATACGGTTTTAACGGGTGCTTTATGTTTCGGAAGGCATGATACAGAATATCTTTTCCGTACCGTAACCCTCCTCTGTATTTTTTCATATAGTATTAAGAAGCAATTTAAGAAAACCTAGTGGGAGGAATTATGAAAAAGCGTATTCTAGCCTATCTCAGCGCTGCTGTTCTCTCCTTGTCCCTGCTGGCCGGATGCTCGCAGGATACAGAGAACAAAGAGCCGGAAAACACATCCGAAGCAGAGACCGAAGAGAAAGAACCTGTCAAGGTAACATTAAACGAAGTAGCGCACTCTATCTTCTATGCCCCGATGTATGTAGCAATCGAAGAAGGATATTTTGAAGAAGAGGGCATTGATCTAGAACTTATTTGCGGTTTTGGCGCAGATAAAACGATGACTGCTGTCATATCCGGCGAAGCAGATATTGGATTCATGGGGTCAGAAGCGTCCATCTATACCTATTCAGAAGGCGCTACAGACTATGTAATCAACTTTGCCCAGCTTACCCAGCGTGCCGGGAACTTCCTAGTCGCAAGAGAAGAAATGCCCAACTTCACGTGGGATGATCTGAAAGGCCATGTTGTGCTCGGAGGACGTAAAGGCGGGATGCCTGAGATGGTGTTTGAGTACATTTTAAAGGAAAATGGAATTGACCCGGAGACAGATCTTGAGATCAACCAGAATATCGAGTACGGATCCACCGCGGCCGCGTTTGCCGAAGATCAAGGGGACTTTACAATTGAATTTGAGCCGGGAGCTACCACTCTAGAATCTGAGGGAGAAGGCTACGTCGTGGCGTCTCTTGGAGAGGACAGCGGATATGTCCCCTACACCGCATTCAGTGCAAAGCAGAGCTATATCGATGAAAACCCAGATGTGATACAAGGATTTACAGACGCCCTGCAAAAAGGAATGGATTATGTACAGACCCACACACCGGAAGAGATCGCGGCTGTCATTGAACCACAGTTCCCCGAGACAGATCTTGAGACGATCACCACCATTGTAACGCGCTACTATGATCAGGACACATGGAAAAGCGATCTGATCTTCGAAAAGAGCAGTTTTGAACTTCTTCAGGATATTCTTGAGAGCGCAGGCGAACTTGAGGAGAGAGTCCCGTATGAGGATCTTGTGACAACAGAATTTGCAGAGGAAGCCGCGCAGTGATATAATGACCCATACAGAAAAAGAGAGGAATCAAGATACTATGATTGATAAAAAGCTCATCCCGACAGCAGGACTGAAAAAAGAATCCTTCTCCGGAAGCCACAGAGGAATGCGATATCTTTTCCGCGGAGATGACGGGAAGAATAGCACTACTTTTACGGTGTTTATCTATCCCGAACCATGGTGCTTCGAACAGACACCTGACGATCAGAAGGAAAGTGCCGTATTTCCCCTTACAGACGAGGGGATGGATCAGGCGGTAACATGGCTCTTTGAGAGATATGAGGCCGAAAAACCGCGATGGTCAGACGCTGAAAAAGAAATGATGCACACCGTAAATACAACAAGTTAAAAGAAAAAACACCGCGCGGCGCGCAGTGCGGAAAGTTGCAGGAAACAATCATTTTTTCCCACAGCCTCCGGCATAATTTATAGACCGTGCGGTGTCTTTATTTGTCTTTATTATGGTTTATTTTCTTTTTAGAATTTTTAAACTTTTTTCCATATATTGACACAGCCACTTCACATTTCCCTGGTATCATAAAACCATATTAACAAGAGGACGGCGGTTGTGTCATACAGTCCGTATACATGGCCGCCGGGCTTCGCCTAAATAATCAGCAAGAAATAATAATCTTTCATCTATCTTAAAAATAAGATTTTATCTTCTTTTATTTCTAGATAATCAGGAATTCCCCTCTCTTCCAGTACATCCATTTTTTCTCTCTGCACAAACCAGCAGATCTTTGTTCCTCCTGATCCGTCTGTATCAAGCACATTCTCTTTCTCCGCTCTAAGATAATAATTCCGTTCAAATGGCAGAGTCGCGCTGCTGTCAATTTCTGCTTTAATCATATTTTCTCCGCGTTTTCCCCATACAGGAATAAAATCATGAGCACGGTATCCGATCCATTCCGTGTAATCCGGGATCTCTCCCCGGATGTACAAGGTAATGCCCCAATCCTGCACTTCCAATGTATGAGCGTCGATCTGCCTTACCCGGGAAAAATTTTTGCATCCGGTAAGACGGGCCGCCTCCCTGCTGACTGGATTTCTAAAGATCTCCTTTGTCTCTCCAGCAGCAGCGATCCTTCCCTGATCAATAATGAGCAGATCCTGGCTGAAACGGTACACCTCATCTCTGTTATGGGATACCATAATGACCGTACCCTCATAATCTTCAAGCATCTGAATCAGTTCTTGCTGAAGCTGATCCTTTAAGTACATATCCAGAGCTGAAAATGGTTCGTCAAGCAGAATCACATCCGGCTCATAGGCCATGATGCGCGCTAGAGCTACCCTTTGCTGCTGGCCACCGGACAATTGCCCGGGAAGGCGTTTCTCCAGCCCCTGAAGCCGGAATTTCTCTATCATCTGCCGCACACGTGTCTCACTACCCTGTCTGCTGCCTTTTAGTCCTGCCGCAATATTTTTCTCCACATTCATGGTCGGAAACAAAGCGTAGTTCTGAAACAAATATCCCACGTTTCTCTTTTGCGGCTTTAAGTTGACTTTCCTTTCCCGGTCAAACAGCGTCCGGCCCTCCACCTCAATCCTACCCTCATCCGGAGTTTCAATACCCGCAATACTCTTAAGCGTCATGCTTTTCCCACAGCCAGAAGCTCCCAGAATACCGATCCGCTTTGACTTGCTCTCAAAACTGATATCCAAAAGAAAACTGTCCAGCTTCTTTCTGACTTGAACATTGATCGCCATGAGTTACCACCTCCTGATGTTTTTCATCTTTTTCCCTGAGATGATGTTCATCAGGAAAATAACGATAAATGCGATGATCATGACTACAGCCACCCAAATCCCCGCCGTCATATAATCGCCATCCTGTATGACCATAGCAATTTTCTGGGAAATGGTTCCTGTCTTGCCGGGTATATTTCCCGCCAGCATTGACGTCGCACCGTACTCGCCCAGCGCTCTGGCAAACGTAAGGATCGTTCCGGAAGCGATCCCCGGTCCCGCGGTTGGTATGATAATTTTCCAAAAAATTTTTGTATCCGACATGCCAAGCGTCCTGCCCGCATATACCAGATTCGTATCAATCTGCTCCATTGCCGCGCGGGCATTGCGGTACATTAGAGGGAAGGCTATTACTGTCGCCGCAATGACGCACCCGAGCCATGTCTGCACGACTTTGAACCCGAACTCGTCAAAGAGAAACTCTCCGAAAGGCCTGCGCCTACTGAACAGAAGAAGCAAGAAGAATCCCGCCACTGTCGGCGGTAGCACCATTGGCAGAGTAAGAATACCGTCAATGACCGCCTTCTTGCCCGGCGAAGCCTTCACCACCTTGCGCGCTGCGAATATCCCAAGAAAAAAAGAGATAACAGTCGCCACAACCCCCGTCTTGATAGATATGAACAGAGGGCTCCAATCCAGCCCTTTTAAAATCTCCATGATCGCTTCCATAAACCGTCCTCCCGGAGTTTTCTTCCGAATCTTCCTTCGCAAAAAACGACGGACAAAAGTATGGCTCTTGTCCGCCGCCTGCTGCCTACATTTATTTTATCTCTATTCTACATTTGTGTCAAAATAATAGGAGTCAAACACTTCTTTTGCCTCATCCGAAAGGATAAACTTCAAGAAATCTTCCGCCGCCGCTGTCTGCGCATCGTCCGCTTCCTCATTTATAACGCGGGCGATAGGATAGATCACGTTCCCTGTCAGGTCATAGCTTACTGTCTGGAGGATATCCAGATCATCCTCATATCCGTATGTATCGGAATAGTAGGTCGTCCCCACCTCGCAAGATCCCTCCACAACTGCTGTAAGCACTTTGCTTACGTTATCCTGCTCACTGATCTCCACGCCGCCCAGTGCTTCAGACACTTCTTCGGTTGTAATCGCCGCCACGTCATCTGCCTCCGGGAGCATTCCCAGATTTACCATGGCCTGTCTTGTATACCTCCCTACCGGAACGCTTCCGCCCGCCAAAGCAATACTCTCTGCCTTTCCGATATCCTCAAGTCCTGTCACTGCTGTCCCGCTGTCTTTAAGGGTCATGACGACAACCTGATTGTTGACTACATTAGCTCTCGTGCCTTCCACCATGAGCCCGTCCGCCTCCAGATCATCCATCTGCTTCTGAGCCGCTGAGAAGAAGATATCACATTCATATCCCTCCTGTATCTGTGTAAGAAGTGTTCCCGAGCTGTCTGCGTTATAAGTGATCTTTACATCTGGGTGATCCTCATTATACCTCTCCGCAAGATCTGTCATAACCGTGTTTAAGCTCGCCGCGATAAACACTTGGATCTCTGTCTGTTCCTCATCGGAATCTGTATCTCCTGCCTGAGTATCCGTCCCGTTATCCGAAGCAGAATCCGAATTTGTTCCCGAGCATCCTGCCATGGAAAATACCATAATTCCTGCCAGTACTGCTGCCAATAACCTTTTCTTCATACGTTTGTCCTCCTCGGTAGTTTTACCTTCATCAATTATACTCGATTGTTTTCTAAAAAGCAATCGGCTTTCTTACAAAAGCGGAAGTGGTATTCTTCCGCTAATTTCCAAATATTTCCCAGAACTTTTCCTCCGCAGCCTTGGAAAGTTCCTTTTCAAGCCTCTCGTATTTTTCCAGAAACTGCATTCCCGCTTCACTGACCTGTGCGCTTCCCCCGTTCTTTCCGCCGGGGCTGCGTTCAACAACTGTATACCCCAATTCCCGCTCTGCACGTTCCAGAAGTTTCCTGCCTTTGCTGTATGACAGTCCCATCTTTTCACACGCCTCCCGCACGGAACCCTCCTCACAGATATGCAGAAGGAGCGTCCGCACTCCCGGTCCAAAGAACGGCTCTGTGCCTGTGATCTGCACTTTCAGGCGGGGGTGGATAGAAGAAGCCTCACACTTCTGAACATTCTTTCTTTCCTCTGACTGCTTCTCCATACCATTCCGCCTCTTTTCTTTATGATTTAAATATGGCGTCTATTTACCTGCCATCTGCTTTTCCCGCTCCCCGGTCACTGCATCCGCCGGACGCTCTCATGTCCCTGCTACCACATTATTTTACGGCTTTCTGCTTTTTTGAATAATAGGTGTTCTCCATCGGAAGCTTTGTCCTAAGCACATGATCCATCGCGTAATACGCGCCCTGAGCTGCCGGGGCAGTGGGAATAGTAGCGATTTCACCGATGCCTTTTGCCCCGTATGCAAAGGGAAGCAGTTCTTCCTTCTCCACATAGATGGCGTGGATATCCGGTATCTGAGTAGATCTCATCAGCCCCAAAGTCCCGTATCTTGCCTGCGGAATCCCATCTTTCAACGGGAAATCTTCTGTCAGGGCATATCCCAGACCCATGAGCACACCGCCCTCGATCTGTCCCTGTATGGCAATGGGATTGACAACTTTCCCAGAATCGTGCGCCGCATATACTTCTTTCACCCTTCCATCGTCGTCCAAGACAACCACATGTGTAGCAAACCCGTATGCCACATGGCTCTTGGGATTCGGAACATCTGCCCCCAGCTTATCCGTGGGATCAAAAAATTCAGCAAATGTCTCCCAGCCTTCCAATTTCCCCAGATCTCCTCCGGCTTTTTCAAGCGCTTTAACCAGATCGGCGGACGCCATGCGCACAGCTTCCCCGGTGATGAGCGTCTGCCGGGAACCGGAAGTGGTACCGGAATCCGGCGCCAGCTCGGAGTTTGCTCCCATGTTGCGTATCTTATCCTTTCCAAGCCCAGTCGTCTCTGCAACCATCTGCACAAATACCGTGGCGCATCCCTGACCGATATCAGATGCCGCGCTGTATAATTCCACCTTACCGTCATGAACCTTGATCTTGGCTCTTCCCTTGTCGGGAAGTCCCACGCCTACTCCGGCGTTTTTCATGGCACAGGCAATCCCCGCCCTGCCCGGATTGCTCTCGTATACGTCCTTCACTGCCAGAAGCGTCTCCTTAAGTGCGGTGGAACAGTCTGCGATCTGTCCATTGGGAAGCACCTTCCCCGGTTCAATGGCATTGCGGTAACGGATCTCCCACGGAGAAATGCCTACCTTTTCCGCAAGGAGATTGATATTGGATTCAAGGGCAAATTCACTCTGACACACGCCGAAACCGCGGAACGCCCCCGCTGGCGGATTGTTTGTATAATATCCGAATCCGCGGATGTCCGTGTTCTGATAACAGTAAGGTCCTACAGAATGAGTACACGCCCTCTCCAGAACCGGTCCGCACAGTGAAGCGTATGCTCCGGTATCAAAATAGATCTCACAGTCCAGTCCGGTGAAGATTCCGTTCTCGTCACACCCGAGGGTGAAGGTTCCCTCCATGGCGTGCCGTTTCGGATGAAAGTTGATGGACTCCTGCCTAGAAAATGTCACCTTTACCGGCCGTTGCACCTTCACAGCCGCCAGTGCCGCAATATGCTGGACTGAGACGTCTTCTTTTCCTCCGAATCCACCGCCCACCAGCTTATTCTCAACCACAACTTTCTCCGGATCCCACCCGAACATAATCGAGATCTCATGGCGTGTGTCATACACGCCCTGATCCGTAGAGTAGACTTTTACTCCGTCCTTGTATGGCATTGCCACCGCGCACTCCGGCTCAAGGAATGCGTGCTCCGTAAATGGAGTGCTGTAAGTCTGCGTCACCACATATTTTGAATTTGCCAGCGCGCTCTTGGCATTCCCTCTTGTGACATGCCTGCTCTGACATAGATTCCCTTTGGAATGAACCCTAGGCGCGTCCTCCTGCATTGCTTCTTTAACCGAAGTCACAGGCTTTAATTCCTCATAATCTATACGCACCAGTTTCTTCGCCCTCTCAAGGATCTCCTTTGTCTCCGCAACCACAAGGCATATAGCGTCACCCACATAGCGCGTAACAGCGCCTTTCGCGATCATCACATCCCAATCCTGTTGCAAATGCCCGACCTTATTATTCGGCACATCGTCCGCGGTCAGCACTGCCAGAACGCCCGGGAGCGCCTCCGCTTTCTCCGTATGAATATCAAGAATCCGGGCGCGAGGATATTTTGATCGCACCGCCGAGGCATAGACCATTCCCTCGACCTCCATGTCGTCCGGGTACTCTCCGTATCCTAACACCTTTTCACGGACGTCCAGACGGAAAGCTCTCTCTCCCACTCCGTAGCTGTCACCTTTCTCCAGCTCCTCATCAATCTGCTCGTCGCCCCTGAGAATCGCCGCCGCAAGCTGGATCCCCTCGATGATCTTTTTATATCCTGTACAGCGGCAGATATTTCCTTTTAACGCCACTTTAATCTCTTCCTCGGTGGGGTCCGGCACCCGATCAATCAGGGCTTTCCCTGACATCACCATGCCGGGGATGCAGAATCCGCACTGGACAGATCCCTTTGACCCGAAAGCATAGACGAAAGCCTCCTTCTCTTTTTCGCTGAGTCCCTCCGTGGTCAGGATATTTTTCCCGACCGCCCGCCTCGTCGTCAGGACACAGGATTTGACCGCTTTTCCGTCCACCACGATGGTACATGTACCGCAGGCTCCCTCGCTGCAGCCGTCCTTGACGGAATGCAGATGGAGATCATCCCGCAGATAGCGAAGGAGCGGCTTATCCACATCTGTCACGCGTTCTACTCCGTTTACCGTAAAACAAAAGCTCTCTTTCATCTCTTCTCCCGCCTTTCCTTTACTGAACTGTCAGAATCCCGTTCTGATCCCGTATCACGCCCCGGGGGCACTTGACCGCGCACATCCCGCAGGCAATACATTTCTCTTCATCGATCACCGCATGATAGTTTTCCATACGGATCGCCTGCATGGGACATACCTTCTCACAGATACTGCAACCGATACACCCCGACTGACACTCGTTTCTCGTCTCTGCACCCGTCTCCTCATTCACACAAGCAAGGTAAATATTGTACTCTGGTTCTGTCAGGCGGATCAAGTGCATGGGACAGGCTTTTACACACAGCCCGCAGCCGATACATTTCTCCCAGTCTGTCTCAGCCGCACCCCGGCTTCCGATATGTACCGCGTCCATCCTACATGCGGATACGCAGCTTCCAAGACCGATACATCCCCACCTGCATTTTAAGATTCCCCCCGGGTGTTCTGCAACCGCCTGTGCGCAGTCAGACCCGTAGGATTCCCGCGAAAGCTCCGGCTGCGTACAGCTTCCTCCTAAACACTGTACGACAGCTACTTTTTTCTTGCGTTTCTGAGCCATCTTCCCTCTCCTTTTCCTGCTATTTTTTTCAGCACAGCATGCGAAAAGCAATATACCTACACCTGCACCGGCCTCATATCTTCCTGCCGGTCAACATCGCTTAACTCCCTCTCATCTGCTTCTTCAATCCGCACGTTCTCTCTGTATTTATTCATGAGCTGCCTGCCTCCCACATCTCCGGACAGCTCCAGCAGTTCCGAAAAATACCTACAGTCCCACAGCACTGGGTTCCCTCCTCTGCCCCCACGCCCTGCACAAACGATGCTGCCAGGATGCAAGGACGCCGTGCGGAAGATCTGCTGCATGGTAGAGACGGTAAGCCACGGCTGGTCACATACGGAAAAGAACACACCTTTGAGTCCCCTTTCCCATGTGCCGGGAGTAGGCTCCTCACATCTGTAGCTTTGTACCGCCGCTTCCAGCCCAAGCCTGAGAGACAGGCTGATGCCCTCCTCCGGCCTGTCGTTCCACACTGGAGTGATACTTCTTTTTTTCGCCTCATCTGCAATCTTCTCATCCCCAGTTACAACAAAAGCTGGAAATGCGGAAAATACCTGAACTTTTTGCAGCATCCTCTCGTACATAGGCACACCATCCACCAAAGCGTGTAATTTGCTGCCTCCAAACCGAGTTCCCGCTCCCGCGGCAAGCACAACGATGGCGTACCGCCCGCTCATCCTCTCAAATCCTGTTGTGGCTTCCAGCACTCCGCCGCCGACAGCGCGCGCTTTATCCGATATCGTATAGCAATGAGAGACTTCTGCCCGGGCATCAATGTCACCGATCTTTAACCCCGCTTTTACAGGGACCCCGCTTTGAAGCATTCCTCTGACAATTCCAGACATCTGTGCGTACACCGGCTGTCCGCCTGTTACTGCCACAACCTGACCCTTTTCCACCAAATCACCGATCCGTACTTTCGGCTCCACATTTCCGTCTGCAGATGCCCGTATGAGCCTCTCCACAGTATAGCCTCCCACATTGCCGGGTACTCCCGTATTGGGAATTGCACTTCCTCTCCAGATGATATTTCCCAACGTATGTCCTCTCTTTGTCTCGATGACGCAGTGACAATCCTCTCCTGCTGTAAATCCCGGTCCCACACCGATTACAAAGGGAGCGTCCGTAATGGCTGTGCCAAGGTTCTCTTTCGCAAGGATCGCGTCGATTATCACGTCTGGCATATACCAGCCTCGGCAGGAGGCTTCCGGATCCGCCATCACAGCGATATCTCCGCGCTCAAGGATATGTTCTGCTTCCTCTTTTAAGTACGCAAAAAACGCCTCCATTCCTTCTACCTTTGCCGTTTTCTCGTAGACAGCCCGTGACAGTGCCACTGTCCTTCTTACCGTAAGAGGTGTTTCAATCTCTGTCATAAGGATCTGATGCCCTGCTCCATAAAGCCGGGAAGCGATACCTGTCGCCAGATCTCCCGCGCCTTTTATCAATATCTTCATATTGCTGTCCTTCCTGTTCTGTTCCTTTTGCAACCGTTTTTCATCCTGCGAAGGAAGTAACCGCCACATCTGAGATTCCAGCTGATTCCAACTTTTTACATATAGCAAGGGCATGCTCCATCCGCGCCTGATTATCTGCTTTGTTCAAAACAACCGTATACCTTGCTCCTGCGGGACACCTTTTCCGCCCGCCATGCTCTGATGAGGCAAGAAGGGCAATATCCTCAGCCGTAACTTTGTCTGTATCGCTCTTTTTCAATAACATGCACGCCAATTCCGAACGGAAACAGACTTCTTTTAAAGGTTTCCCCACCGCATCCAGTCCATATACGGACAATACGTGCGTCGTCTCTTCTGGTATTACTGGCTCATGTCCTGCAGGAACTTTAATGGGCATCCGCCTCGCCCCGTCCGCCTCAATAAGTATAGGGATCTCCCATCTAAGGATCTTGCACATCACCGCATCCGTAAGCCCTGTCAGCTTTCCTTGGGGAGAGGGCGTACCCGCCCACACTTGACGGAACTGTTCCAAACATTTCCCAATCTTCTCCTCAGATGGCTCTAAAAGGAAATATTCTTTTTCCTCATTTATGATATGTGTTGTTGTTGTCACGATCACTTTTCCCCCTGTATGAACGTACTCCTCCGCCAGCTGATGAAGAAAAGTTGTCTTGCCCCCTGCTCCCACCACAGAAATAACAGAATGGGATCCATATTCTCGGAGTGCTTCTAGAAGAGCCGGCATCCCGCACAACCTTCCTTCTTTATATTTCCATATCATTACTCTGCGCCATGCCTTACATAAGATCCGGCATTCTCCACAAGTATTTTTCCATTTTTCGCAGCCAGTATGCCTCTTAAATACACCTGCTCCGCCCTGCCCCGTATCTTTGTTCCTTCCATGGGACAGTAATCGCATGCCGACTGCTGCGCCGATGCGCTCAATGTCCATTCTGTATCTGGGTTCCAGACGACGATATCTGCGTCTGCGCCGGGCACAAGCGCCCCCTTCCACGGATAGAGATGATAAAGCTTCGCCGGATTCTCCGCCAGATACGTACACATCTGCTCTGGTGTGATTCTTCCTTCATTCACGCCAAAATGCCAGATTAGCGCCGGACGTTCCTCTGCCCCCGGCATCCCGCAGGGCGTCCTAGAGAAATCATCTTTTCCTGCCATTTTCTGTTCTTTTGTAAAACTGCAGTGATCGGTAGCGATGGTCTGGATCCGCCCCTCTTTCAGGGCCTGCCAGAGCACATCCTGATTCTTCTTTTTGCGCAAAGGCGGCGCGATCATATAACGTCTTGCTTCCTCGGCGCCAAGGGAGTATTTTTCTTCATCCATCACAAGATACTGGGGGCATGTCTCCACATAGACGATCTGTCCTGCTTCCCTTGCACGTAAGATCTCCCGGTATCCTGCCGCGGTACTTAAGTGTACAACGATAACCGGTGTGTCCACGCATTTGGCAATAGTGAGCAGACGATGTACCGCCTCTGCCTCAGCCTCCTTCGGGCGGGTCCACGGATAATCAGAGACGTCTTTTCTGTCTCCTTTCATCCTCTCCAACTGTTTCAGACGCGCCTGAATGATCCCGTGATTCTCACAATGTACCCCTGCGATCCCTCCTAGTTCTTTTAACCGTGACAAGATCTCATACATCGTCTCATCGTCCACCATAGTATCATAAGTCATATAGAGCTTAAAGGACACGGTCTCCCTTGCCACGATTTCTTCCAGCTCACGGCTGATCCCTTCATTCCAATCCGTAATCGCCAGATGAAAGGCATAATCACAGGAGGAGCGCCCGTCTGCCTTTTTATGCCAGTTATCAAGTCCCCGCCTTAGGCTCTCGCCCGGATACTGGGTCGCGTAATCCACGATGCAGGTCGTCCCGCCGGCAAGTTCAGCCTTTGTTCCAGTGTCAAATCCATCCGCGGTTACTGTGTTGCTCACTTCCAGCGCCATATGGGTATGTGCGTCGATGAATCCGGGAAAAAGAAGTTTTCCTCTCACATCCACAATTTGCGCATCTTTGAATTCCAGAGCTTCGCCCACGGCAAGAATCTTCTCTCCCTTCACAAGAAGGTCCATCTTTTTCATTCCCTCGCCGCTTATCACTGTTCCGCCTTTAAATAACCGTTTCATACACGACCCCTTCTTTCTGTAGTATCAGTTCAGCCATAGTGCAATTTTACGAATGATCCTCCTGAACTGTGCAATTGGTATCATTTTAACAGATATACATAGTCCCTGCACACTGTCTCCATCAGTTTGAGCAGCCCCTCTGGTATCCTTGTGTCCTCACCTTTCGTCCACACATATGTTTCTCCAAAGAAACGGACTTTGCATTTCACTGCGTCTTTGTCAAGAACTGTAAATCCTTGGTTTCTGCTGTTCTTCATGTCCTCTTCATCCGCAAACAATGTAAATTTGTCAAGATATGGCGCGCTCTCATACGGACAGAAACTCTTACAGTTGCCGCACTCATTGCACATGTAATCTACATGGATAATCTGGTGCTTTTCCATACCCGGAACATGGATAGAGATATTTGCCCTATTTGGACATACCTCCACGCAGTTCTCGCAGATACCGGAGCATCCAAGACAGCGGTTTGTCTCCTCTGCGCCCTCCTTCATATCCACCAGATTTCCTCTCTTTCCATAGATCTTCTCCTCGTCTGTAGCAGACGGAATATCCTTGACAAGTGCTTCTCCGATAACAGCCTCCGCTGCCTTCAGGCCATCACGGATCCCTTCCACTACAGTGGCTGGTCCGCCGAGGCCGTCTCCTACCACGTAAACTCCTGCAAGATTTGTCTCACAGGTCTCTTCGTTGACAATGGCGCGTCCCCTCTCATTTACGTGGATACCATTCGCCTCATAAAAGGCTGTGGGAACCCGCTCACCGACTGCCGCGATCACAGTATCCGCCGGAATTTCTTTCTCTTCGCCGGTCTCCACAACGCCTCTCCTGCCGGACGCGTCGATATCGCCTAGCCTCATAACCTTGCAAAGCAAACTGCCGTTCTCCAGCTTCACGGGAGCTAAGAGCTCCATGAACTCCACGCCGTCCTCAACTGCCATCTCAAGCTCTTCCTCGTCCGCGGGCATGTAGCGTTTTGTTCTTCTATACACAAGGTACGCGTGCTCCACGCCCTTTGTCCGCTTCGCCGCTCTCGCGGTATCCATGGCAGTGTTGCCTCCGCCTATAATGACTACGTTCTTTCCGATATTAAGGTCTCCATCCTTTGCCTTATAGTCTGTAAGGAACTTAAGCGCATTGACCGGCTCTCCTTTTTCCAGACGCAGCACGCCCGGCTCGGAAGCTCCCACCGCTACGATAACAGCAGTATATCCTGCGTTTTTCAGCATATCGAGTTCCGTGATCTCAGAATTCAGACAGATGTTCACACCCATTTTCTCGAGAAGCGCCGCATCTTTGTCGATGGAGCTTCCCGGGATACGGAATTCCGGAATCACATGGCGCACCACGCCTCCCAGAGCGTCATTCTTCTCAAATAGAGTTACCTCCATTCCGGCTCTTCTCAGGAAATAGGCTGCTGCCATACCTGCCGGGCCGCCGCCAATGACCGCTGTCTTACCTGCCTTTGTCACCGCCGGAGCCGAAAACTTCTCCATGAACGCGTCATATCCTTTCTCCGCCGCGATCAGTTTCATGCTGCGGATATGCACCGGATCCTCGTAGAAATTACGGGTGCATTTGCCCATACAGGCATGGGAACAGATCGTTCCCGTAATGAACGGCAGTGGATTCTTTTCCGTAATCACTTCCAGCGCTTCCTCGTATTTCCCTGCATTTACACGCTGAAGATATGCCGTGATATCCTGATGGATCGGGCATCCCTCTTTACAGGGCGCTACAAAGCAGTCAAGCAATGGCACCTGTTTCTTCATCTTTCTGGACGGAAGCGGTTTCACTGCCTTCACATGATGCGGATTTGTTCTCACCTCTTCAGCAAGTTTTGCAGTTCCCTCCACGCTGACGCCTGTAAATACATCATTTTCTTTTTCCAGCAGGGCTGCCATCTGAGCCATACGGTCATATCCTCCCGGCTTTAAGAGCGTCGTCGCCACAGTAACCGGCCAGATACCCGCCTCCACAATCTCTCTGATATTGTGGTAATCCGCGCCTCCGGAATAAGAGATTCTGAGTTTCCCGTCAAATTCTTTCGCAAGTTTAGCTGCAAGGGAGATAGACAGCGGATACAGTGATTTTCCTGACATGTACATCTCCTCGCTGGGAAGCTCGTTCTGCTTTACGTCCACCGGAAATGTATTCGTAATCTTTACGCCGAACTCCAAGTTTCTCTCCTCACAGACTGCCATCAGCCGTTTCAGCATGGGAACGGCATCCTCCCACTGAAGATCATCCTTAAAGTGGAAATCACCGAACGCCACATAGTCATATCCCATGTAGTCCATGATCTTTCTTGCAAATTCATATCCAAGAAGAGTTGGGTTACATTTAATAAATGTGTGAAATCCTTTCTCCGTGATCAGGTACATGGCAATTCTCTCAATCTCCTGCGGAGGACATCCGTGAAGAGTAGAGATTGTTACCGAATTGCAGATATCGCCGGAAATCCCCTCAATATCCTCTTTCGTCACATGCTCGAACAGATCCGCATGTTCCATAAGATACGCTTTGCAGGACTTAAACACCTTAGAATCCTGCGCGTGTTTCATTGTATTTAAGAAATTATCAATTTTCTCAGACTGAATGCCCGCCAGATCATATCCCACACTAATATTAAACTGGAATCCCTCCATACTGCCCAGCCCAAATTCCTTTGCGGCAACTTTACACAAAAACCATGCCTTGATGTATTCTTCCATAGCTTCTGGCACATACAGTTCTGTGGACCATTCGCAGTTATAGCACTCATCATCCGCCTTAATGCACGGTTTGTTTACGCATGCTGACAATTCTGCGCCATCTACGACCTGCACAGTCTTAAGTTCAAAGAAACGGCTGCCTGTATAGTACGCCGCGACGATATTCTGGGCAAGCTGCGTATGAGGGCCTGCCGCCGGTCCTACTGGTGTCTCAAGAGGACGCTCAAAGATCGTGCGCGCAAATTTGGGGTCCGCGTGATAGGGGTGGTGTGTTCCAAACACAGTCCCCCTCTTTTTGTACTCTGTCAATATCCAGTCAAGAAGTTGGGAAAAGGCCATGGGCCTCATAATATCACTCATTATCTTACCTCCTAATATTAAGCATTCTCCTCCGGCTTATCTTTTGGCAAAACCAGATTCAAGATGACCGCAAATATTGTCGCCAGCACCACCGGAGATGACGCGAATGTATTATTGATGATGGACTGGAAACTCTCAAGGCTCATACTCATATTCAGCGCACTGTGGATACTCTGAGTCATCTGGTTCAGACATCCGTCACTTAACGATACTCCCATGCCGATCGCAATGGATAATCCTGCTACCGTAGTATTTCTAAATGTCAGTTTCTCTGTTGTAAGCAGCTTAATACCTGTCATTGCAATGGATGCAAACACGGAAGCAACTGCGCCTCCGAGCACGCACTGCGGAATCGTCCGAAGCAGCGCGGAGAATTTGGGGATCAGTCCCGCAATCAGAAGAACTGTTGCCGCCATGCTGAACACACGTCTCGCCACAACTCTTGTCGATCCCACAATACCTACATTTTGGCTGTAAGTCGCTGTCGGAGGGCATCCAAAAAGGGCGCTGAACATATTGCTGACACCATATCCGATGATACCTCCGTTTAACTCGCTGTCCGTGGGGAGACGGTCCATACCTCCGCTTGTAGTAGCAGAGAAGTCTCCCATCGCCTGAATGGAATTCACAAGGAACAAAATCGCCAGCGGTATGATCGCTGATATATCGAATCGGATGCCGAAAGCCAGCGGCGTCGGTATCTGTACCCAGCCCGCGCTGGAAAGCGCCGAGAAATCAACCATTCCGAAACAAAGCGCAAGAAGATATCCGCAAATCAGCCCAATCAGGATGGACGCCAGCTTAAACAAACCTTTTCCATAATGATTGAGAGCAACAACAATACCAAGAGTCACAAAAGCAACCAGCCAGTTCTGCCATGAACCGTATACCAGCGCCTCTGTCTTACCCTGCTGCTCTACAACAAGTTCATAAGTATTTGAGGAATTACCTGCCATGTAGTTGATCGCTGTCGTATACAGGGAAAGTCCGATAGCGAAAATAACTGTTCCGATAACCAGCGGAGGGAACACTTTTCTGATCTGCTTGATCGTCAATCCCACAATAATCGCCACAACACCCCCGATGAGCATGGCTCCGAAAATCGTGTCCACATCCTTCGCCTGCGCCGCAATCGCCGTCATAGTCGGCACATACGCGAAACTCACGCCGATGATAACCGGGAGCCCGCTCCCAAGATGGAATTTTGCTCCGTATAACTGTAAAAATGTAGAAAGTGCCGCGAATACAAGGGATACCTGAATAAGAAGCCCCATATTCACATTGCCGCCAGCGCTGTTCGCCGCGTTCGCGACAAGAATCGCTGGAGTTACACATCCCACCACTGCGGCAAGTACATGCTGTGCCGCCAGCGGAAGTATCTGTCCGAATGACGGTTTGCCGTCCCATTTAAACAGTTCTGAATTTTCTCTTTTTGTCTGATTTTTCATTGCATTCACCCTTTATTCTCCCCCGGCACACGCGTGCACCGAGTCCCTTCCTTGATTGATATAATCTTGCTGATCTACAATGCTAGGGGCTGTTGATCCTGTCAGCCAACTCTCTCGCTGCCTGCCGGCAGTCCGCCATAACTTTTGCCTCATCGATCTGTGTCAGACGCCTGTCCTTCATCAGCACCTTCCCGTTCGCTACCGTGGTGACAACATCATGTCCTGTTACACCAAATACCAGATGGCTGTTAATATTGTTTTCATTCATCGGAGTAAGAGGATCGTATGCCACAACGATCACATCGCCTGCCGCGCCTTCTTTTAGGACACCCAGCTCCGGCTCAAAATATCTCCCGGCAATCTTTGCATTGTTCTCAAAGAGCATCTGCGGCACTTCTGCCCATGCTGTGTTCGGATCACAGAGGTGATGCTTGTGAAGCACGTTCGCCACCTTGAAAGATTCCATCATATCATGAGTGTATCCGTCTGTTCCAAGCCCGGTGAGAATTCCCCGGTGTACCAGTTCCATCGTCGGCGGGCAACCACAGGCATTACCCATATTCGATTCCGGATTATGTACTACCATAGTATCCGTCTCCTTAATCAGATTCATTTCATGAGGATTGATATAGATACAGTGTCCAAGAAGAGTCTTTTCCCCAAGGATACCGTGATCCATCAGACGGTCCACGATACGTTTCCCATAATGCTTCAGGCAGTGATGAAGATCTTCAATCCCTTCCGCCACATGGATGTGATACCCCACTTCAGCTGGCTTGTTTGCGGCTGCCAACTCAAATGTCTCATCTGAAATAGTAAACTGAGCATGCATGCCCATCATTCCGGCGATCATACCGCTGTCGTCCTTTAACGCATGGCGGATGAACTCCGCGTTTTCCATGACAGAAGCTCTCGCTTTGTCCATGCCGTCCCTGTCAGAGATCTCATAACATAGACAGGAACGAACGCCAGCTTCCTTGGCTGCTTTCTCAATCTCAAAAAGGGAGCCTCCAATCGAGCCAAAACTTGCGTGGTGGTCAAAGATCGTCGTTACACCGCATTTAATACATTCTATATAAGTAGCCATGGCGCTCAAATAAGTGTCATGAAGAGTAAGATTCCGATCGATCGTCCACCACATTCCGTCCAAAATATCAAGAAATCCTGACGGATTATACCTCTTTATGGACAATCCTCTTGCGAACGAACTGTAAATGTGTTCATGTACATTGATAAACGCAGGCATAATCAATCCACCCTTCGCGTCTATGTACTCCGCGTCCGGATACGCTGCCCGGATGTCTCCTGTGGTTCCAATACGGCTGATCAACGCACCGTCCACTGCCACTGCGCCATCCTCAATAAACGGGTGCAAGGGATCTCTTGTGACCACTTTTCCGTTTCCTAAAACAAGCATCTTTTCTTCTCCTTTTTTATTTATTTTACACACATCACTTTTGGCACATCTCCTCATTTTCCTGTGCATTTCGCATATAAATATCTCTTGCTCTATATAGAATACCATCAAATGTGTATAAATGCAACCTGAATTCTAAATAATTTTTAGATTGCCTAAAAAATTTTTAGAAAAAGTGTTGACACCATCTTTTTTTATGCTATGATGGGGTTAGAGACACACATCACATTTACATTTTCCCTCTGGCTTTACGCTGAAAAAGGCAGGTGAAAAATGATCCATAAACTTGAGTTTTTAAAACAGCTCGCACACGGTATCACTTCCCAGTTTGGGAACTCCTGCGAGGTTGTTATCCATGATCTGACAAAAAAAGATCTGGATCGGTCTATCGTCTATATTGAGAACGGTCATGTATCCAACCGTCACACTGGAGACGGTCCCTCGGGAATTGTGCTTGAAACTCTCCGCTCCGATCCCGCGACGGTAAAAGACAGACTTGCTTACCTCACCCGGACGGACGATGGCAGGATCTTAAAATCCAGCACCCTATACATCCGGGATGACAATGACAAAGTCGCTTATATTTTTTCCATTAATTATGATATCACAACACTGCTGGCCATAGAGAACACACTCCATGGTCTGATACAGACCGAACCTGAAGAGAATGCCGGAGAAAAGAGCGGGAATACTCCGCAGACGATCACCCACAACGTGACCGAACTCTTGGATCTGCTCATCGAACAAGCGATTGCAAAAGTCGGGAAACCGGTAGCGCTGATGAATAAGGACGACAAGATCGCCGTGGTACAGTATTTAAACAACGCGGGAGCATTCCTGATCACAAAGTCGGGAGACAAGGTCTCTTCCCTTCTCGGGATATCAAAATTCACATTGTACAGCTATATGGACAAAAGCTGAGCATGCGCCGGAGAGACACTCCTGACGCGCAGGCTTGTCTGCAAGCGGCACGGAGCGTCGATTCCGGCATATGGCGGCTGCCACCAGCGAGAAGGAACCGCAAAGCGGTGATTTCGAGCTGGGCATGCTCCGGAAAAATAACTCAAAAGAACACGCGCCGGAGAGACACTCCTTGCGTGCGGGCTTGTCTGCAAGCGGCACGGAGTGTCGATTCCGGCATATGGCGGCTGCCACCAGCGAGGAGGAACCGCAAAGCGGTGATTTCGAGCTGGGCATGCGAAAGGGACAAGAAAAATGAATAATAAAGGAGGTTCCATAATGGAAACAATCAAATGGGCAGTAAACAAAATGCCAAAGACCGACGACACCCAACTTGCGGTCATGGGGCTTGACGAGGTAAAAAAAGCCCGCGCCTTCCACGAGAGTTTTCCCCAGTACACGGTCACACCGCTGACAAAACTCGATCACATGGCGGCGCATCTTGGTCTCAAAGAAGTATACATAAAGGATGAATCCTACCGCTTCGGCCTGAACGCCTTCAAAGTACTCGGAGGTTCCTTCGCCATGGCACGCTACATCGCAAAACAGACCGGAAAAGATGTATCAGAACTTCCTTATAATGTACTCACTTCTGAAGCGCTCAGAAAAGAATTCGGTCAGGCAACCTTCTTCACGGCCACGGACGGAAACCATGGCCGCGGCGTTGCGTGGGCTGCAAATAAACTAGGGCAAAAGGCAGTTGTCCTCATGCCGAAAGGAACGACACAGACAAGGCTCGACAACATCCTTGCACAAGGAGCTCAAGCTACGATCGAAGAAGAAAACTACGACGAATGTGTCCGCATGGCAAACGCGATGGCTGAAAAAACAGAAAACGGTGTCATGGTACAGGATACCGCATGGGATGGATACGAGGAGATTCCCTCATGGATCATGCAGGGCTACGGCACCATGGCGATGGAGGCGGACAACCAGCTTCACGAATACGGCTGCGAGCGCCCGACCCATGTGTTTATTCAGGCAGGTGTAGGCTCTCTTGCCGGAGCGGTTCAGGGATATTTCGCAAACCGTTATCCCGAGAACCCGCCAAAAGTCATCGTTGTGGAGGCGGAAGCTGCCGCATGTCTGTATAAAGGCGCATGCGCAGGAGACGGCGATATCCGCATTGTTGACGGCGACATGGTTACCATCATGGCAGGGCTCGCCTGCGGCGAACCGAACACTATCTCATGGGATATCTTAAAGAACCATGTAGACACCTTTGTAGCGGCACCCGACTGGGTAGCGGCAAGAGGCATGCGGATGCTGGCGGCTCCCATCAAGGGCGATCAGCCGGTAACATCCGGAGAATCCGGAGCAGCACCTTTTGGAACACTTGCGTGCATCATGACAATGGATGAGTACAAACCCCTTAGAGATCACCTTGGACTCGACGGGAATTCCAAAGTCCTCCTCTTCTCCACAGAGGGCGACACGGACCCGCAGAGATACGAATCCATCGTCTGGGGAGGAAACGACCGATAAACATCACTGTTCAACGGAAGCTATAACCATTCATTTTGATTTCACAAAAAGGAGAGAGATTATTATGGATTTAAACAAAATCAAAGAAGCTGCACAGAACTATGAAAAAGACATGACCGCATTTCTGCGCGCCATCGTAAGGAATCCGGGCGAAAGCTGCGATGAAAAAGCTCATATCGACACCATCGCCGCCGAGATGAAGAAGCTGGATTTCGACGAAGTAGTCATTGACCCTCAGGGTAATGTTATTGGATACATGGGAACCGGCGATAAAATCATCGCATACGACGCCCACATCGATACCGTAGGCATCGGAAATATCGAGAACTGGACATTCGACCCGTACGAAGGATATGAAAATGACACAGAGATCGGCGGACGCGGTGTGTCCGACCAGTGTGGCGGTATCGTATCCGCTACATACGGCGCAAGGATCATGAAAGATCTTGACCTCATCCCGGAGGGCTGCAAGATCATGGTTGTCGGTACCGTTCAGGAAGAAGACTGCGACGGTCTGTGCTGGCAGTACATCATCAACGAGGACAAAATCAGCCCGGAATTCGTCGTTTCCACAGAACCGACAGACGGCGGAATTTACAGAGGACAGCGCGGACGTATGGAGATCCGTGTGGATGTCAAAGGCGTATCCTGCCACGGCTCCGCCCCTGAACGCGGTGACAATGCGATCTACAAGATGGCCGACATCCTTCAGGATGTACGCGCCCTCAATGAAAATGACGACGCAGACGAGACAGAAATCAAAGGTCTTGTAAAAATGTTAAACCCGAAGTACAACCCAGACTGGGAGGAGGCACGCTTCCTCGGACGCGGTACGGTAACCGTATCCCAGATTTTCTACACTTCCCCGAGTCGCTGTGCGGTAGCAGATTCCTGCGCGGTATCCCTTGACCGCCGTATGACCTTCGGCGAAACATGGGAAAGCTGCCTTGATGAGATTCGTGCACTCCCGAGCGTACAGAAATATGGCGATGACGTAGTCGTATCCATGTACAGCTACGACCGCCCGTCCTACACAGGATGCGTTTACGAGATCGAGTGCTACTTCCCCACATGGGCAATCCCGAAAGACCACAAGGTGACAAAGGCTCTCGAAGAAGCATACACATCTCTCTACGGGGACAAGAGAATCGGCGCCGAGGAAACATTGGAAATGCGCCAGAGCCGTCCGCTGACAGACAAGTGGACATTCTCCACAAACGGCGTGTCCATCATGGGAAGAAACGGCATCCCGTGCATCGGATTCGGACCGGGCGCAGAGGCACAGGCACACGCACCGAACGAAAAGACATGGAAGCAGGATCTTGTGACATGCGCGGCTGTATATGCGGCTCTTCCAAAATGCTACTGCAAATAAAAATCATACGCCAAACCAAATAAATTTTTATATCTTTAAGGAGGATCAACAAAATGAAAACTTTACAGGATTATATCGAAAAGCTGAAGGCGCTGAATTTTAAGGACATGTACAACGGGGATTTCTTCCTCACATGGGAGAAGACGGACGACGAGCTCGAGGCTGTGTTCACTGTCGCGGACGCTCTGCGCTTCATGAGAGAGAACAACATCTCCACAAAGGTATTCGAGAGTGGTCTTGGAATCTCACTTTTCCGTGACAACTCCACACGTACACGCTTCTCCTTCGCTTCTGCCTGCAACTTGTTAGGTCTTGAGGTACAGGATCTGGACGAAGGTAAATCGCAGGTAGCTCACGGTGAGACGGTCCGCGAGACAGCTAACATGATCTCATTCATGGCTGACGTAATCGGTATCCGCGACGACATGTACATCGGCAAAGGAAACGCTTACATGCACGAAGTTGTGGATGCAGTAACACAGGGAAATAAAGACGGGATCCTCGAGCAGAAACCAACCCTTGTAAACCTCCAGTGCGATATTGACCACCCGACACAGGCAATGGCTGATATGCTTCACATCATCCACGAGTTTGGCGGTGTTGAAAACTTAAAAGGCAAGAAGATCGCCATGACATGGGCTTACTCTCCATCCTACGGCAAGCCGCTCTCTGTCCCGCAGGGAATCATCGGCCTGATGACACGTTTCGGAATGGATGTTGTACTTGCTCATCCGGAAGGATATGAGGTGTTCCCGGAGGTTGAGGCAGTAGCAGCTGAGAACGCAAAGAAATCCGGCGGTACATTCACAAAGACAAACAACATGGCAGAGGCATTCAAAGACGCTGACATCGTATATCCAAAGAGCTGGGCGCCCTTCGCCGCAATGGAGAAACGTACAGAGCTGTATGGAAACGGAGACTTCGACGGTATCAAAGCTCTGGAGCAGGAACTTCTGGCTCAGAACGCGCAGCATAAAGACTGGGCATGCACGGAGGAACTTATGAAGACAACAAAGGACGGCAAAGCTCTCTACATGCACTGCCTGCCAGCC
Organism: Candidatus Mediterraneibacter pullicola; assembly: GCA_019117065.1. Lineage (GTDB taxonomy): Bacteria > Bacillota > Clostridia > Lachnospirales > Lachnospiraceae > Mediterraneibacter > Mediterraneibacter pullicola. The sequence goes on along the minus strand of DXAK01000043.1, from coordinate 155,393 downwards.
GATATCACAGGTGTAAGCTGCGAGGAAGGCGAGGTTGACGCAAGCGTATTTGACCGTTACAGGGATCCTTTGTACAAAGAAGCAAGCTACAAGCCATATATCATCGCAGCTATGATCTTCCTTGCAAAATTTGCTGATCCGGTGTCTATTCTTAAGAAACTGGAAGAAAAAGGAACTCCGAGAATTTTTGAATAAGTCGACACTACGTATATCCGGAAAAATAATATTACACATATCAGGAGGTAACAAACCATGTTAAAATATATTGACACTAAAAACGCACCGGCAGCTATCGGACCGTACTCACAGGGAATCGTTTTCAACGGAATCGCATTCTTTTCCGGTTCCATCCCGCTCTCCCCAGAAACAGGCGAGGTAGTGGGCACGACTATCGAAGAACAGACAGAGCAGGTAATGCAAAACATCAAAGCTCTTCTTGAGAGCCAAGGCGCAGAATTTACAGATGTCATAAAGACAACCTGCTTCCTTGCAGATATGAGTGATTTTGCAGCATTCAATGAAATCTATGCAAAATATTTTACAGGCAAGCCAGCCCGTTCCTGCGTTGCGGTAAAAGCTCTTCCGAAGGGAGTTCTCTGTGAGGTAGAGGCAATCGCCGCTGTGAAAGAATAAGACGCGGGAGGCATACTATGGATAAGAAAAAACGTATTGTCATTGCCCTCGGCGGAAATGCTCTGGGCAACACCCTGCCGGAACAGATGAAGGCTGTAAAGATCACCTCAAAAGCGATCGTTGACCTCATCGAAGAAGGCTGCGAGGTCGTCGTGGCCCACGGCAACGGTCCTCAAGTTGGCATGGTGAACAACGCCATGATCGCACTGACACATGAAGACCCCCAGCAGCCGAACACACCGCTCTCCGTCTGCGTGGCGATGAGTCAGGCGTACATCGGCTATGACCTTCAGAACGCGCTCAGAGAGGAACTTTTAAACAGAGGGATCACCGATATTCCGGTGGCAACCATGATCACACAGGTCAGGGTTGACCCGGACGACCCGGCATTTGAAAATCCTTCAAAGCCCATCGGACGCTTCATGACAAAAGAACAGGCTGACATGATGGCAGAAAAATATGACTACATCATGAAAGAGGACGCGGGACGCGGATACCGCCGTGTCGTCGCATCTCCAAAGCCGCAGGAGATCGTTGAGATCGGCACCATCCGCACGATGGTAAACTCTGGTGACCTTGTCATCGCCTGTGGAGGCGGAGGCATCCCGGTCACACGGCAGGGCAATCACTTAAAGGGCGCCAGCGCGGTCATTGACAAAGACTTTGCAAGCTGCCTGATGGCAAAGGAACTAGACGCAGATATTCTGATTATTCTTACCGCCGTGGAAAAGGCCGCCATCAACTATGGAAAACCGAACGAAAAATGGCTTGGCGATATCACCGTGGATGAGGCAAAGCAGTACATAGATGAAGGACACTTTGCCCCCGGTTCCATGCTTCCGAAAGTGCAAGCTGCCGTTGACTTCGCAGAATCCAAACCGGGAAGACAAGCGCTGATCACTCTGCTCGAAAAGGCAAAAGACGGAATATTGGGGAAGACCGGAACAAAGATACAGTTGTAAGTGTACATCACTTATGATTGTGCGCCATGATAAATTGAACCCCCTAATAAAGACGGGGCTTGCTCCCATAAAAACATTCCCGGCATCACGTGAAAATGTGGTGCCGGGGATGTTTTTCTACTTTTATGATACCCTTGTCCCTGTTGATTCTGTATAAAAAAGCAATGATAACTGGCATTTTCCCAAATTTCTTTTCTATTTGTTATACTGATTATAATAACAGAGCATTTTCTATACGTTTTATTTTAATACGTGTTATTACACTATGCATTGAAATAATACGTATCATATATTATAATACAGAAAGGAGTAGATTACTTGCCGATAAAACCTGTCGAAATGGAAAAAATAATACTAAAAGAAGGATGGATCTTTAAATGTCAGATCGGTTCTCACCGTCACTATATACATCCGCATAAGCCCGGAAAAGTTACCATACCGTTCCATACAAAAGAGTTGCCCAAAGGCACAGAAAATTCTATCCGCAGGCAAGCCGGACTTAAAAAATGATCTATGTAAAGGAGGCGTATCATATGTTATCTGCATATCCCGCATGTTTTTTCAAAGAAAAAACAGGTTATTCCGTTATATTCCCCGACCTTAACTGGCTCGCAACCTGCGGAGATACTCTGAACGAGGCTTTAGAGGCGGCAGTTGACTGTCTGGCAGGATACCTCTATACAGGTCAGCAGGAAAACCAAGAAATTCCCGCTCCTTCCGCTTTGACAGATATTGATATCAGCCACATTGCCGAAGAACTGGAAACAGACCTTTCCGACGCCTTTATCAATATGGTTGCGGTTGACGTAGCTGAATATGCAAAAACACATTTTGAAAAATCGGTAAAAAAGACGCTTTCCATTCCTGCGTGGCTCAACAAAGCCGCACTTGAGAAGAATATCAACTTTTCACAGGTTCTTCAGGAAGCCCTTCTGAAAAAGATTAAGCAATAACTATTTATCGAACGTAGCATTATCCAATATCGGACAATGCAGGATCAAATGTTATTTCACAGATTACCTCACCAAACACATAGGTACATTGCTGTAATTTTAGGAAGAAAAAAGGGAGCTGTTGCAAGATAGATAAACGATCTTCTATCTTGCAACAGCCTCTTAGACCTTTATATAAAACTTTCAAGACTCCCTGAGTCTCTTCTTCATCGTCTTTTCCACGGCATTCAATATGTTCTCATACCCCGTGCATCTGCACAGATGTCCTGACAGGAGTTTTCTTAATTCCTCCCGTGTATATTCTCTCCCGGTTTTCTCTGCGTTTTCCAATATCTCCACCGCACTCATAATCACACCCGGTGTGCAGAATCCGCACTGCACTGCCGCCTCGTCGATAAACGCCTGCTGGATATCCGACAGCTCTCCATTCGGGCCCATCAGCCCCTCCAGCGTACGAATGTCTTTGCCGTCCGCCCATACCGCCAGATAAATGCAGGAGTTAAAACACTCTCCATCAATGATGACATTACAAGCGCCGCACTCTCCCACCTCACAGCCTTTCTTCACACTGGTAAGGGAGTAATCGTTTCGCAGCATATCAGTCAGGGAGGCCCTCGCATCTACCATAACCTCCCTCTCCACACCGTTGATGCGGCACCGTACCAATTTGTACTGCTTCTTAAAATTCGTTTCCCCGCTCATCACGACGCCCCCTTCCCGAGATTTTCTGCCCTTGTGACCGCCTCAGCAAGCGAGCGCTTACAGAGCACTTTTGAGATGTGCTCCCGGAACGCCTTACTCGCCCTCCAGCTGTTGCGTGGCGTCACATCTTCAAGAACCGTATTTCCAATCTGTTCTATGCTCTGTCCGGACACGGGAAGTCCTCTGCCCGCCTCCTCCGCGTGAATAGCACGCATGGGGACGGGTCCTGCCACCCCGTAGGCGATTCGCACATCAGCAAAGGTACTTTTATCTTCCGAAAGTTTCACATTCACGGAACAGCCAAGGGTCGCGATATCCATCGCATTTCTCATAGCGTACTTAATATAATGTCCCACATATCCCTCATAAGATTCCTTTCGTATAAGGATACTTGTCTGGATCTCTGCCGGACGCAGGTCTACCTTTCCTGCCCTGATATAGAAATCTCCAATGGGAATCTTCCTCACCCCGCCCGGCCCGGTCAGCTCGATCACTGCGTCCCATGCAAACAGGGTAGAAGCCGAATCCGCTGATGTGACACCGTTGCATGTGTTTCCACCAATCGTCCCAATGTTTCGGATCTGGGGTCCTCCCACCATATCTACTGCTTCGCCCAATACATTGATGTATTTCTGGATCAAAGGATCTCTGGTAATTTGGGAGAAGCTGGTCAGAGATCCGATTCTTAGCGTTCCATCCCCCTCCAGCGTCACACCCCGCAGTTCATCCAATCCATAGATGCTCACCAGCTCCGCGCCGGCCAGTTTTCCCTCTCTCATCTGCACAAGGACATCGCTTCCGCCCGCAATAATCTGGGCGTGCGGATGCTCCAGAAGTAATTCCACGGCGTGAGACACACTCTGTGCCTCATACAGTGCTTTTATATCATACATATGTCTGCCCCCTTTCTCAGATCAGCTCCGCTTTCTTAAACTCTTCAAACAACAGATGCGGCCGCATCGGTATCTCGTTTAGCGCCACGCCCGTCGCCTGAAGGATGGCGTTGCGGATTGCCGGAGCAGGCGAACATGTAGGCGGTTCCCCCAGCGCCTTTGTCCCATAGGCACTGGTAGGCTCATCATTTTCAATAAAAGCCGCCTTGAGATCTGGATGATCCATAAAAGTAGACAGCTTATAATCCAGAAGATTATTGTTGAGCGGTTTTCCGGTCTTCTCATCAAAAAGGAGCTTTTCTGAGAGCGCATAACCAATGCCCATGCTCATACCACCGTGCACCTGCGCTTCCGCCAATGCAGGGTTGATGAGCCTTCCGCAGTCATGAACATTTAACATATCTGTCACCTGCGCGCGGCAACCGGGAATATCCACCTCCACCTCGACAAAGGTGCACCCGAAAGAGTAGGCGTTGTTTTTGATCTGATAGCTGCTCTCCGCCGTCAAATGCCCGTTATCCGTCAGGCTGTACAGCTTTTCTGTTGCCAGTTCCCCTAAACTCATCAGCACTTCCCCGTCAGAAATCCTGACAACGTTTCCATTTACAATGTCCAAATTTTCTTTCATCTGCCTTGTTAGGTCACGGGCAGTCTCCAATATTTTCTCGCGCAAGAGTTCTCCTGTCTGTCGTATGGAGAATCCTGCCATATAAGTCTGCCTTGACGCATACGCCCCTGTCCCAAATGGCGTGACGTCCGTATCCTGCGTGGAGATCACATGCACCATGTCAAATGGAATCCCCAGCGTCTCCGCCGCCATCTGGGCAAACGCTGTGTCTGCTCCCTGCCCGATCTCCGTCTCGCCTACCTGAACTTGGATGCTGCCGTCCTGATTGAGCACCATACGGCACGCCGAAGTCTCAAGAGAAATGGGCCACACTCCGGTATTGTACCAGAACACTGACATGCCTACACCCCGGCGTATGTCTCCCTCCTGACAGGCATATTTCTCCATACGTCTGTCGTAATCAAATTCTTTGCGTCCTTTCTCCATGCACTCCCTAAAACTGTCATAGTAATTGAGATTTTTTGAAAATCCGTCCTTAAATCCTTTGGGCATTACGTTCCTCATACGGAACTCATACGGTGAAATCCCCATGGCGCGCGCCACATCCTCGGTATGGCTCTCCATCGCGAACATTGCCTGTGGGATTCCGTAGCCTCTCATAGCTCCCGCTACAGATTTGTTCGTAAAAACCGTATATGTATCTGCCTCGATATTCGGGCACGGATAGAGCTGCGGGAAACATCCCATCCCTTTCGCTGCGATGCTGTGCCCGTGGGACGCATACGCCCCCTGATCGGAAAAACTCTCAAACTTGCGCGCCGAGTACGTCCCGTCTGGCCGTACATAAGACACAATATGGAAATGAATAGCGTGCCGGACTCTCGTTGAGGCAAATGTCTCTTCCCTCGACACATCCAGTTTTATCGGTCTTCCTCCCGTCACCGTACTTAGATACGCACACAGAGGCTCGTACAGGACATCCTGCTTGTTGCCGAATCCCCCGCCGATATACGGCTTGATGATCCGCACCTGCCCCCACGGGATCCCCAGCGCCTGACCTACGACCCTGCGGCATATATGCGGGATCTGTGTTGAGGATACGACAACGATCCTGCCCTGCTCCATATAGGCGTAGCAGATAAAGTTCTCGATGTGGCAGTGCTGTACCGTGGGCGTCTCATACCAGCCCTCGACCTTAGTAAGCCCCGGCTCTTTGATGGCGGCCTCATAATCCCCGTTCCGTATGGAAGTGTGCGCCAGTATATTATGAGAATAGTTCTCATGAATCCGTGGAGCGCCGTCCTCCATCGCCTTATGCACATCCAGAACAAAGGGAAGTTCTTCGTACTCTGCCTTGATAGCACGGACTGCCTGAGCGGCCGCTACTTCATTCTCTGCGACTACTGCCGCCACATCGTCTCCATAGAACCTCACATGATCTGTCAGCAGGAGACGGTCGCACACATCCTGATGCCCCTGTTCCGTGGACCACGGATGTCCTGCCGTTGGGAAATAATTTTTAGGCACATCAAAGCACGTCACGATCTTTACCACTCCCGGGATCTTCTCCGCCTCCGACGTGTCTATGGATTTTACATATCCGTGAGCGATATCTGCGTGAAACACCTTCGCCACATAGACATTACGGTCACACAGGTCATCCACATATTTCGCGCGCCCGGTTACCTTCTCCAAAGCGTCCACTCTCTTCACACTCTGTCCGATAATGTGGTCTTTTTCTTTCATACACTCACCTCCGTTTATGAAAGATCAATCTCTATTCCCTTTACATATTTTGCCTGTATCTCTCGTTCATCCGCCAGATAAATCATCCGCTCCAGCCTGCTTCTGACATCAAGAGCCTGAGGGTGAGATAGTCTGGAATCATCTAGTACCAGCGCGTCAAACTCATATCCCGGTTCAAATCCTCCAACCTGACCGAAAAATCTTCCGCCGCCCTTTGTCGCCATATAGAACACTTCTTCCACCGCCAGCGGAGCAAGACTTTCATCCGTAAGCCTCCATCTTAATTTGGACGCCTGAACCGCATGTGCCATAGCACGGAAAAGATTCTCTGTACTCCCTGCCGCCACATCGCTTCCCAGCCCTACGTTCAGCTCTTCTCTTAAAAATTTTCTCACAGGAGCAATCCCCGACGATACATTCATATTAGACTCTGGGCAGTGAGCGATAAACACGCCGTTCTCTTTCATCCGAGCGGTCTCCCTGTCATCACTGTACACACAGTGAGCCATGACTGTGGGACAGTCTGACCCAAAAAGTCCGAACCTGTCATAGGCGTCACCGTAAAACTCGGACCACGGGCACAGTTCTTTCACCCACTCGACTTCGCTTCTGTTCTCGGAAAGGTGAGAATGGAGAGGAAGACTGTAACGCATCTGTAATTTCTTTAATTCTTCCATCAGTTCATCTGTACAGCTCGGTGTGAAACGCGGCGTCAGGATGGGACGGGTATTCTTATACTTTCTGTGGAGTACATCTTTAATCCACTCCCGTGTCTCTTCTGCCGACGCCTGCGTCTCTTCCCGCAGATACTCTGGCGTATTCCGATCCATATTCACCTTGCCTACATAAGTGATTAGTCCAGTTTTCTCCATAAGATCCATCAGAAGCAGGGTCGCCGCTCTGTGGACGGTGCCGAAAATACAAGCGCGGGTTGTAGCGCTTCTCCTCATATTATCTGAAAAAATCGTGTACGCCTTCTTTGCGTATTCCTGATTCTTATATTTTGCTTCTTCCGGAAAGGTATTCGTCTCCAGCCATTCCAGCAACTCCATATCCATCCCCAGTCCCCGGAATGAATACTGAGGTGCGTGTATGTGCAGATCCACTAGTCCTGGAATGATCAGACAATCTCCATAATCACGGATAGGATTACCTCCCAGCTTAAACGGTAAAGTCTGATATACCCCCTCTGTCCTGCCGTCCCTGCACACGAGATACCCGTGCTCACAGACAGCTAGTTCCGTCAAACTCTTACTGTATATAATATTCCCTTTTAAAATAAAAACAGGTTCATTCACCGGCCTGCCTCCTTTCTGTATACGCACAATGGCACACTGTCCATCCCGCATACTCATAGTCAGCCGTTTGCGGCGGCTGGTAGAGACGTTCAACCGATTATGAACCTATATAAGTATACATGTTGTCTTCCACAGTTCCGGTCCAGCCGCGCGTCAGTCGCCTTGCCGGACTGCTTCTGTCTTTCTTTATTTCCAGAGTAACATCCGGGTGAATCCATGTCAACCAAAAATAATACTTGTTTGTGAAATACCTTTTAATGGCGTGAAATGTATTCCAGCATCACTTCCACGACGCCTCCGCAGACCATTCCTTCATCTTCCGCAGCCTCTAACGTCATGTCTACTCTGCATATCTGATACCGTTCCTTCCCGGTACGCATCATGAGCAGGGCCTTCTGTATGATCTCACTCTCCACACATCCGCCTCCGATCGTATCCACTGTCGTCCCGTCTTCCCTAATAAGCATCTTTGTTCCCACATCCCGGGGAGCAGAACCTTTTCTGGAAATGATCGTCGCAAGCACTTTTTTCTGTGTATCACCCGCTCCGTCTCCTTCATCCGGCACAAACAGGGCATTCAGAAGCTCTTTCGAGTATCCCCCCGTCCTCTGCCGGCTGTTCTTCACTTGGATAACTTCTGCCATGATCGATACTGCAATCTCTTCCGGGGTCTGCGCCCCGATCTTTAGGCCAATGGGCGTATAGACACGCTCCAACTCTGCTCTGTCTATTCCTCTTTCCTCAAGCTGATCCTTTACAATCGCCACCCTGCGCCTGCTGCCCATCATTCCCACATAGGCATACTGCTTTTTCAGGATTTCCTCCAAACATTCTGTGTCATAGCGGTGCCCTCTCGTCACGATCACAAACCATGTGTCTGAATCTCCTCTAATCTTGGAAAGCTCTATGGAAAACGGCTCACATATGACTGTATCCGCCCCTGCCGCCCTTGCGTTGTCCGCGAACTTCGGGCGATCCTCCAGCACAGTCACCACGAATCCTAGCATTTTTCCCATCTTAATTACCGGTATGGACACATGCCCCCCTCCGCAGATGATAAGCTTCGGAGACCGCCCCACGCGCTCACGGAACACACGGGGACTGTCTTTTTCCTCGTCCGGCGCAGAGGTTAGCAGACGTTTTTCTCCTCTGCGCTCCCCCTCTAAAACAGTCTCTATCCATACATCCCTTTCTGTTGTTTCCAGCGCCCTCTTAAGCTGCGTGTAAAATGTATCCATATCTGTCTCCTTTTACTTATTGGCTCTTAATTCTTTCTATCCACGTCCTTGTCCCCGCTCACAGGCACGCGGCGGCATTCTCCTCTCCTGCCGCTGCTCAGAGCGCATTTGTTATGTTCTGTATAAGATACCTTTCTTCTGCCAAAAAGGTTCCCAGCGAACAGTCAATTAAAATCCATTTAGAAAGAGCAGCGCCCTCCGGGTGCCGCTCTTTGTCACTTCATATGGTCAGGATCATCCTTCCGCCAGTTTTTTCAATACGGCCTGCAGCAGCTCATAGAAACGCTCAAAGGAATCCAGCGGCACGTGCTCATCCGGTGTATGCACATCGTACAGAGTGGGGCCCACCGCAATGGCGTCAAGCCCCGGTATCGCCTCGGTGAAAAGTCCGCATTCCAGTCCTGCGTGGATTGCCTCAAGCTTCAGCTCTTTGCCAAAGAGCTCGCGATAGCTCTCTACAAAGACTTCCCGGATCCGGGACTGCTCTGCGTAGCTCCAGCCCGGATACTCTCCGCTGTATTCCGCCTCGAACCCAAAAGAATCCGCCAAGGTCTGAAAACGTGCCTTTGTGTCTTCCTGCAGGGATGCGACGGAAGAACGAGGGGATACAATGAACACAAGCTTATCCTCTTCTGTCCGCACCACGCCCATGTTAGAGGATGTCACGACAAAGCCATCCATGTGAGGATTACGGCTGAACACTCCATTTGGCGCAAGGCGGATAGCACTTACAAATGCTTTTGCATCCTCCCGGGGGATCGCCGACGCGATCCTTCCATCTTCCACAGTGATCTCGCAGGCGAAATCCGGTTCGTAGGGTGTGATCTCATCCGCAAAATCCTGTGCCAGCGCGCAGGCGAACTTCTCTGCTTTTTGAGCTTCCCCTTTGTCTGCATAGATCAGGGCTGCCTCACACTCTCTTGTTATGGCGTTATCCTTTGTCCCTCCGGCGAAGCTTACCAGCTTTCCGTCTGTGTTCTTCATCAGATAATCTGTCATGCGCCCCATCAGAAGGTTGGCATTCTGTCTCTCCTTGCTGATATCCATGCCGGAATGTCCGCCGAGAAGCCCCTCGATCTTAATGGAAACCAGACTGCCTTCCGCCGCTTCTCTTTTAACCGGTCTTGTGAACTGGATGCGCAGTCCGCCTGCACAGCTTATCGTAGCCACGCCCTCTTCTTCAGAATCCATATTTATCATGGTGCGGGCTGTGATAAGAGATTTGTCGAGCGCCTGCGCTCCGTTAAGTCCTACCTCCTCTTCCGTTGTAAACACACATTCCACCGGCGGATGCTGTATCTCTTCATCGTCTAGGACCATCATCATCAGGGCAACTGCCACTCCGTTATCGGAACCAAGTGTCGTGCCGTCAGCAGAGAGAATCCCGTCCTTTACAACCAGGCTGATCCCATCTTTCTCAAAATCGTGCTCCACACCGGCGCGCTTGTCGCACACCATATCAAGATGTCCCTGGAGCATGACCGGAGCTTTATCCTCCGCGCCTTTGCTGCCGCCTTTTTTGATGATAACATTATACGCCTCATCCTGGTGTACCCACAGTCCCCTGTCTTTTGCGAATTTGACAAGGTAGTCGCTGATCTCCTTCTCATTTCCAGATCCTCTCGGGATCGCGCTGATCTCCTCAAAAAAGTGAAATAATTTTTCCGGTTTGTAACCTGTGATCTTATACTCCATTGTTCTTCCTCTTTTCTATCATGATTTTTATGAAGGTATGCATTCTGACTGTCTGTATTACCTGTGAATCTGATTATAACAGATTTCACTCTGCTTTTCACCCTTTTCTTTAACGATCATATCCCTGCGAACGCGCAGACTACAGCGATCACGATCGACGGCAGCATGTTCGCCACCTTGAACTTTTTGCCCCAGACCATGTTCACACCCACACAGAAAATAAGCATGGAGCCGGTCAAAGATAGATTGGAAAGCGCCTGCTCCGTCATGACCGGCTGAACCGCCCTTGCAAAGAGCGTAATCGCCCCCTGAAAGATTCCCACCGGGATGGCGGCAAAGATACAGCCCTTTCCCATGGCGGCAGTCATCACGAATATGATCAGCATGTCCAGCACAGCCTTCAAAAGCAATGTAGAATAATCGCCTGTGATACCGTCATGGATGGCTCCCACAACCGCCATCGCCCCGACACACACTGTCAGGGACGCGGTGACAAACGCATCCACAAACATATTTTCCCTGCGATTGCCGGTCTTATTTTTCAGCCAGCTCCCAAAGCGCTCCATCTTCTCTTCCATATTGATCCATTCCCCGATAAGGGAACCGGCTGCAAAACTCGCCACGATCATCATCGTCCCGCTGCTCACCAGCGAATCCCCGGATACTTTCATCATCTCCTGTATGGCTCCGCCGATTCCCACAAACAGGACGCACACACCGTTGGCCTGCATCAGCGTGTCCTGATATCTGGCGCTGCTGATCTTTTTGCACATAAGCCCGATCAGACCGCCGATGATGATGGCCGCTACATTTATCATTGTTCCTAACCCGATCATAATGCATACTCTCTCCAGATTTTTTCATGCCATTAGAGTATAACAGATTCCACTCTGTTTTTCACGTTTTTCCCGGGTAAAATGTCGTACTTTACTCCTTCTCTTTTAATCTTGGCAGATTCCACCGGTAATATGCCGCGAGAACACGCATCACTATAACCACAGCCATACCCGCTGCCATTGCTGTTACAAGGTCTGTCTTCTGGCTTAAAAACGCGCAGGCCACTGCCCCTGCAATCGACGCGCAGGCGTAGATATGACGGACAAAAATGTACGGCGGAACACCTGCCATGATATCCCGCATCAGTCCGCCGCCCACTCCTGTGATGGTCCCCAAGAATACGAGGAGAAAGAGATTATCCCCATATCCCTGCCGGATACCGGTGCTCACTCCCACCACGGTAAAAATCCCCAGCCCGGCAGTATCCATTGCCAGCATGATCTTTTCATAGATGCCGTGCGACTTCTCCTGTGCGGAAATCTTTCCAAAATACATCCCTGCAAAAAACAGGCATGATGTGACAGCAGCCACAGCTACATAGACCGGACGCTGAAATACAGCGGGCGGGATGACGCCCACTATAATGTCTCTTGTCATCCCGCCCCCGACTGCTGTCAGCACGCCTAACACACACACGCCAAAAATATCCATTGATTTCCGGACGCCGACCATCGCCCCTGAAGCCGCAAAGGCGATGGTCCCAACTATTTCAAGAGTAAAAATGATACTTTCCTGTAACCCCATACTTCATGATCTCCTCCTGCCAGTTACATCTATTCTATCATAAAAATCCTAGGAAAGTCATTACTCTGCATCAGTAAATTCATAACCATGCTTTTCGTTATATTTTTTGATGATAAAGTAAATCGGTACGATGATCACCAGCGCTCCCAGTCCAATCACCAGTCTGATAGGATCGGAATTGTAAAGAAGCCAAATACTTACCAAGATGGCTATGATCGGAATCGTATACCCAAAGGGCACTTTAAACGTGGACTCCATTCCTCTGCGCCTGAATACAATAATAGACAGGCATGTGGGGATGTACTGCGTAAATCTGGAGATCACGCTGATCGCAGCAAGCTGAGTGAAGGTCCCTGAAAGAGCCAGCGGGATCACCAGAACCGCTGAGATCACGATCGCCACAACGGGAGTTCCCCGCTTGCTCATTTTCTTAACGATTGGCGGAAGCATCCCTCTTTCCCCCAGCGCCAGACATCCGCGGGGCACGAAGATTGAATTCGCCGCGTTGATGCCTCCGATGGAAATCAGTGTTCCCACTGTTACAAGCGTACCTCCGGCGCTTCCCATAAATGTGGACATTGCATCCACTACCGGCGTCTCTGTCCCGGAAAGACCACTTCCAAGAATCCCGATGCTCACAAACTGGAGCAGGATATAGATCAAGGAGACGCATCCGATTGCAACTGCGATGGCAATGGGAAGGTTTTTCTTCGGATTGTCCATTTCTTCTGAAGCCCCGGCGATCGCCTCAAACCCTGTAAAAGCATAGAAGATAAGTATCGCCGCCTCGGCAAACGTGGCAACGGACAGGCTCTCAGGGACAATAGGCTGGAAATTGCTTCCTTTGATAAAGAAGATGCCTGCCGCGATGAAAATGATGATGGGAGCCAGCTTGCCCACAGTCGCCACATTGTTTACATATTTCGCAACGTCAATGCCGATATAATTAACCAGACTCAGAACAACGATCAGACCCACAACGATAGCGTTTCGCACAGGCCCCTCCGAAGCCTCCGGGAAAATCGCTGCCAGCGCAGTCACAAACCCTACCGCCATGGTTGCCCATGAGATGAGCTGTACCACATATTTCATAAAACCGACTTCAAAGCCTGCAAAGTTACCAAAGGCTTCCTTTGCATAAATGTAAGCTGCTCCGTTTGATTTGAACAGGCCGGCAGCCTCCGCAAAACAGAGGGCCAGCGAACCTGCCAGAAGTGTAATGAACAAGAACACAAACAGACTGCTTGTTCCCACAAGATCATATGCCTGCCCCGGCAGGAGAAAGATTCCCGAACCGATGATCGCGTTCATACCGAGCAGGATAATACTGATAAGACCAAATTTCTTTTTATTTTTCATTTGTTTTCCTCCTGTTGTCTGCATTTGTCAGCAAATGCCTGAAACAACTGAATCATTATCTTGTTGTCATATTTCGCCATCATCTCTGGATGCCATTGGACTCCGCAGATAAAACTGCCGCTGGCACGTTCGATGCCCTCGATCACCCCGTCATCCGCACTGGCAGTGATGGAAAATCCCGAAGCCACTGCCTTTACGCTCTGATGATGGAAGGAGTTTACCATCGCCTCTTTCCCCAGTACGCCTTCCAAAAAAGACCCTTTCTCCACGCTGATCTTATGGGTTGCGTTATACCTTGGCGCCTGCTGCATATGCTGAAGACAGGCCTTCATCTGAGAGCCGATGTCCTGACAGAGTGTGCCGCCAAAAGCGACATTGATCGCCTGCATCCCTTTGCAGATACCGAAAATGGGAATGGAAAGCTCATCGCCTGCCTGAATCACAGCCAGAAAGAAGCGGTCCACCTCGCTCATTGTAAATCCTTGCTGTAAAAGGGGCTGCTCGCCGTACAGAAGAGGATCGATATCCCATCCGCCGGACAGAACAATGCCGTCAAGCCCTTCCACCTGGGCTTTCACATCCTCAAGGTCCGACAGAACCGGGAGCATCACCGGGACGCATCCTGCTTTCTCCAGACTTTCCACATAATCATTGTTGACATATGCCCGGTAGATTCCCGGCATCATGCCGGAATCCATGATCAAAACGTTTGCGGCTATGCCGATCTTTGGTTTCTTCATTTTTCCCTCCTTTTTGTAAATAAACCTTATACTCTTGTTTTCCCTATCATGAGATTTAATATTTCAATATCCGTCTGTCTCATCCCCTCTCTTCCCACATGTCCTACCGCTTTCACTGTATCTTCCGCCGACTCCATGACCAGACCGTCTCCCGCCTCAAAGCGGATTCCTTTCATTGCCATGTCATGGCCGAGAAAGGCTGCCTGTAGGGCAGAATAGATCTTGGACGCACAGCTTGGCTTTGCTCCGTCACACACCATTCCCCCAATATTGGCGATAGTATTCACAACCGTATTCTCAATCTGTTCCATGGTTCCGCCTGCCAGATAAGTAATGGCAGCGCCTGAAGCTGCCGCGGCGCACACAACCCCGCAGTACGCGGACAGAGCGCCAATATACCGCTTCTGGTCCTGGGCGATCAGGTTGGAAACACACAATGCCCGGTATAGCTGCTCTTCTGATTTTCCTGTCACATAAGCGTATTCGATGACCGGGAGAGAACAGGTCATCCCCTGGTTGCCAGAACCCGAATTGATGATCACCGGAAGGGGGCATCCGCTCATTCTCGCGTCAGAGCCTGCCGCTGCCCGGGCGATTGCCTTCCAGCGCACATCCTCTCCCTGTTCCTTTGCAAAATGCCCGATGCCAGCGCCCCACGGCTTTTTCAGTCCCTCTTCAGAAATCGCATAATTGCACTGTATCTGACGGCTCAGTATGTCCTTGACATCATCAATGCACACCTCATCTGCAAAGGTGACAATATCCCTTATATTCAGCGAGGACTTGTCCGCTTGGTTATCTTCATATGTGTGGGTATCCTCGAAGATCACCTTTCCGTTGCGTACGATATGTGTAATGTTCGTGTGCTCGTGTTCCAGACGGACAGAAGCCTGATTGCCGCCGCCTTCCGCCCTGACTTCTATAAACAGGTTCGCAACCCCCTCTTTCAGCGAACAGGTACAGAATCCGTTTTCGATCAGTTCCTTTGTGCGCGCCCTGTCCTCATCCGTAATATTCTGGAGGACTTCCAGATCTTTTTCCGCGTCTCCTCCTATGATCCCAAGGATCACTGCCGCCTCGATCCCTTTCAAACCGCCTGAGTTCGGTACAGTCACTCCCTTGACATTTTTAATGATGTTCCCGCTGCACAATGCTTCCACCTTTTCCGGGAATACTCCCAGTGTTTCCCTGCATTTTGCAGCAGCGTAGGCAAGAGCAATCGGTTCCGTGCAACCCAGCGCAGGGACGAGTTCCTTTTTCAAGATATGCAGGTAATCTTGATATAACTTGCTGTCCATCTCCTTCTCCTTCTCATATGTATTGCAGTATAATAAATATTATCACTGATATTATTACAAATAATACCAGCGATGTTCTAATCTGTCAATTAGCACTATTACAACAAAATTAGCGCTGTATTTTTGACATATTTACCAAATTTCTCTATTTACTTCTTTTCGGGCTTTTAGTATGATTACAGTATGAAGGAGGAACCGTATAGTGTATAGATGCGTACGGAGATTGTGAAATGGGAAGAAAAAACCTGAAAGAGATCGTATATGATTCTATATTGGAGAGCATTTATTCTTCTGAGTTCCGTCCAAATGAGATCATCACGGAGAGCGGCCTGATCAAAAAATTCGGATTCAGCAAATCCCCTGTCAGAGAAGCTCTGACCGCCCTCTGCCATGAGGGTGTCCTCCACAATATCCCCAGATGTGGTTATCAGGTCATTGCTATGACCACGGAGGATGTGGAGCAGATGATGGAATACCGCCGGATCCTTGAGACCGGTATGATGAGGATCAACATGCCGCACATTACGGACAAGCATCTAAAAAAACTGGAGGAACTGGCAGTTTTATGCAGCAAGGCTACAGAGGACGTCATGGAACACTGGGTGTATAACGTAAATTTCCATCTTACCCTGGCCTCTATTACAGAAAACGAGTATGTCACCGCACAGCTGAACAGCTGTATGTCCAGACTCTGGAGAGCCTATGCGCAGCTCCACTGGAATAAATGGAATCACTACTCGCTTCCTGAGGATATGAAATACCATGAGCAGATCATCGCTGCTCTGAAAAGAGAAGATCTAGAGGAGGCTGTTTCCTGTCTCGAAAAGGATCTGGAGGATTTCGGTCAATCCTCCTAAACCGCACAGACAATCATCAAAGTTTTTCTTGACAGAATGATGTCCAGATACTAGAATGAACCTATGTAAAAATAAAATACATCATTTCGGTAGGTGAGGTTACCACAGGGATTGGGTATAACCCGAAGATTGCTGCCGCAAGATCGTGGAGACACGATGAGTTGGTCAGCAGGCCGTGTCGTGAAGGCGCAGCCTAATGCAATTGATATGCCCTGTGATGCTAAAGCTTGAACGATGCATGTTCCTCATTGGGCATGGTTTATATGAGAGTGTACTGTAGCTCCGTCATTGTTCAGGCAGTGACGGAGTTTTTTTCGTCTCTTAAGACCATCCCTGCAGTGTAAAAGGAGGTGAGGTTATGGACTCTGGTGCCAGTTGTCACTTGTGCAGCTTAAGAATTGAAAATCATATAAAGAGAGGTAGTTATCATGAACAAAGATATTTTCGTAAGGCTTCTCCAGCAGCGTCAGTTCAAGGCTGTGAGAAGTATTTTGGATGCAATGAACGAAGTGGACATAGCCTCCCTGCTCTCGGAGCTGGATGACCGTGAGCTCGCTCTGGCTTTTCGCCTCATCCCCAAGGATAAGGCAGCGGAAGTATTTTCCAATATGGAGACTTCCATGCAGACATACCTTGTAGAAATTTTTTCAGAAAAAGAGTTGAAAGAACTTCTGGACGATCTGTACATGGACGATACAGTGGATCTTCTAGAAGAACTTCCCGCCAATCTCGTGAACCGTATCCTTGATGCGGTCAGCGCGTCGGATCGCAAGCTGATCAACCAGCTTCTGAACTATCCTGATGACAGCGCCGGGAGCATCATGACAACAGAATATGTGGACATCCGGGAAACCATGACCGCTGCTCAGGCCATGGCGCATATTAAAGAGACGGGTATCCACAAAGAGACTATCTACACCTGTTATGTAACAAACAGAAGAAAACTGGCGGGCATTGTCAGCGCCAAAGACTTGATGACGTCAGATGACGATATGCTGATCAAAGATTTGATGGAGACAGAAATCATCTCTGTAAACACGCACACTGATCAGGAGGAAGTGGTTCAGCTCTTTACAAAATACGACCTCCTCGCTCTCCCTGTTCTCGACCATGACGGGCTGATGGTGGGTATTGTCACTGTCGATGACGCAATGGACGTTATGGTGGACGAGGCAACCGAAGACATCACCAAAATGGCGGCAATGAGCCCCAGTGAAAAAAACTATTTTGACATGTCTGTGTTTGACCATGCAAGACACCGCATTGTCTGGCTTCTGATCCTTATGTTTTCCGCCACGATCACAGGAACCATTATTACCAAATATGAGGACGCTTTTGCAGCGATCCCGCTGCTTGTATCCTTTATCCCTATGCTCATGGACACGGGCGGAAACTGCGGCTCCCAGAGCGCCACACTGATCATCCGGGGGATTGCTCTTGGAGAAATCCGGTTTAAAGATATCTTCCGGGTCATCTTCAAAGAGTTCCGTGTGTCTCTAATCGTAAGTGTGGTACTGGCGCTGACCAACGGCATCCGCATTCTGATCATGTACAAAGATATGGCGCTTGCTCTGGTGATCGGACTTTCGCTGATTGGGACTGTCATTATCTCAAAGCTGATCGGTTGCGTTCTGCCGCTCTTTGCTAAAAAGGTACATCTGGACCCCGCAATCATGGCGTCACCGCTAATCACTACGCTTGTAGACACATGTTCCATATTGATCTATTTTAATATCGCAACTATGCTGTTCAATTTGTAAAGTCTGAAAAAAGCCTGTGAAGTCCAGAAAAAGAGGATATCTGTTATTTGCCCCCAAAGTGCAGATCACAGATATCCTCTTTTATTTTGTATTCCTGTAAAGCATTCTTTTCTTTTACTCGATCACTTTGATCCAGCCTTCCGGAGCTTGGATCTGCCCCATCTGGATGCCGGTCAGAGTATCGTATAACTTCTGTGTAACCGGTCCCATCTTTTCCATGCCGCTTGGGAAGCAGATCTCTTTCCCGTGATCCACCACCTTGCCTACCGGAGAGATCACTGCCGCAGTACCGCACAACCCGCACTCTGCAAAATCTTTCACCTCGTCAAGGTACACATCCCTCTCCTCCACCTCAAGCCCAAGGTAATGCTCCGCCACATACATAATGGATCTTCTTGTAATAGATGGAAGGATCGTACTGGAATGAGGAGTAACAATCTTGTTGTTCTTTGTCACGAAAATAAAGTTCGCCCCGCCGGTCTCTTCAACCTTTGTCCTTGTAGCGGAATCCAGATACATATTCTCGTCAAATCCGTTGGCATGGGCTGTCATGATAGCATGAAGGCTCATAGCGTAGTTGAGCCCTGCCTTGATATGCCCTGTCCCATGGGGTGCAGCCCGGTCAAAATCAGATACGCAGATGGTAATGGGCTTTGCGCCGCCTTTGAAATATGGTCCTACCGGAGTCGTGAAGACACGGAACTGGTACTCATCAGCAGGCTTCACGCCGATGACCGGATTGATCCCGAACATATACGGTCTGATGTACAATGTCGCCCCGGAGCCATACGGCGGAACATATGCGGCATTTGCCTTCACAGTCCGGACCACCGCATCTATAAAACGGCTCTCCGGAAACACCGGCATTTCCAGCCGTTTTGCTGAATCCACCATGCGGGCGGCGTTGAGATCCGGGCGGAAAGTCACGATGCGTCCGTCCTCCGTAGTGTATGCCTTCATTCCTTCAAAGACAGTCTGTGCATACTGGAGCACCCCGGCACATTCATTCATCGTAATATTCGCATCGTCTATAAGGGCGCCGTCATCCCACTTTCCTTCCTTGTAGTTCGCCACATACCGTTTGTCCGTCTGCATATATCCAAATCCGATATTTTCCCAGTCTATGTTCTTTTTCTCCATTGTGAGCCCTCCATTCCTTTGGACAATACAACCTCTTTCTATTCTTTCTGGTGACATTATAATACTGGATTCTTTAAAAATCAAGAGTGCGCTCGGTTTTTACTTACCCTTATATTCAGCCGTCAAATTCTCCTTATGCTTCATCCTTCTGGCAGCAGGGCTTCCTGCCCCCGAAGTCTGATCACCGGCCCTCCTGTCCCTTCGATGTATTCCCGGGTAATCATAACTTCACCGATGCTGTCATCCTTTGGAATCTCGTACATGATATCCAGCATGAATTCCTCGATAATGGCTCTGAGCGCCCGGGCTCCTGTATCCTTCTCCATCGCCTTCTCCGCAATTGCTTCCAGCGCGCCGTCGTTAAAGTCCAGCTTCACCTCATCTAGCGCCAACAGCTTCTGATACTGTTTTAAGATCGCATTCTTCGGTTCTTTTAATATCTGTACCAGCATATCCTTATCCAGCCCTTTCAGGGTGAAGATGACCGGAAGGCGTCCTAAGAATTCTGGGATCATACCGAATTTCCTCAGATCCTCCACAGTCACTTTGGACAGAATATCCTTGTCATGTTCATACTTATCCTTCAGTTCAGAATTAAATCCCATGGATGTCTTCTTCTGAAGCCTCTCCTTGATAATCTCCTCAAGATCTGGGAAAGCACCCGCGCATATGAACAGAATATTCTTCGTATTCACTGTAGTAAGGGGAACCATTGCGTTCTTGCTGTTCGCCCCGACCGGGACCTCCACATCGCTTCCCTCCAGCAGTTTTAGCATCCCTTGCTGTACAGATTCGCCACTCACATCCCTCTGGTTGGAATTGTGCTTTTTTGCAATCTTATCGATCTCATCGATGAAAATAATTCCCTGCTCCGCTTTCTCCACGTCATTGTCCGCTGCCGCAAGCAGTTTGGACACAACGCTCTCAATGTCGTCGCCTATGTATCCTGCTTCTGTCAGGGAAGTAGCGTCCGTGATTGCCAGCGGCACATCCAAAAGCCGAGCCAGCGTTTTTACAAGATACGTCTTTCCGCTTCCCGTCGGCCCAATCATAAGCATATTAGACTTTTCGATCTCAATATCGTCCGACGTTCCTGCCGCCACTCTCTTATAATGATTATACACAGCCACGGACATAGCTTTCTTCGCGTATTCCTGCCCCACCACATACTCGTCAAGCCTTGCCTTAATCTTATGCGGAGCCGGAATCTTCCTGATATCAAGCTGACGGAACTCCTTTGGCTTTTCCTTTTTCCTCTTGATCTTCTGCGGCTTGGGCTGCATATTTTCCAGATCCGACAGGTTAAGGAACTGAACGCCCGGCATATTCATGAGACGGTTTAAATCTACCGAGCCGTTGGTCATGGCGTCGAAACTTCTCTGCATACAGTCAGGGCATACCGTGATATTGTTCGGAAGCTCTATCATCTTTCCCGTCACGCTTTCCGGGCGGTGACAAATATAGCAGATCTTCTCATATCTTTCCTCTTTATCATCATCACCGTCTCCATCCGACGGCAGAGCAGTCTCTGCTACTTCCTGCTTATCGGAATCTCCGGATACAGAACCTCCCGAGACGTCATCTTCACGCCCCGTAACGCCGCTTTCCTCGCCGGAAACAACTTTTCTCTCCGTCTCTTCCTTTACTTTTTCTTCGTCTATTATGATAAAATCGTTATCTGACATAAGTCTCCCTTCTTTATGTGCTGTCCTTCTGTCTGCAAAACTATGCTCCTATTATATTACACACCGCTCCAATAGACAAATGAACTTTCTATAAATCATTCAGCATTGTCAGGAATTCTTCCTCTGATATAATCGGCACTCCCAGCTCTCTCGCCTTTTTATTTTTAGATGAAGTGGAATTCACATCATTGTTAATCAAGTAATTTGTCTTAGAAGTCACGCTCCCCGTCACTTTCCCGCCTCTCTTCTCGATCTCCTCTTTCACTTCGGCGCGGTTAGCAAAATGCTCCACGCTCCCAGTAATAACAAAGTTCACTCCCTCGAACTTCTGGCTGTCCTCAGACACCTCTTCTTCTGGGATCTTTACTTCCTCAAGAAGCCTCTCAAACACATCTCTTCTCTCCTCGTCTGCAAAGTAATCCACATAGGCGCGGGCGATCACTTCTCCCACGCCGGAAATCTCGCTGAGTTCTTCCTCCGTGGCATTCTCCACTTTCTTTGGATCATTTCCCAACGCCCGGCAGATAACTTTCGCATTAGCCGCCCCGATATTGGGGATACCGAGACTGTATACCAACCGGGGAAGAGTAGTCGTTCGCGCATTCTGAATACTTGCCTGAAGGTTCTCGTAAGATTTTTTCCCAAAACCCTCCATGGACTTAATCTCCTCCCCATATCGGTCCAAATGAAAGATGTCCGTAAAATCCTTTACATATCCGCTGGCGATGAATTTTTCCAACGTCGCCTCGGAAAGTCCCTCGATATTCATGGCGTCCCTGCTCACGAACAGGCTGAACGCCTTCACATGTTTCGCTTGACACTTCGGATTCGTACAATACAAAGTCTTTGCCTCATTGTCCATAGAAATCTTTGTTGCGCCCCCGCACACCGGACAGGCACAGGGAATATCTTTCACTCCGCTCCTTGTCAAGTTTTCTGCGATCTGGGGAATAATCATGTTTGCTTTATACACTGTGATCCTGTCACCCACTCCCAGCTCCAGTTCCTCCATGATACTGATGTTGTGGACGCTGGCACGGCTCACAGTCGTCCCCTCCAGCTCCACAGGCTCGAAGATTGCCACCGGGTTGATCAGCCCGGTCCTCGACGGACTCCACTCAATCTCCAGAAGTGTTGTCTCACGGATCTCATCCGCCCATTTAAACGCAAAAGAATCCCTCGGAAACTTTGCCGTTGATCCCAGCGATTGCCCGTAAGCGATGTCGTCATACACAAGCACCAAACCGTCGGAAGGCACCTCGTTCGCCTCAATATGACGGGCGAACCACTCCACCTCATCTTCGATAGTCTCCCGCGTCACCGAATGGTGCTCTACCACGTCAAATCCCTGCTCCTTAAGCCACTGCATCTGATACAGCCTTGAATTGTGGAATTCAGTATCCTCCGCGCTCACCAGCGTAAAAGCATAGAATCTCACACTACGTTTCGCTGTGATCTCACTGTTGAGCTGACGCACAGACCCGCTGCATAGGTTTCTCGGATTCTTATATTTCGCGTCCGCGTCCCCGATCTCCTCGTTAATCTTCTCAAAGTCTTTATAAGAAATGACCGCCTCGCCCCGCAGTACAAGTTCTCCCTGATAGGGGATGTGCAGAGGAATATTTCTGAACACGCGGGCATTGCTTGTGACGACCTCTCCCACCTCACCGTTTCCTCTCGTGACCGCCTTAAAAAGTTCCCCGTTCCGGTAAGTCAGCACAATGGTCAAACCGTCCAATTTCCATGAGAGCATCGCTTTCTGCTCTCCTAAAAACTCCTTAAGACGCGTCACCTCTTTTGTCTTGTCCAGCGACAGCATCGGACGCTCGTGCCTTTCCTTGGGAAGTTCACTCAGCACCTCGTACCCTACGTTGACCGTAGGGCTTGACGCAAGGGTCGTGTTTAACTCTTTTTCCAGTCCCAGCAATTCATCATAAAGCCTGTCGTATTCAAAGTTGCTCATGATCTCCTGATCTTCCTGCTCATAAGCGCGGCGCGCCCGGTTTAGAAGTTCCACCAGCTCACGCATCCGTTCCATCTTATTCTTAGTCTCTGCCATAATCTTCTCCCCGTGAATCTTTCATCATCTCATACAATCCGTTCAGCTCTTCATCCGTCAGCTTCCTATGCTGCCCTTCTCTTAAGCTTCCCAGACGGATATTCATGATACGCATCCGCACCAGATCCTTCACCTCATATCCAAGAGCCTGGCACATCCTGCGTATCTGGCGGTTCAGCCCCTGTGTCAGTGTGATGGAAAACGTATATTTCCCCAGCTTTTCCACCCTGCACGGTCTTGTCACCGTATCCAGTATGGGCACGCCCCCTGACATCTGTTTTAAGAAATCCGCCGTGATCTCCTTATCCACGGTCACCTTGTACTCTTTCTCATGGCAGTTAGCAGCGCGCATCATCTGATTGATAATATCCCCGTTATTTGTCATAAGCAGCAGTCCCCGGGAATCCTTATCAAGCCTGCCTGCGTAGGTCACCCGCACCGGGTAGTCCAGAAAACGGACAATGCTGTTCCTCTCCCGCCGCTCCTCCGTGCATACGATGCCTCTTGGCTTGTTCACCGCCAGCACGATCATCTCATCCTGCTTGGACACAACCTTCCTGCCAACCCGGACGACCTGCCCGGGAGACACCTTCATCCCAGTCTGCGCCGGCCTCCCGTCCACGGTCACCTTTCCGCTTTCAATAAGGCGGTCCGCCTCCCTTCTGGAACACATGCCCGCCTCACTTAGATATTTATTCAACCTTACCGGCTCTTTCTTTTGTAAAAATTCTTCTCTGATCCGATTACTCACCTGAAAACACTCCGCTGATATGATTATCTGTAAAAAACGTATTCCCACTGTACAGGATCAGTGTGTCCGTAATCCTGTAAGCATCCATAATATCCCGCATCGTACCACTGTAATATCTGGGATCCACAACAACGATCTCCCTGTAATGTGGCGTCAAGAAAGGAATAAAACAGTTTGCGAAAGAATCCTTGACTACAAGCAGTCTTTTGCCGCTTGGAGACACCGTCCTTATATCCATGACAGATGTGTTTCCTCCCAGAAATACCGCGTATTTATCCCGCGTCTCCAGCTTAGAGGAATCATACAAGGAAGAGGTCTTCTTCGCCTCATCCACATAGTTTACAACCACATCGTCATCCCCGGATGCCGGCGCGTAGATTTCAATGCTTTCCTTCTCATTCAGACCTACTCCGCTCTTAGAAGCCAGTACCCCATTGAAGCTGTCCGTCACCGTGTAGGACACATAGTCGTCCGACACGTCCCCCTCGATCCCGAGTCCTGCCGCAGCCTCCCGAAATACATAGAATGCAGCCTGTGTTGTCCAGTGCAGGTCTGTCTTATAGTATAGTTTCTCCGTCTTATGGCTATTCAATACCGAGTACGCATCCACCCAGTTCACCGAGTCTCCAAGCCCTCTCTGCACCATACTGAACATCTGCCTCTGGTCTTCCACCGAGGCAAATGCAGGCAGGCTGCCGCTTAAGATACTGGCAGCGTCCGGCACAAGCATGACAGTGACCGGAATGTCCGAATACGTCTCTGCAAAGTTTTTCACCGCCTCAATATTCGCCGAATACTGTTCTTCATCCGGCAGAGCGATATCCTCAAGAAGTTGTCCATCCTTTCCGATGTAAACGCCGTTTTCCATCCTGCTTCCGCCCAGACGGTCGAGAGACACCTTGAGGCCTCGCCATATATTTCTCCCGGCGAACTGGTCGCTTAAATAGCTCTCCCACTGTTCCATGAAGTCCCCCGTCATAACCGAAGTCAGACTGATCCCCGGCGCAGACTGGAGCACCCGGTTCTCCTCGTCGGACGTCTCCTTATCCGGAAGTATCAGGTTCACGATCATCACAAGGAGCAGGCTCAGTATAAAGATTTTACCAATCAGGCTCTCAATACGCCCTTTTCTTTTTCTCTTATCCATAGTCTCACCTAAAATCTGAAATACAAAAACGGATTAAATGTATCCGTCACCAAAAACGCGACAGATATCACGAAGATCCCCATGTAGATGACCACCGAGACAGCCGCCTGCGCCCTTGCGCTTCGCGCCATGCGCGGCACCGCATTGACAAGCCGCATCCCCAGAGACGATGAGCCGAGCACTGCCAGCAGATACAGCAACCAGTGACCAAAAAGGAGAAACGCTCCCTGATTGTCCACAATGCCTGTTCCGCCTCCGATCATCGCCCCGAGATAGCGCAAAGCATAGCCAAGGCTTGGGCTGAAGAAAAGCACCCATCCCACCAGCACCATGATCCCGGTATAGATATGCCTCATCGGATTCGGAAGCATGTCCAGAGATGCGCCCCACACATACTTCTCCATCACAAGGATAACGCCGTAATACACGCCCCACGCGATAAAATTCCACGCCGCGCCGTGCCACATCCCCGTCAGCACCCACACGACCATCAGATTGAAGATATTTCTGGACACGGAACATCGGTTGCCGCCAAGCGGGATATACACATACTCCCTGAACCACGTGCTCAGGGAAATATGCCACCGTCTCCAGAACTCCGTTACACTCTTTGATATATACGGATAATCAAAGTTCTTCTTAAACTCGAAGCCGAACATCTTGCCAAGGCCTACCGCCATATCTGAATATCCGCTGAAGTCAAAATAAATCTGGAACGCATAAGAAAATGCCCCCAGCCATGCCGTAAGCACGGAAAGACTGCCCGCAGGCATTTCCGAAATCTGCTCAAAGACCGCTCCCACTGAATTTGCGATGACGGTTTTCTTCGCCAGACCGATGATGAAATACATGGCTCCCTGTCCCAAGCGCTGCAAGGAGAGCCGTCTGTGCTTAAGCTGCGCCTCAATATCCTCATAGCGCACGATAGGTCCGGCAATGAGCTGCGGAAACATGCTGATATACAGAGCAAAATAAAGGATATTCTTCTGGGGTTGCGCCTTCCCCCGGTAAATGTCCACGATATAAGATATTGCCTGAAATGTATAGAAAGAGATACCCACCGGAAGGGGAAGTTCTCTGTATGCGATCTCCGTGGAAAACACGGCATTGATTGTATCCAGAAGAAATCCGTAGTATTTAAAGAATCCCAGAATGAACAGATTTACCGCCACTGCAAAAACTACGTTGAATTTTGCCTTTACGGGCTCATTCTCATTCTCTTTGATATCCCGGGCACAGAAATAGTTCAGCAGGATGGAAAGAACCATAAGCACCACATAGACCGGCTCTCCCCACGCATAGAAGAAAAGACTAGCTATAAGCAGGGCAATATTCTTCACCTTCCACGGAACCAGATAGTAGACTGCCAGCACAACCGGCAGAAATAAAAACAAAAATGTAATACTGCTAAATAACATCCTGTATGTTCCTCTCTTTTACAGACTGTTCCTAAAAGCTTCCAGATATTCCTCCGCCTTCGGAGCCACTGCGAAGAAAATATAATTCCCTCTCACATTCAGCACCGCTTCTTCCAGCAACTTCACTTCCTCAGGAACATACCCGTCAAAATCACTGATACAGCTGTCGATACGTGCCTCAAGCGTTTCCCTTACTTCCTGTATCTGGCTGCCGCTCCTCACCCGAATCAGCAGAACCTCCTCTGCCGACAGATTGGACTCGGAGGCATAGTACATCACCCCCGAGTAATCCGCCGCATTCAGTCCTGTATTCCTTTTAAACGAGGCTTCATCCTTCTCTTTGAGGTTACTTTTG
Organism: Candidatus Mediterraneibacter pullicola; assembly: GCA_019117065.1. Classification (GTDB taxonomy): domain Bacteria; phylum Bacillota; class Clostridia; order Lachnospirales; family Lachnospiraceae; genus Mediterraneibacter; species Mediterraneibacter pullicola. Next base: position 128,555 of record DXAK01000043.1, on the reverse strand, counting down.
TCCAGAACGCTTGCAACAGACTGCCTGATCTCCTCAAAAGGCTTGCTACTCCCACTCGTATAAAGCATAAGAATCACGATAAAGATCACAATTAGCACTAGCACAACGTATTTTATAATGCCGCCTTTTGCAAATCTCTCTTTTGTCATAATGACGCCACCTCCGCCATACGCTGCGCCCATACCGGATAAAACGCCGCCTTGAAATGTATGCCATCCGGTTCAAAATACTCTTCCGACACGATCTGCGTATTGTCGATAAACCCAATCGTTTTACTATTGCACATCTCCTTTAGCGCAGCATTATAATCTGCAATATTAGCAAGTCCGGGCTCCTCCTCAACGGCCTTGTCCTGAACGGGAAAAACCGCATTAACAAAAATATGCGCGTCCGGAACCTCCTTTTGGAGCTGATCAATCACATCCTGATAACGGGATATAAATTCCTCTGTATCACCGTTTGTAGCGGTCACGTCATTTGATCCCATGGCAATAAAAATAATACCGGGACTTAAGTCCTTCACCTTAGCGATCAGTTCGTCCATCTGGGTTAAATGAACGCCAATCTCCGCCGCTACACTCGACGCGTTGAGGACATCATACTCCTCAAATCCCAGTGCGATCGAATCCCCGATTACTACTGCCCCGGAAAACTTTTCTTTGATACTTCTCTCATCGTTCTCTCCGGCGTCCTGCCGCTCCAGAAGATCAATCTTCGCCTCGATGGCGCTGATATCCCCTGCCTCTTCCTGCTTAATGTATTCCACTCCCGCCGAGGTATCCGCTTCTCCGCCAAAAAGGGATCTTATCGCGCGCGCGGCAAGAATAAACACAAGCATCGCTGCCGCCGCACATATCCCCATGAGAAGCTTCCTCTTTGTCTTTTGGTTTATTTTTATCATTCTATCACTATCTCTCTATACAAATCACACACTGTCTCCTCCAGACAGCACATAGCAATACTACTCCATAATACCTCTATAATAATACTTTTTTTACAGGCAAAAGTCAATGACGGCACTCCCGTTTTGTGGTACAATGAATCGCAGACAGAAGGGATATTCTTCCCCCCGGAATCAAAGTTCCAGAACACACAAAAGGAGCATATTATGATTGCATTTTCCCTGACAAATATCAAAGAATCTATGTCACATCTCCTTCTTCTTGATACATTTGACAATTTTGCGTTTATTGAGGGGCAGATCGTGACGTTTAATACATTTAAGATCGACGGCTTCATCCAGAAAGATTTCTTTGACTCGGGCATGGAACTTCCCGAGTATTCCCCATGGAAAAACGTGCGCGAATACTGCTTCTCCCTGATCAAAGGGAAGCGCACGCCCCTTAGCTTTCGGTTCGTTTTCAGTCTGTCCCGAAAAAACATCGGGCGGCTGATCGAACAAAACTCTCTCCCCACTGATCCAGAGAGCGTACAGGGATTGTATCTGAACATCCATTACGACGGAACACGGCTCTCCTGCGTAACCGGGACGTCATTTAAGACGTTTACCATGGACAAGACGCTGGAACACGCGTGGGATGAGATGGTGGAAAAGTTCTTCCTCCAAAAAGAAATCGCAACCGAAAAAATCTGATTTTCGCGGGATAATTGCTGATTTTTGAAAATATCCTCGAATTTCTCTTGACCTTCAAGCGGCTCGAAAGTGTAGGATAAAACCGGCAGAAACCTTATGATCCGAAGATGGGCGCATCCGGCGCGCTGCAACAGGAGGACACTACGAATAAAGAAGTTCCCGGAGCTGTATCGTATAAGCAAAACTTTGAAGTAGAGCAAAACTGTTTTGCGTTATGATACAGTCCCGGGAACATACGTCATCTATTCCGGAAAGATGTATTTTTCATCCCTCTTTATTTTGTCAGCAGCATCATGATCTCATTACTTCTCTGCACGAACGCTGTCATTTCTTCCGGGCTTAACGGCTTGTGCGCCAGCATGGCCAGATCGTAAAGCTGTTTACAGATGACGGGCACGCTCTTGCTGCGCTTGTGCTCTGATAGGAATTTCACAAGCGGGTGGTTCGCATTGAGCACCAAAGTCGCCTGACTGCCAAACATCGACGGGTCCATGCCTCCCATGCCGTACATCTTCATCATTTCTGCCATACGGCGGTCCTGCTCAGAAAGAACTGCCATGGAAGCCACCTTATCGTCTTTTAATTTCTCCACTTTTACATCCAGCTTGTCATTGTTCAACTCTTTACGGAAGATTTCCACAAGGCTGTCCGCAGTTTTCTGGAAGGATTCCTTCTCATCCTCCGCAACCTCGTCTTTCAGAGATGAGTGCACATCCGCGTCGATGCGGAGGAACTGCACGTCTTGATGCTTCTGTTCCAGATAGGTCACGAACGCGGAATCAATGTTGTGGGTCAGGATGATGGCGTCCTGTCCCTGCGCCTTGAACATATTGACGTACTGGCTCTGCTGTACCTCGTCCGTTACATAGTAGATGCTGGTCTTCTCCGCTTCCGCATTATCAGCAGCGGCATTTTCTTCTACCTCTGTATTATCAGCCTGCGCGCTGTCTGTCTGTGTATCTTCTCCTTCAGCACCCTTGCTCTCCTTGATGATATCTTCCAGTGTCAGATACTTGTGATCCAGATTCTTGTAGATCATGGAATCTTTCATCTTCTCACCGAATTTTTCATCCTTCAGGCAGCCAAACTTGATAAACGGGCTGATGTCATCCCAGTATTTTTCGTAATTTTCACGGTCTGTCTTAAACATTCCGGCCAGCCTATCCGCCACCTTCTTGGAAATATAATCCGCCACTTTATTTACGAATCCATCATTCTGAAGCGCGCTTCGGGAAACATTGAGCGGCAGGTCCGGGCAGTCGATGACGCCCTTTAATACCATTAGGAACTCGGGGATCACTTCTTTAATATTATCGGCGATAAACACCTGATTGTTGTACAGCTTGATGGTTCCCTCAATGGACTCGTATTCCGTATTGATCTTCGGGAAATAGAGGATTCCCTTTAAGTTAAACGGATAGTCCATGTTCAGATGAATCCAGAACAGAGGCTCCTTATAATCCATGAATACTTTGCGGTAGAAATCAATATACTCCTCTTTTGTACACTCGCTCGGATTCTTGCCCCAAAGCGGATGTATGTCGCTTATGGAAACCGGACGCCTTACGATCTTGACCTTTTTCTTCGGCTCGCCTTCCTCCCCTTCTTTCGGTTCCTCGGTGATATGCTCCACCACCTCGTCCGTATCGAGAAGATCCGCCTCGTCGATAGTGTCATATTCTGGCTCGGCGTTTGCTTTGGATAGGAAGATCTCTACCGGCATGAAAGAACAGTATTTCTGCAGCACTTCGCGGGCACGGTACTCATTTGCAAAAGCAAGACTGTCCTCATTTAAGAATAGCGTGATCTCCGTTCCCACTTCTGTGCGGTTTCCGTCCTGCATCTCATATTCTGTACCTCCCTGACTTGCCCAGTGTACGGGGACAGCTCCTTCTTTATAGGAGAGCGTGTCGATCTGCACCTCGTCCGCAACCATGAACGCAGAGTAAAATCCAAGTCCAAAATGACCAATCATATCGTCCTCTGTGGTCTTGTCTTTGTATTTCTCAAGGAACTGTGTCGCTCCTGAAAATGCAATCTGCGTAATATACTCTTCCACTTCGTCCGCTGTCATTCCGAGACCATTGTCGATGAATTTCATCGTTTTTTCTTCCGGGTTGACAATAACCTGAATCTTCGGCTTATAACCATCTGGGATCTCGTACTCGCCCATCATGTCCAGCTTCTTCAGCTTAGTGATGGCGTCGCATCCGTTAGATACCATCTCACGGACAAAGATGTCATGATCCGAGTAGACCCATTTCTTTATAATCGGAAATATGTTTTCACTGTCAATCGATAAGTTTCCCTTTTTTACTGCCATAATAAACACTCCTTCTGTGATTGATTAACAAAACCGGCTGTAAACTTTCATTCAAGTGCAGAAACACCGCCGGCAGGACTGCTGCCAAATACGGTATTCCATGTCCATGAAATATTCTAGTACAGGAAAAATCAAAAGTCAATAGAAAATTAGCACTCTTTTAACGCGAGTGCTAACAATTCCCTTGTTTTCTTGACAAAAATCTGTTCAATCCTCTCCTCAAATGCTATACTTGTTCCATAAGCGCACACTGCTAAGAACAATTCAAAGGAGAACTGCATATGATCAAAAATTGCATTGCACTGCCAGATAATTACCATGCTGTACGTCACATCGACTTGCAGAAAGACAAAAAGCCGCTCTTCCTTGTCAATGGAATAGCCCTTATCATTCTGATACTTGCAGTAGGAATCGGTCATCAAATCGTTCCTATCCGGACATTTTACAGTATGGAGAAAGGTATAGTCTTATATGTTATAAGATTTCTCATCACCATAGGCAGCGCGATTCTTTACATTTTTCTCCATGAACTTGTGCATGGCATGTTCATAAGGTACTACAGCGGCATCCGCCCCATATATGGTTTTACTGGAATGTACGCTTATGCCGGGAGCAGCGCCTACTTTAATAAGAAATCCTATCTTGTCATAGCGCTTGCCCCTATTGTCGTATGGGGAATCGTCATCACGGTAGTCCTCATATTTATCACCGAATATTGGTTTTGGGCAGCTTACATCATACAGATCATCAATATCAGCGGAGCCGCTGGAGATCTATATGTGACGTGGGTCATGACATCTCTGCATGAAGATATTCTCATACAGGACACCGGAGTATCCATGACCGTATATTCCTATGAAAATAACACATCGAAAGGAAACATTGCCAATGAGTCCTGATTTTTCAACAAAAAAAGCTGACACCGACGAACAGATCAAGGAGGTGGCATCTCTCGCCGAGATCATCTGGAACGAACACTTCACTCCCATCATCGGGAAAAAGCAGGTTGATTACATGGTAGCAAAGTTCCAGTCTTATCCCGCCTTAAAGGAACAGATCGCAGACGGTTATGAATACTATCAACTCTTTGATAACGGTGAATTCTGTGGCTATACAGGTATCCATCCGGGAGAAGACAACCGCTTGTTCCTAAGCAAGCTGTATATAAAGAAAGAATGCCGGGGCCGTCATCTGGCAACGCAGGCATTCTCATTTTTAAAAAAATTGTGCAAGGAGCGCGGATACTCTGCTATCTGGCTCACCTGTAATAAGCACAATAACAACTCCCTCATCGTATACCGCCACCTCGGATTTGAGACAATCGACACCCATGAAGCGGATATCGGCGGTGGATTTATCATGGACGACTATATCATGGAGTACCGTCTTTCATAACATCTTTCTCTTACCGGCAGTTCGCGCTCATGATTCCTGTTCTTTCGCCGGACGGTTGACAATCACGATCCCCGCGCTCACGAGCACGAGTGCGATTAGATTCTTAAGCTCAAATATTTTCTCTCCAAGGATCAGACCAGAGAGCGCCACTCCAAATATGGGGATTGTGAACGTATAGACCGCCACCTTTCCGACTGTATTGTATTTCATCAATATGGTCCAGATACTGAACGCTGCGGTGGACAAAAGCGCCATATAGATAAGAAGGAAGACACTCTTCACCCCAAATCCTCCCACATGTCCGCCCATTGCCATGCCGATAGCAACAAGAAGCACACCTCCCGCTAATGTCTGGTAAGCTGTGATCGTCATTGGGCTCTCTGCGTCAGAGATCATTTTTAGGAATACCATGCTCACACCGTAAACCACTGTACATATGAAAATCATCCCTTCTCCTGCCATGCTGAATCCCGTATCCCACGCTCCGGGCGCCATATTGACTGCCACCACTCCGGCGAATCCGAGGACGCATCCCACTGCCTTCTTCCACGTCATCCTCTCGGATTTCAACATAAAATGTGATGCGATAATCGCCACAAATCCCTGAGACGCGTTGATAATCGAGCTCTTTGCTCCCGACGCGTGGGACAGCCCGATATAGAAAAAGACATACTGAACGGTGGTCTGCAAGATTCCCTGCCGGAAAATGGGCCACACCGAGGTTGGTTTTATAGTAAGAAACCGCCGTTCAATGGCGCATCCGATCACAAATGTAAAAATTCCTGATAGAAAGAACCGGTATCCCGCAAACAGGATCTGGCTCCCTATCCCTTCAATATCCAGCCATGCGTATCCCAGTTTAATACAGGGAAACGCGCTCCCCCACAGTGCACAGCACAAAAGGGCGAGCGCGCATACAACGGCCGGATTCTGTTTCTTTCCGTTCATATTCCCTCCTCATTTGTCAAATGAATGTTCAACTTCCTCTGACAGAGATAATGGGCTATACTCTCTCCGGCTCCCCGTATGTTTCTCCAAATGTCTCCACAGTCACTTGCTTCATCTTCTGCGGCTCCAGCGGACGGTCGCTGTAATCTGTCGCCGTCTCCGCAATCTGATTCACCACATCCATTCCCTCTGTGATCTTTCCAAAAGCAGCATACGCGCCGTCAAGGTGCGGCGATTTCTCATGCATGATAAAAAACTGACTTCCCGCAGAATCCGGATGCATCGCGCGTGCCATGGAGAGCACGCCCGGATCATGGGACAGATCATTTGCAAAACCGTTCTGTGTGAACTCGCCCTTGATCGAATATCCCGGGCCGCCCATACCGTTTCCGTCCGGGCATCCCCCTTGGATCATAAATCCATGAATCACGCGGTGGAAGATCAGTCCGTCATAAAATCCCTTATTGATAAGGGAGATAAAATTCTTTACTGTGTTCGGCGCGATATCCGGGTACAGCTCCGCTTTCATAATACCGCCGTTTTCCATCTCAAATGTAACAACCGGGTTTGCCATAGTAATATCCTCTCCTTTTTTCTCTTAATAATATGCGCCGGTAAAATTTCCGGCAGATATGTGTTTTATTCTATCTGATTTATACTGCTCCGTCAATCAGGCTTATTTCCCTTGCGCTATTCGTCTTGCTGTTTTCTTAAAAGTCTGTTCTTTATTTATAGTAGATTTTTCGTGCATACTAGCGGAGTATATTAAAAAATTGAATTGCGTTTTTTATCCCATTGTCGTCTATATCACTTGTTACATAGTCAGAAATCTTCTTTACACTATCTTGAGCATTCCCCATTGCAACACCAATATGGGCATATTCTATCATATCTATATCGTTCTCAGCATCGCCAAATGCCATGATTTCATTTTGTGCTATTCCGTAAAGATTGCAAAAATATTTAATCCCTTCAACCTTTCCTCCTTCAACGGAAATAATATCAACACCATATCTGCACCATCTTACTAATCTACATTCTTTAGGCAGATAATTTTGCAGCCGTGCTTCTTCATTTTTTTCAAAAAATGTAGTCGCCTGATAAACATTCCTCCCATCATATATAGAAATATCCGGTATTGGTGTAGAAATGCTCTCTTGTGCCTTACATACAGCGTCGTTAACAAAATTGATATAAATTTTTTCGGCTTCCACCAAAGCTAGCGGAAACTCTTTGTTTTTAAAAATTGTCACCAGCTTACGAGTGATTTCCTTGCTAAAAGGTTTTCCAAATATAATCTGTCTTTTTTTATCTAAGCACAATTGTCCATTTAAAGTAATATATCCGTCAAACTCTATACCATTTACCGGTAATCTTGATAATTCTGTGGAATGTCTGCCGGTCGCCATAAATATTTTTATTCCATTTTTTTGTAGCTCTCTTAGGACCCGTTTCGTATCCTGCGGTATTTGCTTTGTTCTATGAGAAAGCAATGTCCCGTCAACATCAAAAAAAATTGCTTTTATCATCTAAAATTTCCTCTCTATTTTATTTACAAAACCAATCAGCCCCCCTTTTTCCCCATATCCTGTATCCCACAGGTCACGGAGCGGGAGCACATATCTCTCACCGTATGTCGCCACCGTGATATACATGCCGTCCGAGCGCTCCTCATAGCCATAGCAGAGAAACCAATGCCAGACAAAGTCTCTATATCTGCTCTTTTTATGCTTCAACATGAGGTAAGGGACAGGATATCCCGCATTGATCTGCTCCCTGATAAATACAACCGCCTCATCCACAGTATGTTCCCCTGAAAAGGCCGTTAGTGCAAGTTCCTGCTCTCCCGCGTCCGCCAGATACCTGCCAAATCCATCCGTAAACATGGACAGTTCCTTCACTCCGCCCACCCGGGGACGTATATAAGGCTTCATCTGCTGTGAGAACACGATATAATCTTCTTTTGTCAGATGACGCACGTCCCCGGGATAGAGGTGTAACATCCCTCTTCTCAGCGCAAAATAGATGCAGCAATCGCAGGCAGTTGCTGCCGCGCAGCCGCCTATATACATGACAACATTTCTAAACCATTCCTGATTTCCTCCCACCGCCCCATCTATCGTAAAATAATCTAACTGTCTCTTCACCTCTGACTGTTCCCGCCTTTCCCGCCTGATATACCCGCCGCTATACGCGTATTATATCACAAATGTACACTTTCTTTTTGTTTTTTTAGTCACTCGTGACATTGTCCGTTTTCCTTGCTTGGATTATACTATTTTCAGATTCAAAAAACGTATTATTTTTTAAGGAGGATACTTAAAATGGCAAGTTTATCACTTGAAGGCATTCAGAAAATTTATCCTAACGGATTTCATGCGGTAAAGGATTTTAACCTTGAGATCGAAGATAAAGAATTTATCATCTTCGTAGGACCATCAGGATGTGGAAAATCCACAACACTCCGTATGATTGCCGGTCTGGAAGATATTTCCGGCGGTACGCTTAAGATCGACGGTAAGGTTATGAATGACGTAGAGCCGAAAGACCGCGATATCGCAATGGTATTCCAGAACTACGCTCTGTACCCGCACATGACAGTATATGACAACATGGCATTTGGTCTGAAACTGAGAAAAGTTCCGAAGGCTGAGATCGATCAGAAAGTAAAAGATGCTGCAAGAATTCTCGACCTTGAGAAACTGCTCGACAGAAAACCGAAGGCTCTCTCCGGAGGACAGAGACAGCGTGTTGCGATGGGCCGTGCAATCGTCCGTAATCCGAAGGTATTCCTGATGGACGAGCCGCTCTCCAACCTTGACGCAAAGCTTCGTGTTCAGATGCGTATTGAGATCTCCAAGCTTCACGAGAATCTTGGCGCCACAATCATCTATGTAACACATGATCAGACAGAGGCTATGACGCTTGGAACAAGGATCGTCGTTATGAAAGACGGAGTTGTACAGCAGGTAGACACACCGCAGAACCTTTACAATACCCCGTGCAATCTGTTCGTTGCGGGATTCATCGGATCTCCGCAGATGAACTTCCTTGACGCTGTGTGCAACGTAAAAGGCGACGACGTTACCCTTACAGTTGGCAAACACGTTTTGAAAGTTCCGGCTTCCAAGAAAAAAGCTCTTATCGAAGGCGGATATGACGGAAAGACAGTTATCCTTGGAATCCGTCCGGAAGATGTGCATGATTCAGAAGCATTTATCAGCAACTCACCGGACAGCGTGATCGAATCAACGATCAAAGTTTACGAGCTGCTCGGCGCAGAAGTATTCCTGTACTTCGACGTAGAGGGCGTTCAGATGACAGCCCGCGTTAATCCGCGCACAACGCTGAGAACAGGCGACAAGGCTGTATTTGCTCTCGACATGGAGAAGATCCATGTCTTTGACAAGGAGACAGAGTTGACGATTACAAACTAATGCTTTAGAATTGGAATAGCAGCGGAGCGGTTGCAAAGATGCTATTCACCGCTGATCGGAACAGACCGACAGCTCACCGCTTATTTATATAATTATGAGGGCTGCACTTTAACTGGTGCAGCCTTTTTATTCAGAACGGAGATAAAAGATGGACTTCACACAGGAGCTTTCAAAAGCGCTTCAGGAATTGAAACGGATCACAGGTATCACTCTTGATGTGTCAGCAGATACGCCTGAGGAGACAGAGCACGCTCTTATACAGATCCGCTGTCTGTGCACCGCCTACAAGCAAAAATACAATAAGACAGACTTCCTTCAGGGGTTGATGACAGGCGGTATTCCCTCATATGATATCCATGACCGCGCTTCCCGCCTCCATATAAATGCAGATGAAAAGAGAGTATTGTTCCTGCTGGAGACAAAATCTACCGATAATATGGCGATGGAAATACTCAGGAACTTATTCCCGCCGCAGACAAAAACTTATCTCGTACCTGTAACTGACAATACGATTGCGATCCTGCGCCCTCTCCGTCAAAGCAAAGAGGCAGATAATATCCGCAGTATTGCCCGTGCGGTCGTAGACACACTAAATACAGAAGCGCTGGCTCATGTTCATCTTTCTTACAGCTCCACAATTAAAACGCTTGCAGATCTGCCAGAGGCATTCAGGGAGACAAGCCTTGCCCTTAAAGTCGGGACGCTTTTTTATTCAGAGCAAACTATATTCCCCTACAATGAACTGGGGATTGGCCGTCTTATCTACCAGCTTCCTGTCACTTTGTGCGAAAGCTTTTTAAAGGAATTGTTTGGCGAAGATATCCCCGACTCATTTGACGAGGATACAACTACAACGATCAACCGCTTCTTCCAGAACAGCCTCAATATTGCAGAGACATCCCGGCAGCTCCATATGCACCGGAACACTCTGATCTATCGTCTGGAGCAGATCCAAAAGCGTACCGGCCTTGATCTTAGACTCTTTGAAGATGCTATGACTTTCAAAATTGCCACAATGGTAATCAATTATTTACATGCAGAAAGGAATCAATAAACTATGAATGACGCACTATATGAACTGATCGTAGCCCGCAAACCAAAACCGTATGATCTGCTTGTCCGCATTCTTGTGATCCTGCTGATTGCCGCAGTAATCATTATCGGTATGCCTTTTATCGGGCTTCTTGCATTTATCATCGCTATTTTGCTCGCTGCGCTCGCATATTATTTTGTCTTCCCGAAACTTAATGTGGAATATGAATATATCCTCTTAAACCATGACCTTCAAGTGGACATAATCTACAACCGCGCAAAAAGGAAGTCCTTGCGGACTTTTGACATTCAGGGCGCTGAAATTATTGCCCCCAAGGGATCACCGCGCTTAAATTCTTACAAGCCGGACAAGGTTTATGATTACAGCAGCGGCAGGACAACAGAAAAAGTCTATGCCGTCATGATACCTATGGAACAAAAAAACATGTGCATTTACATCGAGCCGGACGCAAAGATGATCGCTCTTATGAAACAGTGGATGGGCATGAAGATGTATTTGGATTAAATTCCAAGTATTCTACAATTTCCCCCAATTTTCTTCTTCCTTTTATTACGATAAAGTGGTATAATACCCAAGACTGTGTTAAAAAGTCGTTGAAAAATCTAGAAAGGAATGAACATCATGGACAACAAGAATGAATTCAAACCGTATATCCCGGCAGATAAAGTCGTTCCGGAATTTACGGTCACATCTATCGTGATTGGTATCATCCTTGCGGTTGTATTCGGCGCAGCCAACGCATATCTCGGACTTCTCGTTGGTATGACAATTTCCGCCTCTATCCCGGCGGCAGTTATCTCAATGGGTATCATCCGCGTAATTCTTCGCAGGGATTCCATTCTCGAAAACAACATCGTACAGACTATCGGTTCCGCCGGTGAGTCTCTCGCAGCAGGAGCGATCTTTACGCTTCCCGCACTATTCTTATGGGCTGAGGAAGGTAAAATCGAATTCCCGAGCATGATAACAATTTTCTTTATCGCTCTGTTCGGCGGTCTCCTCGGCGTATGTTTCATGGTTCCGCTCCGTCAGGCTCTGATCGTTGAAGAGCACGGAACACTTCCGTTCCCGGAAGGAACTGCCTGTGCAGAAGTACTTCTTGCAGGTGAAGAAGGCGGCTCCAAAGCTGGTACAGTCTTTACAGGACTTGGAATTGCAGCAGTATATAAATTTGTCGCAGACGGATTAAAACTTTTCCCAAGCGAGATCGGATATGCATTTAAAGGTTATGCAGGATCTCAGATTGGTATCCAGGTACTCCCTTCACTTGCGGGTGTGGGATTTATCTGCGGGCCCAAAATTTCAAGCTACATGCTTGCTGGGGGCACATTAAGCTGGTTTGTACTTATGCCGGCGATTGCCCTGTTCGGCGGAGACGCTACAATCTTCCCGGGTACAGTTCCGATTTCTGAGCTGGCTCCTGGCGATCTTTGGGGTAATTACATCAAATACATTGGTGCAGGTGCTGTGGCAACCGGCGGTATTATCAGCTTGATCAAGACTTTCCCATTGATCGTCCGCACATTCAAGCAGGCAATGTCAAGCATGACCAAAAAACAGGCTGGCAAAAACACTTTGCGTACACAGCAGGATCTTCCAATGCCAATGCTGCTTATTATTCTTGTAGCTATCGTTATTTTGATCTGGCTCATCCCGACATTCCCGGTAAGCCCGCTGGGCTCCCTTATCGTTGTGATCTTCGGATTCTTCTTTGCATCCGTATCCTCACGTATGGTAGGTCTGATCGGTTCTTCCAACAACCCGGTATCCGGTATGGCAATCGCTACATTGATCATTGCTACACTGGTTCTTAAAGCTACAGGAACAGACGGTACAACAGGTATGGTTGGCGCTATCGCAATCGGTGGCGTTATCTGTATCATCGCGGCAATCGCCGGCGATACATCACAGGATCTTAAGACTGGTTTCATTGTAGGGGCTACCCCGAAGAAACAGCAGCTTGCTGAAATGATCGGTGTCGTTGTAGCTGCAGCGGCAATCGGCGGCGTTCTCTATCTGCTGAACGAGGCATGGGGATACGGAAGCGAGCAGATTCCGGCAGCACAGGCTACAATGATGAAAATGCTCGTTGAAGGTATCATGAATGCTGACCTTCCGTGGGCGCTGATCTTTATCGGAGTCTTTGTGGCAGTTGTTATTGAGATTCTTAAAGTACCGGTGATGCCGTTTGCAGTTGGTATGTATCTGCCGTTCAGCTTGAGCGCAGGTATCATGGCAGGCGGTATTGTCCGCTACATTGTTGAGAAAATCAAAGGTTCAGACGAAGAGAAAAAAGAACGCGCAGACAAAGGTGTTCTCTTTACTTCAGGTATGATCGCCGGAGAGGGTATCATGGGTATCATTCTCGCGGTTCTTGCAGTTGCAAAGGTGGATTCTGTAATTGCTCTCAGCATATCCACACCGCAGATCGTAAGCCTGATCATCTTCATCGCTTTATTGTTCTATCTGTACACACGGTGCATGAAGAAATCTAAATAATACAAATATCCCGAAGTGAAGCGCGGGATATTTAAGCCGGATGACCGGCGGTGAGACAGCCCGCATCTTGCGGGCTGTCTCTTTCTGTGATATGATGCTTTTTAGCAACAGGAGGAACATATCCCCTGTATATTGTAAAAGTGAGAGGATGTCTCTGAAAACATGAGCAAAAAAAATTCCAAAAACTATATGGATTATGTCCCGGTAAAGAGCCCGGGCATAGAATATGAAACTGCAGACAACGGTCGCGTCACCGTATTTATTGAGTGGAAGGGGTTCTATCACAAAATCGCCCAGAGATTTTTTCACCGCCCGAGAGTCAGCGATGTCAAAATGGATGAACTTGGTAGTTTTGTCTGGCTTGCCATTGACGATCAAAAAGATGTGCATCAGCTCTCCCTTGAGCTGGGAGAAAAATTTCCCGAAATGGAAAAATCTCTCCCCAGACTGATTAAATTTCTCGAAATCCTGCATGACAATCATCTGATTTACTGGAAAGGGGAGAAGAAAAAATAATGCTTCAATATATTCCTTATATTCTCCTTTTCGCTCTTGCCACCGCTATTATTTACGCATGGGGCCTGTGGCGGAGCATGCGTCAGAAGCAGGATCTCTCCAATATGCTCAGCGCAAAGGGAATTGCCAAAGTAAAAAAAGCCTTGAAAAAAAACGGACCTCTGACAAAAAAAGATCTGGAACCTTTTGTAAAAGGACTCACTGCCCGCCAGCCTTTTTCCAAAGAGCAAATCCGTGTGACCGAGCCTGATAAATTCCTTGACTCCATTCTTCCCTACATGATCCATCAGAAAATGATCCGGGAAGAACGGGCTGAAAGCAAAGCTGTCTATCAGTTAAACAAATAACTGACAGACAGCTTTTTCAAACTCTTTTTTATTTTTCTTTCCAGAAGTTTTCTATAAATGATAATATAGTTCAATCGGATCAATCGGGTCAAAAGGATGCTCCTCCACCATTTTCTTGTTTCTCCCCCGGCGTTTGAGCAGCTCCCCGCCTTTATTGTATATCCAGAATGAATATACAAGTACCTTGTTGATCTTCCCAATACGCTCCTTTGTAGTCTTTTCATAGAGCGTTCCCCCTGCCTTGAAGACGGTCTTCTTATGAATCAAAGAAATCAGTTCCGTCTCACATGTGACAGGCTCGGGCAGAATGGTATATCCTCTTCCCACGCAGGCGGGCTTATGTGAATCGCTCCCTCCTGTCATCACTTTCCCGTATTTTTTTGCCAGCTTTTCCGCTTCGGCATTAGATTGGACAGATTCACAACTGTTGAAAGTTTCCATGAAATCAAAACGCTTCACAATCTCTGGAGATTGGTAAAACTTTCTGGCATTGGTAAAACTCATATACTTTTCCCCGCATGGATGCGCAGGTCCGAGAACGCCGCCGTTGCGGTGCACCAGATCGATCAAGACGGCTAGCGGCATTCCTCGCATTTCCAGAAGCCTCATCTTGACGCCTTCTGGCATAATAACAAGAATATGCCCCGCGTCTCTCGTATCATATTCAATCCCTTTAAGGACAACGAAATCCGTGTGCTTTTTTCCCTTTATATGATTCTTCCAGTAGCGGTATCCGTTATATGTGTCGTGATCTGTTATAACCATGCCTTGAAACCCATGCCGCTTCAGTATCGTGATATATTCCTCTAATCCAATCTTACTGTCAATAGATCCTTCTTTTACGTGGCAGTGCATATCAATCTTCATACGCATGTCCCCTTTTCTCATATATTTACTTATATATCTTCAGTAAGTATATTTTCTTAATTTTCACATTTATTATACATCAACCAATTGATCTGTGACAATAGAAGACACACGCTTTTCACTTTGCAACTTCTCCGCTCTCTGCTTTATCGATAGATCTTTGAAACGCCGCGCAGCATAGCGCAAAGGCATCCGATCCATGCTGCTCCATATGCAAAAACGGGTATCTGCGTATCTGTAAAACAAAACAGAACCATCAGTATGGCGAGAACCGCCACCCCTGCTGCCGCCACAATTCCTGCGATTAAAGACTTTCTAATATACATAATTAAACACACCTCTCTCTTATATGATTTCTATCCTTATAAAAATCATAGCAGATAGGGTGTGTCATAAAATGGACTCTCTTTTCCTCTGTTTTTATCTCTTTTATCACCCGGCTGGGATTTAAAGCTTGGACGATTACGCACACAATGAAAATGGATGCCAATCACTTACTGATCAACATCCATCTTCATTCTGATATTGCTATCATTCTTTTTACCTCTTTCTTTTTCTATCTTGTTTGATAGATTCAACTTATGTTCCCGGCGGTCTGTACCTCCTTTTCTTAGATTACCCTTCGGACTTTAACTCTCCTGCGATCTCTCTTCTAATATAGATTTTACCTCTCTCATAACTTTCTCGTCATTATGATGTTTCTCTATATCTGATCCCTGTCTGTCAACCACGATATCCGTCGGGTGAATAAAACTTTTTCTGAATTCTCTCTCAAGCAGAAGACGAATTTTATTTTCTTTTGATCGATTATTCATTCGGTTTTATTTGTTGTAAAAATAATAACACTCTTTTTCGTTTTTGTCAATAAATTTTTGGATATTTAATGTTTAAAATATAAATTATCTGTTAATTATACATCTACTTTTATCAAAGTGAGTAAACAGGTGTTTTTGCATGTGTTATCTATGCGTATTTTTAATTGACTTTTATATTCTGCTCCGATAAAATAGAAAGATCAAGACTGCTTGCAAAGGAGGCTTTTAAATGGAACAGTTACGAATACCCACCGACTACTCTTCTCCTCTTACAATCCGTGAGACAGAAGTTGCTATCAAAGAAGTGAAGGATTATTTTGAGAGAGCACTTGCAAAATCTCTTCACCTTACCCGTGTTTCCGCGCCGTTATTTGTCCGCCCGGAATCTGGTTTAAACGACAACTTAAACGGAGTAGAACGACCGGTATCATTCGGGATCAGAGAACAGGACGAGGCACCCGCAGAGATCGTACATTCCCTTGCAAAATGGAAAAGATATGCTCTGAAAAATTACGGCTTTCACTCCGGCGAGGGGCTCTACACAGATATGAGCGCCATCCGCCGCGATGAGGATACAGACAACATCCACTCACTCTATGTGGATCAGTGGGACTGGGAGAAAGTCATCTCCAAGGAAGAGCGAAATATGGAAACTCTAGAATATACTGTTCGGAAGGTTTACTCCGCACTGAAAGACACCGAGGATTACATATCCAGACGTTATAACTATATTGAACCCCTGCTGCCAGACGATATCTTCTTCATCACATCACAGGAGCTGGAGGATATGTTCCCGAACTGTACTCCTAAGGAACGAGAGAACCGTATTGCAAAAGCAAAAGGCGCCGTATTCATTTCCCAGATCGGCAAGATATTAGCTTCGGGAAAAAAACACGACGGCCGGGCCCCTGACTACGATGATTGGGAGTTAAACGGAGATATTATCGTCCATTACCCTGTTCTTGACATGGGACTGGAACTCTCCTCCATGGGAATCCGCGTTGACGAGAACTCTTTAAGAAGCCAGCTCAAAACCGCTGGCTGCGAAGAACGCGCAAAACTTCCATTCCAAAAATCCCTTCTTAACAAGGAGCTTCCCTATACAGTAGGCGGAGGCATCGGGCAGTCCCGTATTTGCATGTACTATCTGAGAAAAGCACATATCGGGGAAGTCCAGTCCTCTCTCTGGCCAGAAAACGTTGCCAAAGAGGCGAAAGAAAACGGAATCAATCTGTTATAAGAGATCAATTATCGCAACAAACCAACCTATTATATGGGAATCGATCTATGGCAAGGAGGCGGCCATGAGATACAAAAGTATTGTATTTGACTTTGGAAATGTAATCGGAAAATTTGACGGAAGATACATTCTCCACCAGTTCTGTGCCAACGATCAGGACTATGAGATTCTTTCTTCTGTAATCTTTACCAACTGGCATGAGCTAGACAAGGGAACGATTGACTATGATGAAAATGCGCAGCGCGCAGTATCCCTCGTTCCTGACCGGCTAAAGGCCGCCACGCAGGATTTCTTCCGCAAATGGCCTAAGTACGTCCAGCCTCTGGAAGATACGCTTTGTTTTATCGACGCCCTGTATGAACAGGACATCCCTATGTATCTTTTGTCTAACGCACCGACATATTTCGCCGAGCAGGCAGCCCGTTACGATGTTTTAAAAAAATTCCGAGGTATTGTTTTTTCCGCTCCGCTCAAAATGGCAAAACCTGATCCCGCGATCTATCGGTATCTGTTTGAAACCTTTTCCCTTAATCCGCGGGAATGTTTCTTTATTGATGATCTTGAGGAAAACATTGAAATAGGAAGATCTCTCGGAATGGATGGTCTCGTATTTACAGGCGATATTGACAAAGTAAAAGCCGCTGTCGGGATGCCGTGATATTCTCTATCCCGGCACTCTCCTGCCAACGGCTTCTTTCTTTTTTTATTTTGAGGAAAAGAGCTCGCCTGCCAATGTTCCCGCTGCTCCCATTGCGATGAAAAAATCGGCAAAATTATAAGTGACCGATGAAACTTTTTTCTTCCTGCACGGAAACCCGATATAATCAACTACATATCCTCGGGCAAACCGGTCAAACGTATTGCTCCACGCC
Source organism: Candidatus Mediterraneibacter pullicola (assembly GCA_019117065.1). Taxonomy (GTDB): domain Bacteria; phylum Bacillota; class Clostridia; order Lachnospirales; family Lachnospiraceae; genus Mediterraneibacter; species Mediterraneibacter pullicola. The sequence continues at coordinate 110,648 of DXAK01000043.1, read as the reverse complement.
CCGGCTGCCAGTGCGGATAAAGACACGCTGCGCAGGATCCTCTTTCTCTGGAACATGCTGAATACCTGTATCACCGTCACTATACTGGCGGCCAAAACAGACAATGTAAGCACAGCTTTTGGCGTATCTTTCAGAATCCCAAAACTAATCCCCCTGTTGTGGGCACGCCGAAGAACAACGCGGTCCGTCAGTCTTTTCTCCTCCTCCGGATCCAGATTTTGTTCAACATAGGTTTTACATATCTGATCTGCGCCAAACAAAGCTGTCGCTTCATATAGAAACCATCTTTTTTTCATCGGAAATCTCCTGATGTCTTTTTTACTTCTCTGATTTATTATTTACCGCCTCGCTAATCTTTTCGGAAGCCTTTTCTGCCATCTCTCCAGCCTTCTCTGCTGCTTTCTCCGCCATCTCGCCGGTCTTTCCAGCCGCCTTTTCTGCCATCTTTTCCGCCTTCTCTGCTGCCTTTCCTACGGCTTTTCCTGTCTTATCGGCTGCCTGCTTCGCTGCTTCTCCGGCTTTTTTTGCTACTTTTTCAGCTTTCTTAGCAGCTTTCTCTGCTACATCCACGGTTTTTTCCTTTATATTGTCCACAGGATTTTCCTCCGCTGTATCTTCTTGCGCTGCTTCTTGCTCTTTCTCTGATTCCTCAGGAGTTTTTTCCCCACAATACGGACAGTATGTCATATCCTTTGCCACCATCTTTCCGCAATTGGGGCACTCAAAAGAACCTCTGATGCGGGATATCTTCTTCTCATAGCCTTCGATTGTAGCTTCCCTGTCACTGATTGCGTCACAGAGAGCCTTCGCGTTCTCCTCTACTTCCTCCCCTGCTTTATATCTGTCATAGATAGTACGTCCCAGCTCCATCAAGTCTACCGCATTTCCTCTTGCAAGCCCTCTGATCTGGCTCTTCAGCCTCTGAATTTCGATCGCTTCACCAGCGCGGTTTGTCACTGTCTCCGCAGTCGATCCAAGACGTTTCCCTAAATCTTCAAAAAAATCTTTCATGTCTATCTTCTCCCTTCTTCTTTTGTCCTTTTGGACATATGGGCCACCGTGCAGAATACAGCGGTGTTTTAACTTATATTCATTATACCCCATTGACCGCCAACTTCAACCAATATGAAAGGAATTTATATTTTTTTAAGTTAGCATACTGGCGCAGTGACTTTCATATGATTATGAAAACGTCTTTCCGGGTAACTGCCATGATAGATCCAAGCGTCTGCAAAGAACAGATCTTGTCCGAAGATTACCGCGACTTTATAGGAAACCATGTACGCACACCATTTTTTAACAGCATTATGCAGGAGGAACGCTGTGAGCAGGACGCAGGTTATGACTACAAATGTATTTATCTGCCCGCGGACATCGCAGATCCTATCTCACTCTCCCGCTATTCTTATAACTCTATCCCAAAATGTTATGCTCCTCTGAGCATGGAAACGCTGAATCAGACCGGGATCCTTCCTGTCCAGAACTATCCTACATTACAGCTAAAAGGAAGCGGTGTGCTGATCGGATTTCTAGACAGCGGCATCGACTATACAAACGATATTTTTAGAAAACTTGACGGAACAACGAGAATCGCCGCTATCTGGGATCAAACCGTGCAGACAGGAACGCCTCCAGATGGGCTTGCCTATGGAAGCGAATTCACGGAAGAACGTATCAATGAGGCGCTCCGTTCCGTGACGCCTCTTGAACTAGTTCCCTCGGTAGATGAAAGTGGGCACGGAACCTATGTTGCAAGCCTCGCCGCCGGATCTGCCGCCCCTGAACAGCAATTCTTAGGGGCAGCCCCCGAAGCGACGCTCGCCGTGGTAAAGTTAAAACAGGCAAAACAATATTTGCAGGACTATTATTTTATCTCTGAAGATTCCGTGTGCTATCAGGAAACTGATCTGATGCTTGGACTTAAGTACTTAAACACTCTGGCGGATTCTCTCGGACTTCCTCTTGTCATGTGCATCACCGTCGGAACTAGCATGGGAGGTCATATCGGCACTCAGCCATTTTCTTTTCTTATTGAACAATACAGTACCCGGGCGAACCATGTCTCTATCATCGGCACAGGAAATGAAGCAGATAAACGGCACCATTACTACAATGTCATAGAAAATGATACGGACATAAAGAGCGTGGAACTGCGGGTCGGAGAAAATGTCTCCGGATTCTCTCTAGAACTATGGACAGAGATTCCCAACATCTTGTCCATCTCTATCATCTCTCCCTCCGGAGAAAATACATCCCGTATTCCTTTCCGCGTAGGCGCCAGTGCGGAGATTGACTTTTTATTCGAGCGTACGCGGGTGTCCATTGACTACCGTCTGCTTGTAGAAAAAAGCAATTCCGAACTAATTTTCTTCCGTTTCAATGCACCTGCGTCCGGCATCTGGAAGATCGTCGTAGAGCCTCTAACCCTAACTGACGGACGTTTTCATATGTGGCTCCCCGTGACAGAGTTCTTAACCGGAGAGGTGTATTTTCTCGAAGCTGATCCGTACTACACCCTAACCAACCCTGCCAACGCGCAGAGTCCCGTTACCGTCTCCTACTATGACGGAAACAGTGGCGGCGTAGCGCAGGCATCAGGAAGAGGCTATACCCGCGCCGGACAGATTAAGCCAGACATCACAGCCCCCGGCATCAACGTGGTGGGCGCGCTCCCGGACGGACGCTTCTTAACACGCTCCGGCTCCTGTGTTTCCGCAGCCATCACTGCTGGCGCCGCCGCCCTTATGCTGGAATGGCTTATCTATATTGAAAAAGCACCGGGGGTAGATTCCCTCCAGCTAAAGAGCCTGCTCATCTTGGGAACTATACGGCCGAAGACGATGGAATACCCTAACCGGGAGTGGGGGTATGGTCAGTTGAATCTGTATAATACATTTGAGACCATGCGGCAATTGTGAAACATAAGAACCGCAAAGATACGTATAACGAAACAAAATAGCGCACCTAATATAGCCACCGGGAGGCACATACAGTGGCGGCTGATTCCTGAAGAAAAACAAAAACAGGAGGAGGGGTATATATCTTGCGCGGGCCGTAGAACAACACGGACCCTTGGAGCGCAACTTTGCGCTCCTATGCGCCTTTGTGTTGTGACACGAGCAAAAGCTCGCCCCCAAAAGATATATGCCTCTCCACCTGTTATATTTTATACGCAAAAATCTGCGCTCGCTTTGTCCACACTCACTCCACGATGTATTTGCATGCGGCAAGCGCTGCCACCGCGCCGTCTGCCGCCGCGGTCGTAAGCTGCCTTACCTCTTTCGTCCGGCAGTCCCCCGCTGCAAAAATCCCCGGATGTGACGTAAGGCAATCCTCCGAGGCGAGGATGAATCCACCCGCATCCAGCTTCACCACATCCGCAAACACTTCATTCTTCGGGATCTGCCCCACCGCAACAAAAACTCCTGCAACCGGAAGTTCTGATTCCTCTCCCGTCTTCTTATGATTCAGGATCAGTTTCTCGACGGCGTCTTCCCCAGCGATCTCCTTAACCGTAGCGCTTAATATAAACTCCACGTTTTCTTTTTCCCTAAGCCGCTTTACGATATTATCCTCGCCACGGAATTCATCCCTGCGGTGGATGAGATACACCTTTTTACAGTAGTTGGACAGGAACTCTGCGTCCTGAAGTGCCGTGCTCCCGCCACCAATCACTGCCACGTCTCTTCCACGGAAGAACATACCGTCGCAGGTCGCGCAGTAAGACACTCCTGCCCCGGCCAGACGCTCCTCCCCCGGAGCGCCCAAATGCCTGTGAGTCACCCCTGTAGCTAGAATAACGCTCTTACACGGATATTCATTACTGCCAGTCACAATCACTTTCTGACTGCCCTCATCCCGGATTCCCGTTACTTGTTCTGTCACGGTATCCGCGCCCAATTTGGTCGCCTGATCAAGGAGATTCATGGAGAACTCACTCCCGCTCACACTTGCGATGCCGGGATAGTTTTCCACATTGGGGGAGGACGTGATTTGCCCACCGAATGCTCCTCCCTCGATAATCAGTGTCTTTTTTCCTGCACGCTGCCCGTAGACAGCAGCTGTCATTCCGGCGGTTCCTCCACCGATAATACCAATATCATACATAGTTTAGCCTTCCTTTTCTGCATAATCTTTTATGTTGGAGGCATTGGCAAGCTTCGTGACTTGACCGTCTTTTACAACGATCAGCGTCGGAGCCTGCATCACCCCATATTTTTCTACCAGTTCCAGATTTTCCTCCGCATCTACTATCTCATAAGGAATGTGCGCTTTCTCAAGGGAACGGGTTGCTATACGACAGTTTGGACATGTCTTTGTCGTAAAGAGGAGCGTTTTCGTCCCGTCCGCATCTGCCGGTGCCTTAGCGGCTTCCTCCGCAGCAGCCTTTGTCCTCGGGCGCATATGCGAATTGGTAATGTCATAAACCTTGCGCTCCTTAAACTCCTGTGTCTTTCCGTCGTTCCAGTTTTTCACCGGACGGTAATATCCTGTGATCCGGCTGTAGACCTCCGCCTCCTCGCCGCAGTACGGACATTTGAACTGTTCGCCTGTAAGATACCCGTGATTTTTACAGATTGAATATGTTGGCGACATCGTATAGTATGGCAGTCTGTAATTCTCAGCAATCTTACGCACCAGAGACGCTGCGGACTTCCAATCGGGCAGCTTCTCTCCGAGGAATGTATGGAACACAGTACCTGACGTATATAAGGTCTGAAGTTCATCCTGAATATCCAGCGCCTCAAAGACATCTTCCGTATATCCCACTGGAAGATGGGAACTGTTCGTGTAATACGGCGTGCCGTTCTTTTCTGCTGCTGTGATGATATCTGGGAATTGCTCTACATCGTGCTTTGCCAGACGGTATGTGGTAGATTCCGCCGGAGTCGCCTCCAAGTTGTACAGATCCCCGTACTCTTCCTGATAGTCAGACAGACGCTCCCTCATGTGGTTCAGTACTTCTTTCGTGAACTCCTGCGCCTCTTTGCAGGTCAGATCCTTGCGGATCCATTTTGCATTGAGGCAAGCCTCGTTCATTCCAATCAGACCGATCGTAGAAAAATGATTCTCAAATGTGCCCAGATACCGCTTTGTGTATGGATACAGCCCCTCTTTAAGCAGCTTCGTGATAACTGTTCTCTTGATGTGAAGCGATCTTGCCGACAGATCCATCAGCCGGTCCAGCCTTTTATAGAAGTCTTCCTTATTTTCTGACAGATATGCAATTCTCGGCATATTGATAGTCACAACGCCGACAGAACCTGTACTCTCGCCGCTTCCGAAGAAGCCGCCGGATTTCTTGCGCAACTCGCGCAGATCAAGGCGCAGACGGCAGCACATGCTGCGCACATCGCTCGGTTCCATGTCGCTGTTGATATAGTTTGAAAAATATGGAGTACCGTATTTTGCTGTCATTTCAAAGAGCAAGCGGTTATTCTCCGTCCCGGACCAGTCAAAATCACTTGTGATAGAATAAGTCGGGATTGGATACTGGAATCCGCGTCCCTCCGCGTCGCCTTCAATCATTGTCTCGATGAACGCCCTATTGATCATGTCCATCTCTTCCTTGCAGTCACCATAAGTAAAGTCCATCTCTTTTCCAGCAACAATCGCCGGAAGATTTTTCAGGTCATTTGGTACCGTCCAATCCAGCGTAATATTAGTGAAAGGAGCCTGTGTGCCCCAGCGGGACGGAATATTGACACCGTAAACAAAAGATTCAATACACTTCTTCACTTCGGGATATGTCAGCCCATCCGTCCTGACAAACGGAGCAAGATAAGTATCAAAAGAGGAAAATGCCTGCGCTCCCGCCCACTCATTTTGCATAATGCCGAGGAAGTTCACCATCTGGTTGCAGAGCACGCTCAAATGCTTCGCCGGAGCTGATGTAATCCGTCCCGGGATTCCGCCTAATCCCTCCTGAATCAACTGTTTCAAAGACCAGCCCGCGCAATAGCCCGTGAGCATGGACAAGTCATGGATATGAATATCCGCGTTCTTATGCGCTTTGCCAATCTCATCGTCATAAATCTCCGACAGCCAGTAATTTGCTGTGATCGCGCCGGAATTACTCAGAATCAGGCCGCCCACAGAATAAGTCACTGTAGAGTTCTCTTTCACGCGCCAGTCTGTGACCTTCACATAACCATCCACGATCTCTTTGTAATCGAGAAGGGTGGAATTTAGGTTGCGGATCTTCTCTCGCTGTTTCCTGTAAAGGATATACCCTTTCGCCACATCGTCATAACCAGCCTGGATAAGAACAGACTCCACACTGTCCTGTATATCTTCAACCGAGATCAGATCCTCGTGGATCTTTGGCTCAAAACATGCCGTGACCTTTAACGCCAGCATATCAATAATATCCTGATTATAGTTTTTTTCCTGAGCTTCAAATGCTTTTCTGATCGCTTCGCCGATCTTGGCAAGATTAAATTGTGCAATCTTTCCGTCCCTTTTTTTAACCTGATACATTGCCGTGAACTCCTTCCTTTTATTTTCTTTTGTGTTCCGATCTCTTGGGTTTTCATTTTCGAAGTATGCTGCGCATACTCCAAGCCGTACAATTTTCTGCATAATATTCCATATATCTGCAAGTGTCTGTATCCATTCTATCACCACAGAAAGATTACTGTCAACAAGAAAGCACCAATATCTAGTTTTTATTATATTTTTAATATACTAGATATTGGTGTTTTCTTTTCTTCTACCACGTGTATCATCCTTTTATGTGTATATCTTCATTCCACACCCCGAAGCTCCGCCTTGGGGATGTACTTCTTCACGATGTCAAGCGCCTGCTCCATGATATCCTTGGTGTAGCCGCGAAGCCCCGGCTGTATCAGGTCTCCAGAATCCACAAAGCTTTGAAGGAAATATCTCTCAGCGCCTCTTAACCATCTGCCGATCTCCTCAAAATCCTCCCTCGTATGGAATTCTCTGACAACCGTGGTCCGGAATTCATAAGGGATACTCCCTGCCATCAGATAAGCCGCGCTCTTTGCAACATTTGCGGGATCATAATCTTCAATCCCGATCGTCATCCCGTATTTCCCCGGAGCATTCTTGATGTCCATTGCCACATAGTCGATAAACCCCGCCTCCGCCAGATGCTTCAGCTTCTCCGTGTGGCTGCCGTTGGTGTCCAATTTCACCTTGTACCCCATTTCCTTGACCTTCCGGATAAACTCTTCCAGATCCGTAGAGAGCAGCGGTTCCCCGCCTGTGATGCACACCCCGTCTAGCACTCCCGACCGTTTTTTTAGAAAAGAGAGCACCTCTTCTTCTGGGATCTGTGCCTCCACATCTATATGGGTCACAAGAGAGGCATTGTGGCAAAACGGGCAGCGGAAATTACATCCTGCCAGAAAGACCGTACATGCCACTTTCCCCGGATAATCCAGAAGTGTCAGTTTCTGTAAGCCCTGTATGTTCATCTGTTCTCCTTTTCAAACCGTGTCCTACTGTCCGATATGTAAGATTTCCGTCTTCTGAAATCCATATTACATTGTACGGGAAACCTCCGCGCACACCCGCATCGCTTCGATTACCGCGCTGCGAAGCCCTCTCTCCTCCAGTACAGCGACCGCCTCGATGGTAGTTCCCGCCGGGGAGCATACCATGTCCTTGAGTTCCCCTGGATGCTTCCCTGTCTCCATCACCATCTTCGCACTGCCGTATACAGCCTGTGCTGCGAACTGGTATGCCTGAGCCCTCGGCATCCCTTCAGCCACCGCCGCGTCCGCCATGGCTTCGATGAACATAAACACATATGCCGGTGCGCTGCCGCTGACAGCGACCACCGCGTCGATAAGGTTTTCAGGGACAAACTCCACCTTTCCGAAAGAACTTAATATCTTGAGGGCATATGCCCTCTCCTCTTCCGTCACATATTCATTGACGCATGCCGCGGTCATCCCCTCGCCCACAAGCGCAGGAGTATTCGGCATTGTGCGCACGATCTTCACCGATTTCCCAAACTGTTCTCCAAGCCAAGAGAGCGTCTTGCCCGGCGCAATTGTAATTATAATCTGGTCCTCACGGACACAGTCTCTAATCTCTGCGATTGTCTCCGCGTAATACTGCGGCTTCACGGAGAGGACGAGCACTTCCGCCTCTGCCGCCGCCTTCTTATTGTCATCCGTCACATGGATACCATATATCTCCTTCACACGCTGACGCCCCGCCTCGGAAATGTCTGCCCCGATGATCTCCTCTGGTTTAAAGATCTCATTCTTAATGATACCGCCCATGATGGCGCCCGCCATGTTTCCCGTTCCGATAAATCCCAGTTTCATTCTATTCTTCCTCCTATTTTCTGATACTCACATTTTCACTGTAAACTTCTGTTCTTCCTCCAGAGGGATTTCTTTTGTGTCCATCCACTCAATGGAGATGAAATGCCCGCCGTTCAAGCCCTTAAGAAGCTTATTTATAAGCACCTCGCTGCCCTGAATTTCCATCGTAACAGTTCCTTCCCAGTCGTTTCGTACCCACCCAGTCAGATCCAGCGCCCGCGCGAGACACTTTGCCGTATAGCGGAAACCTACTCCTTGGACGCGCCCGTGAAATACGATATGTTTTCTTACATCTGCCATATGTCTGTCCTCCTTTTTCTATTCTATCTTGTGGATGAGATAAAATCAATGACTGTATTTCTTGTATATTTACAAGTGCCGTGTTATACTTGGAACAGACATTCGTTCTGACTGCAAAGGCATCTTCCCAACGCTGATGACCTGAGCAAAAAGGCGCACATACATGACAGGCAGGGGAGGATTCCCCTTTCTTTTCATATTCCGGCGCCTTGAGGCGCCATTTTTTATATCTGCCAGGCGTCCGTTCCGGCTTACGCATCAACCAGATTCGGAATGCGGCGAAAACGCTTCATCATGACTGCGCATATGGCGCCTCATGAACGGAAATCCACAGGCAAAGGAGAAATCACATATGGACACAAGAATCGCCCTTATCGGCATCATCCTGGAATCCCTCGAATCTGTCGGAGAGCTCAATCATCTGCTCAGTGAATACGGCGAATACGTCATCGGCAGAATGGGCATTCCCTACCGGGAAAAAGGCATCCATGTCATCAGCGTGGCAATGGATGCCCCGAATTCTGTCATCAGCGCAATATCCGGCAAACTGGGGATGCTGCCCGGTGTGAGCACCAAGACCATCTACGGAAAAAACATTTAAGAGCCGGAGGACTTCCTATGACACTTACACCTGAAATACATATGCCGGAAAATACCCTTATCCGGCTCATCGACAAGCTGGAGCAAAGGCGCGATCTCTCTCGAAAGGAGTGGACGCAGCTCATCCGCGGACGCACGCCCAAAGCTGCAGAGTATCTCTTTGAGCGCTCAAGAGCCGTCCGCATCCGTCACTACGGATACGACGTATATATCCGGGGATTAATCGAATTTACAAATTACTGTAAAAATGACTGCTACTACTGCGGTATACGAAAGAGCAATCCGGACGCAGAGCGCTACCGCCTGACAAAAGAGGATATCCTTTCCTGCTGTGAGCAGGGCTATGTCCTTGGTTTCCGCACCTTTGTGCTTCAGGGCGGAGAAGACGGCTGGTTCACGGATGAACGACTGACGGATATTATTTCTTCTATGCGAAAAGGCTGGCCAGACTGCGCCATCACTCTCTCTATCGGGGAACGCTCCCCGGAAAGCTACCAAAAGCTGTATGAAGCCGGGGCTAACCGTTTCCTTCTGCGGCACGAGACCTATGACGCGGAGCATTACAGCCGGCTGCACCCGCAAGCGCTGACCGCTGCTCACCGTCAGGACTGTCTTAGAAGCTTAAAGGAGACCGGATATCAGGTAGGAACTGGGTTCATGGTCGGCTCCCCTTACCAGACTCCGAAAAATCTGGCGGACGACATGCTCTTTCTAAAGGAAATAAATCCGCAGATGGTCGGGATTGGACCTTTCATCCCCCATCACGACACGCCGTTTGCAAAGGAACCCGCAGGCCCGCTGGAGCTGACCCTCTTTATGCTGGGGCTTATCCGCCTCCTGCTTCCGAAAGCCCTGCTGCCCGCGACCACAGCGCTTGGAACCATCGCCCCAGACGGCAGGGAGCAAGGCATCCTCGCGGGAGCGAATGTGGTGATGCCTAATCTCTCCCCTGCTTCTGTGAGGGAAAAATACCTCTTGTACGACAACAAACTGTGCACGGGGAGCGAAGCCGCGGAAAGCCTTGAGGACTTGAGGCAGAGAATGAAGCGCATCGGGTACCGTGTCGCCGTCAGTCGGGGAGATTCGCTGAATATGTAATCCGATCATCTTTAGCACCGCTGTATAAGAGCACTACGCTATAAACGCACAGACATAGAAAAACAGACAAAGATAAGGAGGAAACTGTTATGTACGACGTAAACTCAAAATGTGCTGACGAATTCATCAGCCACGAAGAAATTCTCGAAACGCTTGCCTATGCGGACGAGAACAAAGAAAATGTGGAACTTATCGACGCCATCATTGAAAAGGCAAAGAAACGCAAAGGGCTTTCTCACCGGGAGGCATCCGTTCTGCTTGCCTGTCCCATTGAGGAAAAGAATCAGGAAATCTATAAGCTGGCGGAACAGATCAAGAAAGATTTCTACGGCAACCGCATCGTTATGTTTGCCCCGCTGTACTTGTCCAACTACTGCATCAACGGCTGTACCTACTGCCCGTACCATGCGAAGAACAAACACATCCCAAGAAAACAACTCTCTCAGGAGGACATCCGAAGAGAGGTTATCGCGCTTCAGGATATGGGCCATAAGCGCCTCGCGCTGGAAGCCGGGGAAGACCCTGTCCGCAACACCATGGACTACTATCTGAAATCCATCGAGACGATCTATAGCATCAAGCACAAAAACGGAGCGATACGCCGCGTCAATATCAATATTGCCGCAACGACAGTGGACAACTACCGTCTCTTAAAAGAGGCAGGCATCGGAACCTATATCCTGTTCCAAGAGACTTACCACAAGGAGAGCTATCTTGAGCTTCACCCCACGGGTCCGAAGCATGATTATAACTACCACACTGAGGCAATGGACCGGGCAATGGAGGGCGGCATCGACGATGTAGGATTGGGAGTCCTCTTCGGTCTTGACAAATACCGCTATGAATTTGCGGGGCTTCTCATGCACGCAGAGCATCTGGAGGCGGTATTCGGCGTGGGACCGCACACCATCAGCGTGCCCAGACTCAAACACGCAGACGATATTAACCCGGATGATTTTGACAATGGCATCGACGACGACACCTTCTCAAAAATAGTGGCGTGCATCCGCATCTCCGTTCCTTACACGGGCATGATCATTTCCACAAGGGAAAATCAGAAAACAAGGGAGCGTGTCCTTCATCTGGGTGTCTCCCAGATCAGTGGTGGGTCGCGTACAAGCGTAGGTGGCTATTACGAACCTGAGCCGGAGGATCAAAAATCCGAACAGTTTGACGTCAGCGATAACCGCACGCTGGACGAAGTGGTGCGCTGGCTCATGGAGATGGACTACATCCCCAGCTTCTGTACCGCCTGCTACCGGGAAGGGCGCACAGGTGACCGTTTCATGTCCCTGTGCAAGAGCGGGCAGATACAGAACTGCTGCCATCCAAACGCCCTGATGACATTAAAAGAATATCTGATGGATTACGCTTCCCCGGAGACGAAAGCCATCGGCGATAAGCTGATCGAAAAAGAAGTGCTCAATGTGCCAAACGAAAAGGCACGGGCAGTGGTACTGAAAAACCTCAGACTGATCGAGCAGGATAACCGGAGAGATTTCCGATTCTAAAGACATTTCCACCCATAATTCCTGTCGTATAAACGTTGCACTTTCATAAAAAATCCGACAGTCCTATCTAACTGTCGGATTTTTTATATCTTTTAACTATTCTTGATAAATGTCGTCCCGCACTTAGGGCACCTTACTTCAATCTTTCCTTTCCCTTTTGGGATGCGGATCTTCTGCTTGCAGGAAGGGCATGTATAGATATGATGCGTCTTTCTCTGTTGCCAGATATTCTTCTGCTTCCCGAAGAAAGTGCGGATCTTATATGTTTTTGCAAGGTATGCCTGATTCTCCGCGTAGCGCTTCGGTATATTCCTTGAAAATATCCTGAAGTAACAGTAGATCACCATCACCCAGCCGAGTATGTACGTCAGCAGGCTCAGCGCGTTGTTAAAGAGCGCCGATATTACGACAAAGACCAGTCCCAGTATGAGGATAAATTTGGAGAGCTGATCCACTCCGTATCTTCCCTGCATAAAACGTATGAATTTTTCTTTCATTTTCATCCATCCTTTTTGATTTACGATATGAAATATATTTTCCTCTGTTTTTCAAGGAAAGTCAATAAAAATACTATAAAATCTGCATACTTAAAATCTAAATGCCGACTGCGCAGGAGCAGTGTCTATTCCGACTCGTTCAAAATGTTGCCGCATATCTCGTCCGAGATCAGATACACGATCCGGGAATCATTCATCATGACATAGCGGTTTCCGCTGCCGTCCTCATTCCCGATATACAGTGTCAGCACCTTCTCTTCGTCGTCCTCCGTGTATGTTGCCTCCACGGTGATCCTCGTCTCCTCATCAAGCCCAAATCCCGCAAGATCCTCATTCTCCACGGAATAATCCGCCACCTCGGAAAGACTTACAGCGCCAAGACCGCCTGCCACTGAAGCGATATCCTCTTCCTGCTCTTCATCCTCGCTGTCATAGACTGTCGTCTCCCCGCCGCGGGTGATGACTTCCTTCACCAGATTACCGCTGCCGATACTCGGGAAAGTATCAAGTTGAGCAATATCATCCAGCGTATAGCTCAGGCTGTCAAGTACCGTGGACGCTACGGTGTATACTCTGCCTTCATCGCCGACGGTCACATAATAGTTCTCTCCCGTCATGTTTCCGAAATACACGTCCGTCACATTGCCATCCGCGTCTGTATACTCAATGGTATAGGTTGGCTCATCCAGCCCGTAATCTTCCATGGTATCCCCGTCCGAAAGTTCCCTGTCTGCAGTGATGTTTCCCACCGTGTCCGCCATTGTCTCCGGGTAACTCTGCGCCAACGGGAAATCGGGATCAGAGAGATAGACCCATGTATCTTCTTCCTTTTCGAATACCATCTCGCCGTTTCCCACATCAAGCCTTATGGAAACGATATCCTCCGCGGCTGTATCCGTCACATGGACCACAGCCGCCTCCTCTTCTTCCTTGCTCTTATTCCACGCCTGAAGTCCGAAATATACCACCAGCAATACAACCAGCACGGCAATCAACGCCAAAAGTCCTCTGTTTCTTTTCATCATGCCTTTCTCCTCCTGAACCATACGGCGAATCCACCGATCAGGATCACTGCCGGGATGCCGAAAATCATAAGCAGACTGAACAATCCTGCGTGCTGAACTGTATTGTACTCTACACTTAAGCTCTTCGCTTCGATAGAAAGATTCTGCACACCCTCAAAGTTAGCTGATACGGCGTTCATAAAGAGCTGCGTATTCTCAAGCTGCGGGAATGTATCCGTGATAGTCTGGTCGACCAGGCTTCCCGCCGTAATCACGGTGAGCCGGCTCTCAACAGTCTCGGATCCGCCAGATTCCGCGCTGCCGTCAGAGCTGTCATCTGTACTGTCGTCCCCGCTGTCCACCTCATCCGTATCCGAACTCTCACTGTCTGAATCACCTCCCACTGTGATCTCCTCTGTCGCCACGGCTCCCAATGTATATGTGCCCTGCTCCTGTGACTCTTCGGTCACTGCATATGCCTGATCCGAAGTCGTCAGAAATGAGACCGTGGAGATCGTATCCCTCTCCGGATCTGTCAGATTCATGCCATGCGTGTTTGTCAGCAGCGCCATCTCTGATTCGATTCCAGACGCCATGTCCCCTGACACTGACATTTCCGGGAAAATATAATACGGGTTATTCTGGTAGCACCTTGCCGGATCCGCAATATATCCGTCCGCAAGCTCCATTCCGTATGTTTTCAGAACCGCCGCCAGATTCGGCAGATCAACGGCATTGGTATCTCCGAAAAGTACCATAACCTTACCGCCGCCGGAGAGATAATCCGTGAGCATTCCCACCTCGTTGTCCGACAGATCTGCCGCCGGAGCGTACATAAGCAGAAGATCACAGTCGTCTGGTATGGAATCGCTCATGAGCATGTTAATCTCTGAAAGCGTGTAGCTGTTTTTGTCCATTAGATCCGTAACTGTTGAGGACAATGAACTTTCGCCGTGACCTGTCGTCTGATAGATAGTCTTGCCAACATCGTTCGTCACATAATTGACCGCACTAGTAATCTGTCCTTCTCCGTCGAATTCTGTATAAGAAGTACTCCCATAATAATAGTAAGAATATTCGTCCATCACAAGGATATCCCCGAAAGAAACGGTTGTCGTCTTATCTGTATCCGGGCAAGAGATAACAATTGTGTTTTCACTTGTATTATAATCTGTAAGCGCGGACGGATGTAACACCGGATCGATCCACTCCACACGGATCTTATTAGACAGCGCCTCATATTTACTCAAAAATGTGGTAATTCGTTCGTCTGTCTCATCCTTCACCGCCAGCACGGTCATCTCGACTTCTTTATCTAAGCTGTCAAGGAGCTCTGTCGTTGTGTCAGAAATCTCATAGATCTTTGTACTGCTCACATCAATATTACGGTACGCCTCAGGTATCTGCCCTACGATCAGATTAAACACGATAACTACCGCAATGACAAGAACTGTAAGCCCTACGCTGTACGCGCCGTGCTTCGTGCCTGCCGTACGGAATATTTCTTTGATATTTTTCATATTTTTCTTCACAGTCCAGCCCTCCTAACTCCAGCGTCTTTTCTGGATCGCCTGTACCGTGAGAAACACAAATACAGCAATAAGTGACAGATACAGAGCGATTCCGGTAATGTCCACGATGTTGTTGGACGTGATGCCTGTAAATACATTGGCAATCGCCAGCTCCCCGAGAAGATTTGACAAAAGGTTCTCGTATACTTCCGATTTCACGACATAGACTACAATCCCTGCGATCAACCCGACCAGTTCTATACCACCGGACAAGATCACATTATCTGTCATCCGCCAGATATAGAATGTTGCGACAGTCAGCAGAATCAGGACGCCTACTAGCCCGCTCACTGACGAACTCGGCAGCATGGACAGAATCCCGTCCCACAGATACAGTACTAAAAGGATGCCGAACGTGCTGATAAACGCGATAATCTGACTCTCCGTGAGAGCGGAAAGGAACATTCCGATCGCCGCGTACGCGCACCCCAGAAGAAAAAACACAAGAATGGAAAGGTAATCCACAGTCAAGTATGCCGTTCCCTGCGACTTTATGATAAGCGGGAAAATACAGAATATAATATTCGGCACCGCGATCACCGTCATCATGGCAAAATACTTCCCGAACACAACCTTCCAGAGGCTCACCGGAGCAGTCAGAAGCATCTGATCCGTCTTATTCTTCCGTTCTTCGGAAAAACTGCGCATTGTGATAAGCGGGATTCCCACGATAAACACCATCAGAGATCCAGAGAGTGTGTAAGAAAAGTACGGATATCCTGCTGTCATGTTGTACGCCATGAAATAAATGCCCGTAAACGCGATGAGAAACGCCACGAATACCGGACCGATCATGGACTGAAAATAGGATTTCAGCTCTCTTTTATAAATCGCCAGCATTTTCTTGCACCTCCTCTCCCTGCTCCTGTGAATTTGATTTGCTGTCAGCCGTCTGAACTTCTACCCAGCCACCCTTTTTTGCTAGCGCCTCAGGCACAGTATCGCTCTGGGTCAGTTCCATAAATACATCTTCCAGTGTTGTTCCTGATGCCTTCAATGTCAAAAGCGGGATTCCCGCTGATGCAAACGCCCGGAATACGCTCAGTCTCACATCCTCGCCTTTTTTCTCATGAATAAACGTTGTGGACGTTTCTTCTCCGTTTTCCTTGATATCAATCTTTTCTATGCCCGGAACGTTCTTTAGAACAAGCCGGATATCCGACGGGGACGCCTCTGCCTCGATTTCCACAACATTGTGTTCGCCAAGCAGGCGCTCCAGATTTTCCGGCGTGTCACTTGCTACCAGCTTCCCCTTAGATATGATAAGGATATGGTCGCATACTTCCCGTACTTCAGCCAGAATATGAGAGCTTAAAATAACAGTATGCTTTTTCGCCAGTTTGCGGATCAGTTCGCGGATTTCAATGATCTGCTTCGGGTCAAGCCCCACGCTCGGTTCATCCAGTATGATGATTTCCGGGAAACCGAGCACTGCCTGTGCAAACCCTACTCTCTGCCTGTACCCTTTAGAGAGATTTTTGATCAGCCTATGTTCCACGTCTTTGATTTTTACGAGTTTTTCCACTTCCGTAATCTCATCCTCACGTTTTGCCTTCTTGATGCCTTTTAATTCTGCCGCAAACTCTAAATATTCCCTCACCGTCATATCCATGTACAACGGCGGCTGCTCTGGCAGATAGCCGATATGCTTTTTCGCCTCTTCGGGCTCTTTTAGAATATTGTGCCCGTTGATGAACACCTCTCCTTCTGTCGCCCCGAGATAGCCGGTCATAATATTCATAGTTGTGGACTTTCCGGCGCCGTTAGGACCCAAAAAACCGTAGATACGCCCTGATTCAATCTTGAAATTCAGGTGATCTACGGCCAGATGGTTTCCATATTTTTTGACCAGATTTTTCACTTCGATCAATGCCATACCCTCCTAAACTTGTTCTCACTACCGCGCGCCCTCTCCTAAATCAGGACGCTCCTGCCTGCTCCATTCTATGAAGCAGACAGGTATTTAAGCACGTTTAAAAGGTTATCAGCATTCTGTGAAAGTTGTGTGTTGGAATTGTGACAGAGTTTTGTATTGCCTGTTTCTTCCTCATGGGAACCGCAAATGGGACTATTAGACTACAGCACGCACTCGAAAAGCCCCTCCTCCCCGATGTGTATCTTCTGCATCATCTCACTTAACCGGGCTCGCTCCTCAAGGGGCGCGCACCATGCAAGCCCGCACCCTGCAGAAACAGAACGCGGAACAGGGATCAGTCTGCCGGGAACTGCCTGCTCCCTACAAGCCTTCTCCATTGCCATAGCGTCTGCTGTGGTGTGAAATGTTACAACGAGTTTTAATTCCTTCTTCCTCATAGTTTCTATTTCTCCGTCCATTCCATTTGTTTTTTCACAGAGGCAGCTTAGCCTAACATAACCGCAAAGCCATCTTCTGTCTCTTCTGTGGTAAAGCTGATATCATGATCCTTAGCATATTTCTCTATATTCATTTTCTGATGGGGCTCTGACACCAGCACTTTTATCGGTCTTTTGCCGGACTTTACCGCTTCATCCGTAAGCATCACAGGCTCTGGGCAGGAAAGTCCTCTTGCATCTACTGTTTTCATTCTATTTTCCTCTACTTTCCTTCTGTTCTTTTATTCAGAAACGCAATCACAAAACAAACTGCAATACAAATAATGACTGCGATCTTCCCATTTAGCGGCACACTGCCTGCCACGATCTCACCTGTCGCCGCGTCCGCCGCCGTCCCGCTGGCCGCAAGTCCGAGATTATGCGCCAGCCCAGCTCCTGCAAACATACCGATCACTGTCACCGCAGAATCAGATGATCCTTGCCCGGCAAGTATGAGCTGGCGCAGGGGGCATCCTCCCGCAAGAACTGCTGCGAATCCTACCGAGTACATCCCCAGAATATTCCACAGATGCTCAGAGTGAGCGATCACTCCCGGCGTATCAAACGCGGGAATAAATTTCCCTGTGGCAATATTGAAGACCAGCATCACCACAAACAATCCGCCGATGACTGTCAGCAGGTCAAAATTTTTCATTAGGACCACATCGCGGATACTTCCGGCAAAACACATCCTCGCCTTCTGGGCAAAAGCTCCGAAGATAAGACCGCCTGCCAGCGACATCAGCACCGGTGCGTGCATGCTCCCCGGTCCGCTCTCACTGCTCTTTAACAACGCTGCCATCGCAAGCACAAGTACTCCCGCGAGAAGTATCGGAAGCACAATACCATTCATCCTATTTGCTGTGTGCGCCCGCCCAAGGCTGAAACCCTTTTTCAGCGCAAATACTCCCGTTCCAACTCCAAGGACAAAACCAATTAGTGCCACCCATGCGTTTAGATCACCTGCCGACATGCGGATGATCATTCTTAGGGGGCATCCCAAAAATACAAGTGAGCCAATCACAAGGATCATTCCCAGTACAAACCGCACCATGGGTGATGATCCCGCTGTAGATCGGTACTCCTTTGTTACAACAGATGCCAAAAACGCCCCCAGTACTAGTCCAATGACCTCCGGCCTTACATACTGCACGTTCTCTGCAGAATGAAATCCAAGGGCTCCCGCCGTATCGCGGATAAAACACGCAATGCAAAATGCCATATTCGCCGGATTTCCGAAATATGCAAGACATGCTGCCACAAGCCCGCAGACAATACCTGCCAAGGCAAGTTTTTTCTTTGAATCTGACAGATTCATATTTTTCCCTCCTGCTCTTTTCCTTTGACGCGCTTTTTATTCGCACGACAGATTTTCCACGGCGCTTATCGCAAGATCTATTTCTTCTTCTGTATTATAATGAGAGAAGCTGAACCGCACCGCACCCTGTTCTATCGTTCCTAGTGCTTTATGCATCAATGGCGCGCAGTGCGCTCCGGGACGAGTTATAATACCGTACTCCTCGCTGAGCGCGTCGCTCACTTCTGAAGAATCATAATCACAAATATTAAGGGCAACAATAGGAGCTCGTCTGCCGGTATCAAAGTCTCCGTACACTTTCACTCCTGGTATCTGGCATACCCCTTCATAAAACCGTCGCATCAATGACAGTTCTTTTTCGCGGATACAGTCCATTCCCATCCGTTCGAGGCAGGACAAGGCCGCTCCCAGCCCGGCGATACCGTGCCCGTTCAATGTGCCGGCCTCCAGAGCCGTAGGCATCTCTGTAGGATGACTTGGATTGTATGTATCAATTCCGCTTCCTCCTGACAACAGCGGTCGGATCCGTACGCCTTCTCTCACCCACATGCCTCCTGTTCCCTGTGGTCCTCTAAGGCTTTTATGCCCGGTAAAACAGAGTATATCAATATGAAGTTTCTCCACATCAATAGGATATACCCCGGCGGTCTGAGATGCGTCTACAACAAGCCAGATGCCATACCTTTCCGTGATCTCTCCCACTTTTTTCAGATCGATCATATTTCCCGTCAGATTTGACGCATGCGTACAGACGACCGCCTTCGTATTCTCCCTGACTGCCTCCTCCATTTCCTCATAGGAAATATTCCCTTTCCCGTCGCATCCCAAGATCGTCAGCTCCACACCCTGCTTCTCACATTCATACAGCGGACGCAGCACAGAATTATGTTCCAGCACTGTCGTGATCACATGATCTCCCTTTTCAAAAATACCCTTTATGGCAATATTAAGGCTTTCCGTAGAATTAGCTGTAAACACGATCTGCTTGGCATTCCCGCCGTTAAAGAGATGCGCCAGCTTTTCTCTTGTGTCATAGATCACCCTTAACGCATCTAAAGAAGGCTGAGATGCCCCTCTACCCGCATTCCCCATAGAATCAAAGGCGGCTGTAACAGCCGCCTTTACCTCGTCCGGTTTTTGTATCGTTGTTGCCGCATTATCCATATAGATCATAGGTATTTTTCGCTTCCTTTCCTTGTGCTTCCATAAGTCAAAAGCGTTTATCCTGCGATATAGCATCAGCATAAAGAAACAACATACTATAAACAACGTATTCCTGCACGCTGACACCATTGTCCGTTAGTATAAGTATAAAGCGCCCTTTTAAGCCCGTCCAATCGAAAACCCTGATAGCTTTCAAACATTTATAGATTTTATCTATAAATATAACTTTTTCACTTCTTGAATAAACTTATCGGCTGCCGGAAGATGTGGATATCCCGCGTCATATACGAGATTGATCGCCCGCCTCCCTCCCATTTCTTCTAGGGGAAATACCAAAAGCTTTCCTGCCATTGCTTCTTCCTCCGCAGTCAGCTGGGACAAAATTGAAATCCCAACCCCGTTTTCCACAGAACGTTTCACTGTCTCCGGATTCTCCACAACGGCAGCCACATTAAATTCTGACAGATTGATCCCTCTGCTGGAAAGAATCTTCTCTGCTTCTTTTCTTGTTCCGGAACCTTCTTCTCTCATGATAAATGGTTCCTTCCCGATCCACCTACTGATATTTTCTCCCCTCTCCTTACGCTCAAGGAAACGTTTTTCCATCGGTGTAATAAGCACCAGCTCATCCTGATAGAAAGGAAAATAGGTACAGTTTCCCCTTTCGATTACTGTTCCGGTAAATCCTATATCTGCTCTGTGAGTGCGGATCATTTCGATCACACCTGCACTGTCAGATTCCATTATTTTGATCTGTTCATCTGGATAGTTCTTTAAAAATACTGCCATAATATCCGGCAGAAGATACTGGGCCGGCACAGTAGATGCCGCAACCCGGAGAACACTGCCTGCGCTTCTCCCATCCAGCCCAAACCGTTCCTTAATCTTGCGCTCTAATTCCAACATCTGCTCCGCGTAAGCATAGAGCTCTTTCCCTGTTTCTGAGAGCGCCACACCCTTTGTATTTCTTACCAACAGGCAAGCGTTCAGTTCTTTTTCCAACGACGCAATGTGAGCGCTTACCGTGGGCTGAGTCAGATAAAGCTGTTTTGCCGTAACGGAAAAACTTTTCGTCTCTGCCACACGCACAAATGCTTCAAGCTGTTTCAGATTCATCTGTCTCCCTCTCCCATTTCCAGAACCATACGGCCTTTCTCACATCCGCTCTCCAGCACCTCTCCCACAAAAGAAACTTCCGTTCCTATCTCCGCACGGGCAAGCTCCCTCAGCATACTGTCCGCCTCGCTCTCCGGCACTGCCATGAGAAGCCCGCCTGACGTCTGGGGATCACACAGAAGATCCAGCCACATCTCATCAATAACCTGTCCTGCTTCAAGAAAAGGCTCCACATGGTCCCTATTCCGATATGCCCCTCCGGGTATAAGTCCCATACGCGCATACTCCTTTGCCCCCTGAATATAAGCAATATTTTTCGGTCGTATGACGATCCGCGCCCCGCTGGCGGACGCCATCTCCGAGCAATGTCCCAGAAGTCCAAATCCGGTTACATCCGTACATGCGTGGACCGTGTATTTCTGCGCGGTCTCCTTTGCTTTCTTATTCAATGTGGTCATTACCCGGATCACCTCCCTCTCCGCCTCCGGCGATGCCATCTGTGCCTTTACCGCCGTATTCACAATACCGGATCCAAGCTGTTTTGTCAGGATGAGGACATCGCCTGCCTGACAGCCATAATTTTTATAAATCTTATCTGGATGGACAAATCCCGTCACGGAAAGGCCGTATTTTGGCACGTCGTCCTGTATGGAATGTCCTCCCACCAAGACGGCTCCCGCCTCGTGCACCTTGTCCGCACCGCCTCTTAAGATCTCTCCTAATATATCGGGGGAGAGCTCTCCGGGAAATTCTACGATATTCAGCGCGATCTTCGGCTCCCCACCCATCGCGTACACGTCGCTTAACGCATTTGCCGCCGCCACCTGTCCAAAGGTATACGGATCATCTACCACCGGGGTAAAGAAATCCAGTGTCTGTATCACTGCCACGTCATCCGATATCTGATAGACTGCCGCGTCGTCCGACGTCTCAAATCCCACCAGCAGAGACGGATCGGTGAATTTTGGAAGCCGTTCCAGCACCCCCGAAAGTGTATCCGGTCCAATCTTCGCCGCACATCCTCCATGCTTCGCAAATTGTGTCAAATGAATCCCGTCGTTCATAGTTCTCTCTCCTCATAAATTTCTCAAGTTTTCTCCACTGTTTCTCACTACGGGCGGATCACATTCACTGCACTCTGAAGTATCTCAACAATGCTATACATATTAGTCACACCGCCGACCGCAAGCTTATCCTTGATGCCGTGATAATCAAGGCATGTCCCGCAGGTTAAGATCTCCACTCCCTGTTCTTCCAGCGTCTTTAGATCCTCCAAACACTCTGATCCTTCAACCGTCAGCTTTGCCCCTCCATTGTAGAAGAGCATCTTGTCAGGAAGTTCATCCAGCTGCGTCACCGCAAAAAGAAAGCTCTTCATAAGAATATGCCCCAATTCATCACTGCCGTCACCCATCCGGTCAGAACCGACAGACACAACGGTTCCAAGGCAGGTGCGGCATGCCGCTGCTTCAGATGGATCATCCGCCTTCCCCCTATTTTCTTCTGCTACTGAAACCGCCGCTTCCCCCACTGTAATCAGGATACGGTACCGCCCATCTCCGAGCTTTTCCTGTTCTGCCGCCGCGCCGGAGCTTTTTGCCATCTTCATGACATTGCGTACGGCAGTTTCATTGTCCACAAGGACTTCGATCTGACCGGAACCATTTAATTCTCCCAATGCCTTTTTCGTCTTTACAACAGGGATCGGGCAGATATCGCCCATTGCATTTACTGTGATCATAATGCTGACCTCCATAATTTTATCTTAGCTGTTCTACAACTTAATTTGAACTTTCTGCCTTATATTTTAACATATGCCCCACCTAATTACTATAATATTTCTTCCCCCTGCCCGCTCTCTGTGCTATAATCAGATGAGCGTCCATCTCTATAAAGAGGCACGCATCCTATCTGTTACTCTGCTTCATGGCAGACAGACAGTTATAGAAAGGGAAATCATATGTGGATCGCAGACAACTGGAAAGATTACGAAGTGATAGATTGTTCAAACGGTGAGAAGCTGGAACGGTGGGGAGATTACCTCCTTGTTCGGCCTGATCCTCAGGTCATATGGAATACGCCGAAAAAACACGCCGGCTGGAAAAAAATGAACGGACATTACCACCGCAGTAAAAAAGGGGGTGGAGAGTGGGAATTTTTCAGCCTGCCAAAGCAGTGGCAGATCCATTACGGATCTCTTACCTTTAACCTAAAGCCGTTTAGTTTCAAGCACACTGGGCTTTTCCCAGAGCAGGCGGCGAACTGGGACTGGTTCTCGGAAAAGATCCGGCACGCCGGACGCCCTGTGAAAGTGCTTAACCTGTTTGCCTATACCGGTGGAGCTACCCTTGCGGCAGCCGCCGCAGGCGCGCAGGTAACCCACGTGGACGCATCCAAGGGTATGGTCGGCTGGGCCAAGGAAAACGCGGTGTCATCAGGCCTTAAGGATGCCCCTGTCCGCTGGCTTGTAGACGACTGTGTGAAATTTGTGGAGAGGGAAATACGGCGCGGAAATAACTATGACGCGATCATCATGGATCCGCCTTCCTACGGCAGAGGCCCCAAAGGCGAGATATGGAAAATCGAAGATATGATCCATCCTCTCATCAAGCTCTGCACAAAGATCCTTTCTAAAAATCCCCTGTTCTTTCTTGTAAATTCCTACACCACCGGTCTTGCTCCAGCCGTGCTTACGTATATGATTGCCACGGAATTAAAACCATGGGGCGGTCATGTGGAGTCTCAGGAGATCGGGCTTCCTGTCACGGAAGCTGGGCTGGCGCTGCCCTGCGGCGCATCGGGCAGATGGGAACGATAGGAGGGCAAATGATGAAAAAGAACACAGGTAAAATACTTTCAGAATATTTTCTCTACTTTATGATGTATTCCATTCTCGGATGGATTTACGAAGTATTTCTTGAAGTGGTTGTATACAGATGGGGATTCTCAAACAGAGGAGTCCTTTTCGGACCTTACTGCACCGTATACGGCGTGGGAGCACTCATTTTTATCCTATGTCTGAAAGGCTTACAGAAGAAACGCATTTATCTCGGGAAGGTACTGATCACCCCTGTCCTTGTATTTATCGGAATCGTAGTCATCGCCACCGCGGTGGAGCTTCTGGCAAGCTATATCATGGAATTCACTCATGGGGAATGGCTGTGGGATTATACAAGATTCTCCTTTAATTTTCAGGGACGCATCGCGCTGAATCCGAGCATACGATTCGGCATCGGAGGGATGGTTTTCCTGTATGTACTGCAGCCTTTATTCGAGAGGCTAACCCGGCGCATGGGAGAGAAGGCAGTGTATATCGTCAGCGGAATTTTGCTGACTGTATTGATTATTGACTGCATGTATACCTTCCTGATCCGTTAATCATTCAAAGAGATCCCGGTGGTCACATACCTGCGACCGCCGAGATCTCTTTTTTGAACCAGTCATAAAATTGTGCGATGTGCAGTCCGTCAACCAGCCCATGGTGGCACAGTACAGACAGAGGAAGAAGCGTCGTTTTCTCCTGCGTGAAGTATTTCCCCCACGTGATTCTCGGGTTGCTGTCCGCCGGGACCGGCACAGGTTGAATCAACGAGGTGTAGGAAATCCACGGCACAGTGGAGATAAAAAACTTCTCCAGCGCCTCATCCTCTTGGATCGTTGCTTCCCGTTTCGCCTTTTCCTGCTCATGAACTGCATATGGAATATACTGCTGAAATTCCATGTCATTCTTGAGATCACAATAACAGTATGTACCGTCTTCTAAGGCTACCGTATGGGAGGTACGGCAATTCTCAAATTCTATAATCCTATTGTCTTTGATCCTCTGCCTGAATTCCAGCACACGGTTCGCCGCCCTGCCGGCACAATAACAGACCGCCAGAAAAAACGGCAGCCCTTTAGCCCTGACCATCTCTAAAAATTCTGTAATATCCACATTTACCGTCACTCCTACATAGGGATACGCCAGACTTTTAAAATATTCAAAATGTTCTTTTCTCTTATAAGCTTCCATATCTATGTATCTATAATTCATCAGTCTCTATCCTTTCCATCACTTCCCCGATAGGAGCTGCGATCGTTAATTCCGCCCGGACTGCTTTCGCTGTCTCTGACTTGTTAATAACCACAAGATGTTTCCCGTTGAAATAGTCGATAAACCCTGCCGCCGGGTAAACAACCAGAGAAGTGCCGCCGATAATAAGGGTATCCGCATCAGAAATTGCCTCCACAGCGCCCCTAACCGTAGCAGGATCCAGCCCCTCTTCATAGAGCACCACGTCTGGCTTGATCATGCCTCCACATTCACACCTCGGTACTCCCTCACTGCTTTTCACATGCTGTGCGTCATAAAACTTTCCGCACTTCATACAGTAATTCCTATGAATGCTTCCATGAAGCTCATACACTCTCTTGCTTCCCGCAGCCTGATGCAGCCCGTCGATATTCTGTGTCACCACCGCTGTAAGCTTACCCGTCGCTTCCAACTCCGCCAGTTTTCTGTGCGCAGGATTCGGTTTTGCCTCCAGCGCCATCATCTTATCTTTATAGAACTCATAGAAGACTTCCGGGTACTGCATGAAAAAGCTGTGGCTTACTACCTGCTCGGGAGAATATCTGTATTTCTGGTGATAGATGCCGTCCGCACTTCTGAAATCAGGAATGCCGCTCTCTGTGGAGACACCGGCCCCACCAAAAAATACAATCTTCCGGCTGTCGTCTATGATGCTCTGAAGCTGTTCTGTCTCTCTTTCATACATATGAATGACCTCTTTCTTTAATCCCTAATCAGTGTGCCCTTTTCAATATGTTTTTCCATGACCTCGAGCATCTTCTCCCAGACAATCTCTGATGTCTCCGGAATATGCTCGTTTCTCCTGCACACTTGAGATCTGTGTACGCCATGTTCTATCCAGCTCTTTCCTTCCGATACGTCGTTTAAGAGGAAAGGCTGAAAGTTATCCAGCAAGTGGGCAAATTTCGCGTCAGCCGTTTCGTACGCTTCAAACTCGTCCCAAAGCATGCGGAAATAACTACCCTGATCTTCCGGGAGCAGCCCGAAAATACGATCTGCGGCCTTCACTTCACGCTCTCGCTTTGTCTGCGCTCCCTTATCGTCATAAGCATAGGTGTCTCCCGCATCGATCTCCACAAGATCGTGAATAAGCACCATAGTCATCACCTTTGCCACGTCCACTTCTTCCTCCATGTGCTCTTTTAGCAGCACTGCCATGACCGCCAGATGCCACGAATGCTCCGCGTCATTCTCCTTGCGCTTCCCGTCCGTCAGGTATGTCTGCCGGAAGACATTCTTCACCTTATCAATCTCCACGATAAAGCGGATCTGCTGCTCCAGCCTTTCCTGTTCTTCCTTTTTCCTCTCCAGTGTATACTGTTTCAGTGTTCTCCCTCCCTTCCTAATTATCTCCATTTTCCCATCTGTTTTTAATTGTAACATTTCTGACCAAAAATACTATACAAAACTTCCTGAAAATGAAAAACCCCTCTGTCCGGTCAGTCTCTCAAAGAAACTTCCGATACAGAAGGGAGCTCTCTTTTGTGCTTAAAGCTGGATTCTTCCAGTTGTGTCGCCGTTTACAACATAATATGCCGCAGACTCTTCCGGTTTCAGATAAATCTTGACATCTTTCATATCGCCGACCTTATTCTTCAGCTCTTTTGTCCAGACGTCTTTTACCTTCTGAAAGAGTTCTTTCTCTGTGAACTCTTTTCCCGCAAACTGAAGGAACATCTCTGTCTTCACTTCAGCTTTTTTTACTGTCTTTTTCACAGCCGGCTTCTTTGCGGTAGTTTTTTTAACTGGAGCTTTCTTCACAGCCTTTTCTTCTGCCTTCTTTTCTGGTGTATTTACTAAAACTGCTGCTTTTGTTTCAAGCTTCTTTGTCGTATCTTTCTTTGTCTCGATCGCTTTTGCCGGTTCAGCTTTTACAGTCTTTTCTGCCGTCTTTACCGGTTCAGCTTTCACCGTCTCCTTCTTTTCTGCTGTCTTTGCAGCCTTTGTTGTTGCCTTTTTCACTGCCATACTTGTCTCCTCCTAACATAATACATCCAAGTATTTCCGGCACTGGCACACTGATGGATGTCAGCACCCGCACATTTTCAACTCAATCCTCAAAGTTCCAAAAGGGATTGTACCTCATTTTTTTGAAAAGGTCAATTTTTTTTGTTTTTTATGGAACTCTTTTACTGTTTTTTTATCTTATCCTTATAACCTCTGAAAAAATCTGACAATCCTTCCAATGTTTTCAAAAGAATCGGAATTTCTTCTTCATCCAAGCTCTCAATCACCGCATCCGTCATCCTACTATGGTATTCTTTGTGATGCTCATATGCTTTTATACCCTTTTGTGTAAGCGATAAGAATACGACCCGCCTGTCACGCTCGCTGCGGTGTCTCGTTACATATTTCTTATTCACAAGGGCATTTACTGCTGTTGTCAGTGATCCGGCAGTGATTCCTATCTTTTTTGCGACCAGAGACATTGTGTTCTCCCCCGAGAGTCCGATCGCCTCAATGATATGCATATCATTGTTTGTAATATCTTTGAACTCATCAGTGACAATGGCATCCTCTTCAAGCTTCCATATTTCATTGAAAAGATTTACCAAAATGTCATTGATCGTTTCCCGTGGATCCATCTGCCTTCCTCCTTTCTCTGCATCTCATGACGCATCCGTCATGATGTATGCCCTTGTACTTTTTCAGGCAAACAGGCTTAACACTGCTTCCCTGACTGTATCAATCTTCTCTGCCTTCCATGCCTTTGCGCCACAGAAAACCAAGCCCTTCTCTATATTTCCCTTGACCGCGTCGATCAATCCGTCTGTAATACAGTACGGGATCTCAGCGGGACGGCATTTGGAGAGGCACCGGTGGCATGGGCTGTGCGGGACCTTCTCCCCGTCTGCCACCCGTCTCATAAGCGGGTTCATGATCGCTCTTCCCGGCATCCCGACCGGACTTTTCACAATAGCGATATCCTCCTTTGATGCCTGAATATACGCCTCTTTATAACGGATATCAGCATCGCATTCCTCAGTCGTAACAAACCGGGTGGCCACCTGTACGCCGTCGGCGCCCAGTTCCATCACACGTTTTACGTCGGCACTGTCGTAAATGCCTCCTGCCACGACTACTGGAATCTCTTTTCCATACTTTTCAGCGTAACTGCCAACCGTACGGATGATCTTTTTAATCTCTTCAGCATAAGCCTCCTTGGTATACTCTGCAAGTTCTTCCTTCTTAAACCCGAGATGACCGCCCGCTTCCGGTCCCTCAACCACGACGAGATCCGCCGTTTTTTCGTACTTTTTATCCCAGTATTTAAGGATCACATTAGCTGATTTATCTGTGGAAACGATGGGCGCAATCTTCGTACCGCTCCCTGCTGTCAGCGCTGGAAGTTCCGTTGGAAGTCCCGCTCCAGAGATAATAATATCTGCTCCTGCCTTAACTGCTGCTTTAACATGCGCCGCATATTCTCTTAACGCAGTCATGATATTATACCCGATAATGCCGCCTGGGGAGATAGATCTTGCTTTATCCATCTCACTTGCGATCGCTCTTAAGTTCGCCGCTTTCGGATCTCTGTCAAAATCTTTCTCCCTGTATCCGATCTGGGCGGTGGAAATAATACCAATACCGCCTTCGCGCGCCACTGTTCCCGCAAGTCTCCCAAGGCTGATTCCTACTCCCATCCCTCCTTGGATCAGGGGGAAACGAGTAAGTTTTTTACCTATTTTAAGATTTTTCATACCTTTCCTCACATCCTGCGGAATCTTTCATATCGTCTCTGCGTCAGTTGATCCGCGTCAACTGTCACATTTTTTATAAGAAAATCAGCGATCCGTCTTCCCATGTCCCTGCATACGAATTCCATATTTGTATCGCTGGAATTTTCCGGCTCGGCGATCACCTGCTCAATGATCCCCAGCCGCTTCAAATCCTCTGCCGTCAATTTCATCACCTCAGCGGCCTCGCTGGCACGCTTGCTGTCTTTCCAGAGAATACTTGCGAATCCTTCCGGCGAAAGTACAGAATAAATAGAATTCTCCATCATCCATACTTCATCCGCAACCGCCATTGCAAGGGCGCCGCCGCTTCCGCCTTCTCCAATGATAACGGAGAGAACCGGTGTCTTCAGCCCAGACAGTTCATAGAGATTACGTGCAATCGCTTCTCCTTGGCCTCTCTCCTCTGCTTCCATGCCACAGAACGCTCCTGGCGTATCAACAAAACAGATAATCGGGCGGTGAAATTTCTCCGCCTGTTTCATCAGGCGCAGAGCCTTGCGATAGCCATCCGGAGAAGGCATAGCAAAATTCCGGTCCAGATTTTCCTTCGTTGTCTTTCCCTTTGCCTGAGCAATCACTGTCACAGGCATACCATGGAAGTACGCCACTCCGCCCACAATCGCATGGTCATCCTTAAAATACCGGTCACCGTGAAATTCCATAAAGCCGTCAAACAGCGCATTGATATAATCTACTCCCACCGGACGGTCTTTTTTTCTTGATATCTGCACGCGGTCCCATGCACTGCGTATGCTGCCATACATATCCGCACCGCTTTTTACTCCTGCATTTCCCTGTGAAGCAGCGAAATTCTCTTCCTCTTTTCCTTGCTGTCCGTCCTCACTGTCCCGTGTCTTCTCATGTGTTCTCGTATTCACGCCTTCCAAAGCCTTCCTATCGTGGAAAGCAAGAATCTGTGCGAGCACGTCTTTCATCTCTTCGCGCTCCACAATCCGATCCACAAACCCATGCTCCAGCAAGAACTCAGAGCTCTGAAAACCTTTTGGGAGCTTCTGCCCAATGGTCTGCTCGATAACACGCGGACCGGCAAATCCGACCAGTGCTTTCGGTTCTGCCAAAATGATATCTCCAAGCATGGCAAAACTTGCCGTCACTCCTCCTGTTGTGGGATCCGTGAGCACGGAAATGTAAAGCTGTCCCGCATCGCTGTGACGTTTCAGCGCTGCAGAGGTCTTTACCATCTGCATCAGGGATACGATCCCCTCCTGCATCCTCGCGCCGCCAGAGCATGTAAAAATAATGACGGGAAGTTTCTCCGCTGTCGCTCTCTCCACTGCTCTTGCAATTTTTTCACCGACGATCTGACCCATACTAGCCATCATAAATCTGCCATCACACACGCCGATCACTGCCGGATGGCCGTTTATCCTGATTTTTCCTGTCACCACCGCTTCGTTTAGTTTGGTGCGCTCTTTTAAACTTTCTACTTTCTCCTTGTATCCTTTAAAATCCAGAGGGTTAACGAACTCTATCTCCCGATCCCACTCTTCAAAAGAGCCTTCGTCAGCCAGCATTTCAATCCGTCTGTAAGCGTGTATGCGGAAATATCCGTTGCACTTCGGACAAATATAATATCCGTTCCTTACATCCTCTGCAATGATTGCCGCACCGCATTTGTTGCACTTTCTGAGAAGTCCCTCCGGAACCTCCGGGCGGTCTGTCTTAAGAGAAATATAATAAGACCTTTTACTCGTCTTTTTAAACATATCTTTCAGCTTCATTAGAAATCATCCTCCTAGATTCAGCCCTCATTTATTTTTGAGATAAACTCAATATCAATATCGCCTTTCACAAAATCCGGATGGTTCAGGATCTCATACTGATAATCTACGTTTGTGTCAATCCCCTCAATAATCACTTCGCCGAGAGCGCTGCGCATCTTTTTGATCGCTTCGCTCCGGTTCTTTGCGTGAACGATAAGTTTCGCCAGCATAGAATCATAATATGGCGGGACAGTATAGCCGCTGTAAATGGCGGAATCAATACGAACGCCCTTGCCTCCCGGCAGATACATATCTGTGATCATTCCCGGTGACGGGCGGAAATTCTTAGACGGATTTTCCGCATTGATACGGCATTCGATGGCATGTCCTGTGATGTGTACATCCTCCTGCTTATAGCTAAGTTTTCTGCCGTCCGCAATGCGGATCTGTTCTTTGATAAGATCAATCCCCGTTACCCATTCAGTCACAGGGTGTTCCACCTGAATTCTCGTATTCATTTCCATAAAATAGAAATCCCCGCTCTTCTCAAGAAGAAATTCGATCGTTCCCGCATTAGTATAATGGGCTGCCTTAGCGGCCTTTACCGCCGCGTCTCCCATCTTCTCGCGAAGCTCTGGCGTCAGCGCGATAGAAGGCGATTCCTCTATCATCTTCTGATGGTTCCTTTGGACGGAACAATCGCGCTCTCCTAAATGGATCACATTTCCGTGCTCATCCGCAAGAATTTGGAACTCGATATGGCGCGGATGCTGCACGAAATGTTCGATGTACATAGTGTTATCCCCAAACGCCATCTGCGTTTCCTTTTGCGCAGTATTAAAGCTGTTCTCAAACTCTTCAGGGGTCTGGGCAACTCTCATGCCCTTGCCGCCTCCGCCCAGAGCAGCTTTTACAATAACCGGATACCCGATCTTTGCTGCCACGCGAGCACCTGTCTTC
Organism: Candidatus Mediterraneibacter pullicola; assembly: GCA_019117065.1. Classification (GTDB taxonomy): domain Bacteria; phylum Bacillota; class Clostridia; order Lachnospirales; family Lachnospiraceae; genus Mediterraneibacter; species Mediterraneibacter pullicola. Next base: position 79,318 of record DXAK01000043.1, on the reverse strand, counting down.
ACGTCATAAATAGGCTCATTGCTTCCGGGAATTACTGGAACGCCTGCGCTTTGCATTGTGTTTCTTGCCTCGGACTTATTTCCCAGACTCTGGATAACTTTGGACTTTGGCCCGATAAATGTAATGTTACACTGCTCGCACAACTCTGCGAACTTGCTGTTCTCCGACAGGAACCCAAATCCCGGATGAATGGCATCCGCGCCGGATACCAGCGTGGCGCTGATAATATTATTCATATTCAGATAGCTCTCGGAAGATGGAGCCGGTCCGATACAGACAGCCTCGTCCGCCAGCTGTGTGTGCAGAGCTTCTCTGTCAGCCTCAGAATATACCGCTACTGTCTCAATCCCCATCTCGCGGCATGCGCGGATGATGCGGACAGCGATCTCTCCTCGGTTTGCGATCAACACTTTTTCAATCATTTCTCACTTACTCCCCTACCATAAATGTCAGTTCTGCGCTGACCACTACTTTTCCGTCTACAGACGCAACCGCTTCTCCTACTCCCACAGGACCTTTTCTTTTGATAATCTTTGTCTCTAGTTTTAGAGTGTCCCCCGGAAATACCATTCCCTTGAAACGGCATTTCTGGACTCCGCCGAAGAACGCTATCTTCCCCTGATTTTCAGGAACACTTAAGATTGCCACAGCTCCTGTCTGGGCAAGCGCCTCAAGGATAAGCACACCCGGCATCACCGCTTTCTGCGGAAAATGACCTGCGAAAAAATCTTCCCTATATGTCACGCCCTTATATCCGACCGCATATTCTCCCGGCTCATAGTCCTCGATCTTGTCAATCAAAAGAAAAGGATGTCTGTGGGGGATGATATCCTGAATCTGCTCTACATTCAAACTTTTCATATCTCACACCTCTATTTTCTGAACTGCTTTTTTGTTTTCACCGCACATACAGCTCGATTCCGCTACTTCGCCGCTTCGTGTCGCATGTGCGGTTAGCTGATCACAAAGAGCGGCTGTCCGAACTCAACCGGCTGTCCGTTTTCTACCAATATCTCTGTCACAGTTCCTGTAAAATCACTCTCTATTTCATTCATCAGCTTCATTGCCTCAACAATCGCCAAAACCTGTCCTTCCTTCACGCTATCTCCTACTTTTACGAAAGGTTCTGCGTCCTCAGCCGGAGCCGCGTAGAAAGTACCCACAAGCGGGGACCTCACCACATTCCCCGCCGGAGCTTCCTTGGCATCTGCCGCCTGTGAGGTCGCAGCTGTGCTCACCGTTCCTGCTGCCGGAGCCTCTGGAAATACTGCGGCTGGAGCCGGAACCGCCGCCATTGGTACTGCTGGTGCTGCTGGCGCCGGAAGAGGTGCCGGAATCACAGTCACTTCTTTACCGTCTGTTTTTTTTAAGGACAGTTTCACACCATCCTCTTCATATTTGAACTCTGTCAATTCAGAGTTTGATACTGCATCAATAAGCTGTAATATCTGTTCCACTTTCATATGATTATTCCTCTCTTACCAGACCATCCGTATCAATCTATGACTATTTTCAACCTGTTAAAACAAGACTCAGCCCTCGAACTTCTTCACGAGCAGCGTTGCGTTATGTCCGCCAAATCCCAGTGAATTCGTAAGAACATAATTGACATCCTTCTCAACCGGAGCTCCCACTGCATAGTTCAGGTCGCACTCCGGATCCACATTATCGGTTCCCATCGTCTGATGAATGAAACCGTCCTGAATACTCTTCACGCAGACCACGAACTCCACGCCGCCTGCGGCGCCCAGCAGATGACCGATCATAGATTTCGTAGAATTAACGACAACATCCTTCGCAGCATCTCCAAGCGCATACTTGATCGCTTTCGTCTCAAACAAGTCATTGTGATGCGTACTTGTGCCGTGGGCGTTAATGTAGTCGATCTGCTCAGGGGAGACGCCCGCTTCTTTCATTGCCAGCTTCATCGCCATGCCTGCGCCCTCTCCGTCTTCTGCCGGTGAGGTGATGTGATATGCGTCACCGGTCGCGCCGTACCCCACGAGTTCCGTATAGATCTCCGCCCCTCTTGCCTTGGCGTGCTCCAGTTCCTCAAGCACGACAATGCCGGAACCTTCTCCTAGCACAAATCCGTCTCTGTCCTTGTCAAACGGCCGGGAAGCACAAGCAGGATCATTTGTCGTAGACAACGCGGTCAATGACGTAAATCCTGCAACGCCTGTCGGGCATATAGAAGCTTCTGTGCCCCCTGCAACCATCACATCCACATCTCCATACTGGATAGCACGGAACGCATCTCCGATGCAGTGTGTACCGGATGCACATGCTGTCACTACGTTTGTGCACTTTCCTTTTAACCCAAGCTGAATCGAAATGTTTCCCGCCGCCATATTGGAAATCATAAGCGGTACCATCAGAGGATTCACCTTGTTCGGCCCTTTTGTAAGAATCTTCTCATAGTTTGTCTCCACACACTGGAGGCTTCCGATGCCGGAACCGACAATCACGCCCACTCTGTACGGATCTTCTTTCTCCATATCAATACCCGCATCTTCGAACGCTTCTTTCGCAGCGGCTATGGCATACTGTGAGAACAGTTCCATTCTCTTTGCCGCTTTGAAATCCATGCGCTCCTTCGCATTGAATCCCTTTACCTCCGCTGCAATCTGAACCTTGTATTCTGATGCGTCAAACTTTGTGATCGGTCCAATACCAACCTTACCTTCCCTGATGCCTGACCAGAACTCATCCACCGTGTTCCCAATCGGCGTCACGGCCCCGAGACCTGTCACTACAACTCTTCTCTTCATATCAAAACCTCCTACATCGCCATTCCGCCGTCTACATTGATCACTTGTCCTGTAATATACCCTGCGTTTTCCGAAGCAAGAAACGCCACCGTATTGGCGATATCCTCTGCCTCCCCAAATTTCCCCATAGGGATCTGCGCCACAGCGCCCTCTTTCACCTTGTCGGAGAGAACTTCTGTCATCTCAGTATTGATAAAACCCGGCGCGATCGCGTTTACGGTAATGCCGCGGCTAGCAAGCTCTCTTGCCGCCGACTTTGTCAGCCCGATCACACCTGCTTTTGAAGCTGAGTAATTCGCCTGCCCAGCATTTCCAAGAACGCCGGACACAGACGACATATTGATGATCCGTCCGCCTCTCTGCTTAATCATCTGTCTTGCCACAAAACGGATACAATTGAACGTACCCTTCAGGTTCGTGTCAAGCACCGCGTCATAATCTTCCTCGGACATCTTCATCAGAAGCCCGTCCTTTGTGATTCCCGCATTATTTACAAGAATATCCACGCTTCCAAACTTAGCGGTGATCTCTTTGAACATCTCTTCACAGGCGCTGTAGTCTGACACATTGCACTGCCAGATCTCCGCCCTTCCGCCTGCCGTCTCAATCTCGGACTTTACTGCCTCAGCACGCTCCTTAGAACCATTATAGTTAATAATCACTATGGCGCCCTCTTTCGCCAGCCTGATGGCGACAGCTCTTCCAATTCCTCTGGAAGCTCCTGTCACTACCGCAACTTTTCCATTTAACATAATTTACTTACCACCTTATCTACGTCTTCCCATGTGCCCACGTTGTAAACTTTTACATCACGGCTGATCTTTCGCATGAAACCTGCCAATGTTTTACCCGGTCCGATCTCCACGAAAGTATCCACCCCTTGCGCAATCATATTTTCCACACTCTGCTGCCATCTCACAGAGGATGCCACCTGTTTCGCAAGAAGGGCTTTTGTATCTTCAATATCTTTTACATACTCTGCAGTCACATTTGTCACATAGGGGATCTCTAACGGAGTAACTTTCACGTTTTCAAGCACTTTCCCAAGCTCTTCCCCTGCTTCTTTCAGCATAGGAGAATGAAACGGCCCGCTTACGTTCAGCGGAAGCACTCTCTTTGCGCCTGCCTCTTTCAGGGCTTCTGACGCTTTCTCCACACTTTCCTTCCAGCCTGTGATAACAATCTGCCCCGGACAGTTATAGTTGGCGATGCTCACACCGTCAATTCCCTCGATAACATTCTCGATCACATCTCCTGTGAGTCCGAGAACCGCTGCCATGGATCCTTTTCCACCAGGCACTGCATTCTGCATCAGAATCCCTCGTTTCCTCACAGTCGTAATAGCGTCCTCTGTGCTCATGCCACCCGCGGAAGCAATGGCACAGTACTCACCGAGGCTTAAACCTGCGGTAACGTCCGCCTTCAGCCCGCGCTCTCTCAATACATGCTCCATTGCCATGCACACTGTCACAAGAGCTGCCTGTGTATACTCTGTCTGATCCAAACGGTCGTTTTCTTCAAAGCACAGTTCCTTCATATCGATACCTAACAATTCAGATGCACTGTCTATCACCTGTCTTGCTGTTTCACTCTGCTCATAAAAATCTTTGCCCATCCCGGCTTTCTGCGCTCCCTGTCCCGGGAACATAAACGCGATCTTACTCATAGAACCCTTTTCCTCCGATCAGATCATCTGTCTCTTTCACCAGTTTCTGAATCAAGGCATGGCACGACATTTTCTCTTTTACCATACCTGCGATCTGTCCTGCCATCACGCTCCCTGTCTTTACGTCGCCTTCCACGACAGCTTTTCTTAAGCCGCCCAGTGTAAGGAGTTCCAGTTCTTCGAAGGAAGCGCCTGCCTGCTCCTTATCCAGATATTCTTTTGTCATCTGATTTCTCAAAGCTCTCACCGGATGACCTGTGGAACGGCCTGTCACCCTTGAATCAATATCCCTTGCCTTGATAATCATATCTTTATAATTTTCATGCACCTGAGATTCATCTGTAACTACAAAATGCGTTCCCATCTGTACACCCTGCGCGCCGAGCATAAACGCCGCCGCCATTCCTCTTCCGTCGGCAATCCCGCCTGCTGCAATGACCGGGATGCCCACTGCATCCACAACCTGAGGCACAAGTACCATCGTCGTGTTCTCACCAATGTGTCCGCCTGCTTCCGTTCCCTCTGCCACAAGCGCGTCTGCTCCGCATCTTTCCATGCGCTTTGCAAGCGCTACGGACGCGATAACCGGAATCACTTTCACTCCGGCTTCTTTCCACATTTTCATATATTTTTCCGGGGAACCGGCGCCTGTGGTAACTACCTTTACGCCTTCTTCCACAATCACTTTTGCCACATCGTCCGCATAAGGACTCATAAGCATGATGTTTACACCAAACGGCTTTTCAGTCAGCTTCTTTGCCTCTCTGATCTGATCACGCACCCAGTCAGCCGGCGCGCTCGCAGCACCGATCAACCCGAGACCTCCGGCTTCGGATACGGCGGCTGCGAGATGATACTCAGCAACCCAAGCCATCCCCCCTTGAATGACCGGATATTCGATTCCTAATAATTCGGTTACTTTTGTTTTCATACTCTACAACCTTTCTTGGAAATTTTATCAATGCCCGCGGCAGGTCTATTCCGTCGCGGGCGTATGTCTGTTCCTATTTATGAGCTTCCAGATATTTTACAACGTCGCCGATCGTAGTGATCTGCTCCAGATCCTCTGACGGGATCTCTACCTCGAACTCCTCCTCAAATGCCATTACCATCTCAAACAGATCGAGGGAATCTGCACCCAGATCCTCTTTGAAGGATGTCTCCTCTGTGAGTGTTGCCGCATCAGCGTTTAATGATTCTGCTACGATTTCTTTGATCTTCTCTAACATGGTTTTCTTTTCCTTTCTTAAATGAAAATACTTTGTATATGTAATCCGGCATTCACCGGGGATTACCCATTTCCTCTAAATACTGTGCAAATTTTTCTCTACCACTCAAACAAACTTGCCGCCCAAGTAAGCCCTGCTCCAAATCCCGAAAGCATGATCTTCTGCCCTCTCACGAGCATTCCTTTGCGGTTCATTTCATCCAACAGAATGGGAACCGTGGCTCCCGATGTGTTGGCATACTCTTCCAGATTCATAGGGAATCTGGAAATGTCTGTCTTAAGCCGCTTGGCCACTGCCTCTATGATTCTGCGGTTCGCCTGATGAAGAACAAAATAATCGATCTCATCCAAGTTTACCTGAGCCTGCGCAAGCACTTCCTCTATAATCTCCGGCACCTTGCGCACCGCAAATTTGAACACGCCCTGCCCATCCATATGGATGTAGGATTCTTTGTCTTCTTTCTTGGCGTCCCAGCCTCTACGATGCCTGCTCAGCCCGGTAAGAGCTTCTCCTTTCATACCGTCGGAATGAGCTGCCATGTAAACCGGCGCCCCTTCCTCTGCCCTCAACAGAACTGCACCGGCTCCATCGCCAAAAAGGATGCATGTTCCCCGGTCCGTCCAGTCCACCAGATTGCTCATGCTGTCCGCCCCGATCACAAGAACTGTGCGGCACAGCCCTGCACTTATATATGCCTGCGCCGTATTAAATGCCAGAACAAATCCTGTACATGCCGCATTCAGGTCATATCCCGCCGCGTTGACTGCGCCGATCATTTTCTGAACCTCGCATGCCGCGCATGGAAACACTGTCTCAGAAGAAGATGTGGCCAGCAGGATCAGATCAATCTCCGATGGATCGATACCGCTCATCGCTACTGCTTTCTGCGCGGCCTGTCCCGCCATGTAGGAAGTCGTCTCATCTTCGATGATATGCCTTTTCCCTATACCGGTTCTCTCCCGTATCCACTCGTCATTTGTGTCCACCATCTTCGCCAGATCGTCGTTGTCCATCACATGAGGCGGCACATAAGAGCCGGTTCCGTATATCTTTCCTACCATCTTTATTCTCCAAATCCATCAAAATTACTTTGATTATTAAATACTTTGACTATCAAAGTATATCACAACAATACTGTTTGTCAATACACTTTTTGTAAGATTTATGTAACATTTTCCGACAAACTGCCAGCGTTCTTCTCTCTGGCAGGCACACTTAAAAATGTAAGGAATCCATGCCAGTTCTTACTTACACTTCATCGATCGCCTTGCCGATATCGTTCCTCATATATTTATTCTCAAACTGTACCCACTCCGTAGCAGTGTATGCGTTCTTCCGTGCCTCTTTTAAGTCTTTTCCTTTTGCTGTCACACCGAGCACCCGCCCGCCGTTCGTGACAATCTGCCCGTCGTCATATTTTGTCCCTGCGTGGAAACAATAATATCCTTCATGCTTTTTAAACTCGTCAAGCCCCTTAATCGGAAATCCTTTCTCATATTTTACTGGATATCCCTCGGACGCTAGAACCACGCAGACAGCCGCATTGTCCTCAAACTGCAGCTCAATCTGATCCAAAGTTCCGTCAATACACGCCTCAGCTACGTCGATGATATCATTCTTCATCCGCGGGAGAACAACCTGAGCTTCCGGGTCTCCGAAGCGGGCATTATACTCCAGCACCTTCGGCCCTTCCTCAGTAAGCATCAACCCGAAGAATATCACTCCTTTGAACGGACGTCCTTCTGCCGCCATTGCGTCCACAGTAGGCTGGTAGATATATTTCTCACAGAATTCTTCTACTTCCTTTGTATAGAACGGGCTCGGAGAGAAGGTTCCCATACCCCCTGTATTCAGCCCAGTATCCCCGTCACCTGCGCGTTTGTGGTCTTGGGCGCTTGTCATGGTCTTGACCGTCTTTCCGTCCACGAACGAAAGGACGGATACCTCGCGTCCAGTCATAAACTCTTCAACAACCATCTCATTTCCTGCTGAGCCGAACTTTTTGTCCAGCATAATCGCCTTCACGCCCTCCTTCGCCTCTTCCAGATTCTGGCAAATGAGGACGCCTTTTCCAAGCGCAAGCCCATCCGCTTTCAGGACGATCGGGAATTTGGCTGTCTCGAGATACGCAAGCGCCTTTTCCGGGTCCGTAAAGTTCTCGTATGCTGCTGTAGGAATATTGTATTTCTTCATCAGATCCTTGGAAAACGCTTTCGAGCCCTCCAAGACCGCAGAATTCTTCCTCGGTCCGAAGGTGCGTATCCCCGCTTCCTCAAGCACGTCCACAAGACCTCCCACCAGCGGATCATCCATCCCCACAATGCACAGGTCAATCTGCTTCTTCTTGGAAAATTCTGCCAGTTTATCAAACTCCATGGCTCCGATGTCAACGCACTTGGCATACTCAGCAATCCCGGCATTGCCCGGCGCGCAGTATATCTTATCTACTCTTGGACTTTTTGCCACACTCGCCGCGATGGCGTGTTCTCTTCCGCCGCTTCCCACGATTAAAACTTTCATCTTCGACTTACCTCCTAAATTTGTAATTATTCATTAAGAGCGATCCGTCTGCTTTTCACAGACGCACCGCCCCTTTCAAAACTCGCTCACGAGTCTTGGCGCGGGATTCGGGTCGGCTTTAGCCAACATAATACATTTCTGAATCCCTGCGCATCCTCGCGGAGCGTATATCAGATGGAGATTGATACCCGTCACTAATACTGATTTGTTGCTCACCGCATATAGAGACGGGGCATCTCCCATCTGATATACTTCCCATACGCTGCCCTGTACTACGGAAGAATCACTGTCTTATTCCCCTCCACCGTTACCTTGCCATTGGCGATCAGGTCGATAGCGCGGGGAAGGATCTTCCACTCTGCCTGCTCCATCACTCTTTTCTGAAGTGTTTCCGGAGTATCTCCCTGAAGAACCTCCACGGCTTTCTGCAGGATAATAGGGCCCGTATCCGTACCTTCATCTACAAAATGCACCGTCGCTCCCACAACCTTTACACCTCTTGCAAGCGCCGCTTCATGAACCTTTAATCCATAGTATCCGGTTCCGCAAAAAGAAGGGATCAGGGATGGGTGGATATTGATCATACGGTTTTTGTACTCCCCGATCATTGCCGGAGGAATCACTACGAGAAATCCTGCCAGCACAATTAGGTCCGGCTCGTATGCTTTTACCGCCTGGAGAAGTTTTTCATTGAAAATCTCCCTCGTCTCATAATTCTTAGGCGAGATACATTCTGAGGGAATTCCATTCTCTTCCGCCCTTTTCAGGGCATATGCATTTTTATTGTTACTGATCACACCCACGATCTGCGTGTTTGTGATCGTCTGATTCTTTACGCTGTCAATGACTGCCTGCAGGTTCGTTCCCCCGCCGGAAACCATCACCACGACTTTCAGCATAGATCTACTCCTTTTTCCCCGGCTTCAATGTGACCAACCACATACGGGGTTTCACCTGCCGCACGGACTGCTTCCATCGTCTTATCCGCATCAGCCTCATCTACTGCGAGAACCATTCCCAGTCCCATATTAAATGTGTTGTACATCATATGCTCTTCCACATCGCCGTCCACGGAAAGCATATTGAATACCGGCGGAATCGGATAACTGTCTTTTTTAATGACTGCCCTTGTACCGTCTTTGAGCATACGCGGGATATTCTCGTAAAAACCACCGCCTGTAATGTGGCTGCACGCTTTCACTGTCACTCCCGCCTCTTTGATACACTTTAATGCTTTCACATAAATCTTTGTAGGCGCAAGAAGGGCCTCCCCGAGCGTACATCCCAGACTGTCATAATATGTATCCATCGCTTCCCTTTTCATATTAAACACTTTCCTCACAAGGGAAAATCCATTACTATGAATACCAGAGGAAGCCATGCCAATAAGCACGTCGCCGGCTTTTAAGTTTTCACCTGTAATCATATCCTTCTTATCGCACACACCTACCGCGAATCCGGCAAGATCATATTCATCCTCCTCCATCAGCCCCGGATGCTCTGCCGTCTCGCCGCCTATCAGCGCCGCTCCGGACTGAAGGCAGCCTTCCGCCACACCTTTGACGATGTCAGCGATCTTTTCCGGCTCGTTCTTGCCACATGCGATATAATCAAGGAAAAACAGCGGTTCTCCGCCCGCGCATGCAATATCATTCACGCACATTGCCACTGCGTCGATGCCGATCGTGTCATGCTTGTCCAGAATCATTGCCAGCTTCACCTTTGTTCCACATCCATCTGTGCCGGACAAAAGCACCGGCTCGTCCATCTCCTTGATCTTCGCCAAAGAGAAGGCACCCGAGAAACCGCCAAGCCCGCCCAGCACTTCTTCACGCATGGTCTTTTTCACATGCTCTTTCATAAGCTCTACTGACCGGTATCCGGCCTCGATATCTACGCCTGCCTTTTTATAATCCATACTTATATCCTCTCTCTACTTATTCAGATATGCCTCGTAGCCCATCTCCGCCAGCTTATCCGCCTTCGCCTGCACAGTATCTTTCATCTCAGCAGAGTAATCTTTCAGCTTGTTCAATACCTCCTCGTCCGATGTGGCAAGGATCTTCGCCGCAAGGATCGCAGCGTTCATTCCTCCGTCGATAGCAACAGTGGCAACCGGAATTCCCGGCGGCATCTGCACGATAGAATAAAGCGCGTCCATGCCGTCTAAGTTTTTGCCTGACATTGGCACTCCGATCACTGGCATCGGGAAAAGCGCCGCGCACATTCCCGGAAGATGGGCAGCCATGCCCGCTCCCGCAATGATCACCTTCACACCTTTACCTTCTGCCGCTTTTGCCCAGTCAAAAAACGTATCCGGCATACGGTGCGCGGATATAATCGTCATCTCATAATCGATTCCCAGTTTTTCCAGCATAGATGCAGCCTTGCTCATCACTTTCAGGTCTGAATCACTGCCCATAACGATTGCTACTTTTGGCATTTCATTTCCTCCTTAGAAATACATTGTGTCATGTCAGATGCCTGCTTCATCCAACGGACGGTTCAACACTTCCGTTCCGGGAAGCACGAATCTCCCATCTTTTAATAGTATAATGTGTTTCCCGTCTTTTGTCACTACACTTATTTCTTCTAACTCTTCATAAGGTATAGTTATATCTGTGTGACAGTGGAAGTATGCTTTTGCCACATCTTTCTTCCTGTTAAGGGAAACAGAATTGTCCTTCGCCACGATCTCTTTCCCGTTGGGATTATATACGCAGATATCCTCACTCCATGAATAGCACGTGTCGCCTACTGCAAAATGCGGACCTGTCTTCTCAGCGATGAGGATAGGCAATTTATCCTCAATGCCGTATTTCTTCCCCGCCACATAAGCCGTGGTGTTAGTTCCAATAGCAAACTCTCCCAGAGGAAGTGTCTCGTGATTCTTCAGCACATTGTCATAAATATATCTACGTCCTTCCTCCTCATCTTCAAAATTACCGCAGCCATAGTCCTCGATCTTTCCATCTTTAAATGTAATCTCCAGATTGTCATACGAAAGCCCGTTCAGATACACATGGCTTACATGGAGCACGCCCTTCGTTCCTTCCAGCACAGGAGAGGTGAACACCTCTCCCACCGGGATATTGACGTCCGCCACACAGTTTTCAAACTTTGTCTCCCGCTGCCGATCTTTCAGAGAACATAACCGTATGCGGATATCCGTACGATTGCCTCCCTTTCCCTTCACATGGACGTACTCTCCCTGATCCAGCGCATCAATCATTGTCTGCTGGACCTCCTCGTACAGCTTGGCGTCCAGCGTATTGATCTTAATGACCTCGTCAAATATCTCGGGATACTCCTCACCGATCTCTGGCACAGGGTACGCGACAATCGTAAAGCTTCGTTCTTCCCCTTTGATATACTCATTAGTTATCCTTCCGGATCTGCTGTCGTACTGAAGAGCCAGTTCCCGCTGCTCTTCACTGTAAAAAGGCGCTTCTGGTACTGCCTTGGGGGCAAACGGCTTCTCCCCAAATGTTTCCATCACCGCAGGTCCCGCAAACTGAGCCGCCTGATCCTTATGCTGTTCATAGACAGTGCACATGACCTCCAGCCTGCGCTCAATATAGCGTTTGTCCATGAAGAGCGCCTGATCCTGCCGGTGGTCATATTCATACTGCCAATTTGCGATCCCGCCAAAATACCCGATCTTATGGTGTTCCCGTTTCGTAATCACACCAGATGCCGCCCTGTATATAACAGGCTTTAATCCCATCTTCCTGAAATTATCGATAGCAATGCGGATGACTCTCTCAAATCCTAATGTATATCGGATATTGACCACGGATTTCTTCGAAAGATCTTTGCCTGTATTGATAAACCCGATGCGGTAACCTTCCGTGTACACATCCGCCATTTTTCTCACTGTCTCCTCCGGCAAAGTGCGCAGATGATACGCCGTCCCCAGTTCATTTTCCGTGATATACTCACCAAAGCGATAGAGATAACGGTCATTTTCCAAATCTGCATGCTCGATAATATCTGCGGCGAACGACTGTTCCGGATCGATCTGCTCCAAGATGCGGTCCGCGAGAAACACATCGCAGTAGTCACTGGCATACCAGTAAATGATGTCACGGATTTCTCTCGGCTGCGGCTCGTCCTGTTCCTGCGCCGCCTGCTCGAAAGAGTTATACACCTCGATAAAAAGTTCAAAGAGAATCGTCAGGTAGTCCTTCCTGTTCTCGAAGGTATAAGGAATCCCCGAACGCATCTCCGCATAAAGCAGACTCAGGAGCCTTCCCATATCCGTGCCGAAACTCTCTGCCGCGAACGCCGGGTTTCCATAGCTTCTCTCATATCTGTCACCCACAATATCACTGTATAAAATCTCGTTCAGACTGTGCATCTTCTGTATGTTGTACCTCTCCCATTCTCCGCTCTCGATCTTGCGCCTGACGTTCTCCAGTTCAAGAAGAAAGAGCGACACATCTTGGAAATAGTTCCTGTACCGCTCCGTCACTGTTTCTTCCGAGACCACCCCTCTTAGCCGTCCTGCGGCAAGGTCGTAGCGCTCTGCATACTGCTCATTTCTTTCCTTTAACATCTCTTTAAACTCCATCAGCTTAAGCCTCCTATAAATATCGCAAAAAACAAAATCAATGCCGCCGCATTGAGCGGAAGCCCGATCTTACAGGGCAGATAATTGCGTTCCCGTTCATAAAATCCGCGTATGGCGCACCGTATCCCGTAGATCGACAGGATCAGGGAGATGATGGCAATACCCCCTACGATACCAAGCGCCTTCCCCCTGGCAAGGAACGCATAAAATACGCATCCCAGAAGAATAGCGAGCGCTCCCGCCCCGCTGATACAAGACAGTACTCCCTTTCTTGAAAATCTCTGCGCAGGCTGACCGTATTTTCTCGTGCCCCTCTGCTTTCTCTCCTTTTCTCTCCGGCGCTGTTCAGCGCTTTTTCCGATTCCGGGCATAATGTTTTCTCCTTATCGCATTACATATTAAAAAGATGATGTATCCCACCACACCGCCGACGGTATTTAGAAGGATATCATCTACGTCAAAGCTTCCCACTCTCGAGAAAAGCTGTGTAATCTCCACGCACAAGCTCAGCCCCATACTGAAGAACAATGTTTTAAAAAATCCTCTTGACCTGCTCGCCATGGAGATAAAAAAACCATATGGCACAAAGATCAGTATGTTTCCCGCCAGATTGGCAAAGACGGCAAAAGCGCCCAACTGATCTCTGTAAATAATAAATCTTTTGATCTCACGAAACAGTTCCAGATTATATCTGTACTCCTCCGATACTCCTGTCCTTCCATACCATTCCGCAAGGAACAGGAAATAGATCAAAAATCCGACATACAGCAAAAACAGGACCTTCCCAAACGCCCTGAGTGCTCTCGTTTTTCTCACGCTCAAAATATTCCCTCTTTATCAGTCATCAGGCTGCTTTTCAGGAAAAACTCCTCCCAGTAAAGTCTCTCTGAAAATCAACCGACAAAGGACAGACCATAAAGATCTGTCCTCCAGACCAGCAGATGTGCTCTGCCGTCAAAATGTAATCTCTCTTTTGTGTCTCAGCAGGTTCGCGCCGCTCACAATGGACAGCACTCCCGCCGTAACTCCCACAACGATGAGGACAATCCCGATAGCGATACTGCCTGCGCCGCTGTTCTTCATTGCAAGATATGCTCTTTCCATAAAACGCGCCTCCTTATTTTACACCATATGTTTCATAGTATGTATCAATCGCCGCCTTTAATGTATCGTCGATGATAACTTTTCCCTTATATTCTTTATTATACAGACACTCAACAACTTCTGCCATCGTCACAATCGCCGCTGTGTCAAACCCATACAAGTCCTTCACCTCGTCAAGCGCGCATTTTTCGCCGCTTTTCCCCACTTCCATGCGGTCAAGGGACACCATCAGTCCTACAATCGTCACATCTGCCGCGCCTCTTACCTTTGGCACTGTCTCTTCCATTGATTTTCCAGATGTGGTCACATCCTCGATCATGATGACCCGGTCGCCGTTCTTTAAGGTGCTTCCGAGGAAACTTCCCTTGTCCGCACCGTGGTCCTTCTCCTCTTTTCTATCAGAGCAGTAGCGCACTTCTTTTCCGTACAGCTCGCTGTATGCGATCGCTGTCACAACGCCCAGCGGGATTCCCTTGTACGCCGGCCCGAACAGCACGTCAAAATCATCCCCGTATGTACTATGGATTGCTTTTGCATAATACTCTCCCAATTTCTTTAACTGAGAGCCCGTCACATAGCCGCCCGCGTTCATAAAGAACGGGGACTTGCGTCCGCTCTTTAAAGTAAACTCTCCGAATCTGAGCACATTACTGTCTACCATGAACTCGATAAATTCCTGCTTATACGCTTCCATATTGATAAAACCTCCGTAATTATAGGGTTTAAGTCCTTCTCAATTTTATCATAACCGCAGGAGATTTTCAATTCTGGAATTTGGCTGCAAATCTGATCCCAAAATGGAATCAATTATTCTTTATACTCCGTATTTTTCGCTTCTTCTTTCCACCGGTTCACATCATTGGCCAATGAAGTTATGAAGGTTTCTACTGTATCTACCGCGTCTTTTCCAATCGGCAGATGGAGCGGAGAATTATCCGCAGATGATACTTTGTAAATTAACTCGCTTAATTTTTCCGGATTTCCCCGCTGCTCATGATGGCTATTATTAGCGACAAAATCATCCTGCCATCTGTTTTTATCATAATCTGGAATATGAATATCAATTTCTGTTCTCATCGCCCCTTTATCGTAGAAGCTTGTTCTGAATAATCCGGGAGCAACATTTGTCACCTTAATCCCAAAAGGTTCCACTTCAAATGCTAAACAAGTAGAAAAACCTGTTACGGCAAACTTTGATGTATGATACGCAACGGGTCCGGCTCCATATCCGGCAGCAGAAGCAATATTAAAAATATGTCCGTTTTTTTGTTTTCTCATTATTGGCAAAACAGCTCTTGTAACCCGCATTAACCCAAACAGATTCAGCTCAAATATTTCTTTGATGTTTTCTTCGCTGGTTTCTTCAAAATTTGTGATTCTTCCATGTCCTGCATTATTGACTAAAACGTCAATTCTTCCAAATCTTTCTATTACCTGTTTTACAACATTGTCGACTTGTTCCTGTGTGTCATTTGCTACGTCTAAGCGTAAGTTTAAAAATCTGCCGGCGTATTCGCCTGCCATATTCAAATCGTTTTCATTTCTGGTCGTCGCAACGACGGAGTCTCCATGCTTTAAAACAGTTTCTGTGATGGATCGCCCTATTCCCCGCCTTGCCCCTGTTATAAACCAAACTTTTGCCACGTTATCAATCTCCATTTATCTTTCTTATACAAATGCTGGTATACTTTTCCCAAAGGTCTGCTAATGTCTTTTGTTCTTCTTCTGACAGGCTGTCAAATGATTCCGTTTCAGCCTTTTGAATCGCCGGAATGACTTTGTCCTGAAAGTCCTTACCTTTTTCAGTCAGATATATCAATTTATATCTTTTATCCACATTGTTATTTTTCAAAACAATGTACCCTTTCCTGCAAAAAGACTGAATGGTTTTATTTATGGTTTGTTTAGGAAAGTATAATGTATCGCATAATTCCTTTTGCGTTGTTCCATCATCAATAAGCTGTAGCATAAACAACGATACATAGGTCAGCCCATTATCTCTGGCATACTGCTCATATACATGATTCAAAGCCTGCCAGTCTAAATAAAATCTTTTTAAATCCTTTGTTCTGTCAATTTCTCTCATACATTAGTCCCCTTTTTTACTAATTTATCATAATAGCTGTAAAAAAGTCAACAATACACGCTTTATCTTTGTTCTTTAATAAAAGACAGGTATCCTAACACACAGACGGGACAAAGGTTACGCCATTTCATCCTAACTTCTGCAATAAAAATGACCTGCGCTGTATGTTACGCAGGTCTGATACACAATAAACCAAAACCCTGGAAGGTTAATTTTATTTCTTATATTCAATTACATCTGCTTTTTCTTCTTAATAAGTTCTATCGCTTCTTTTCCAGATGCAGCATCCCTAAGCGACAGAAAAAAGAAAATAAATGCAATTAGAAGCAAAATATGCGACACTCCTGCAATGCCTGAAACCGCTGCGTCCCCGCTTCCAAGTTCTATGTCCAGTACCTGAATGATTCCCCTGACAAGAAGCATGATGACCATAAGGGGCAGAGCAATGTTGTATAACACCAGAAATCGTTTAAACTGCCCTGACTTCTGTATGTCCGTCGCTTTACAGGCAAGAGCGAGGAGCAAAAATAAGAATGTTCCAAGCACGAGCAGATGCGTGTGGACCACCCGCAGCGACGTAAGTCCCGTATAGCCGTACAACTTTGTAAACTCTCTGTAAAAAACACCTCCGGCCATTGCAAATATAAAATATACCAGAGAAATATTCACCATCTTTTTCATTTGTCTTTTCCTCCTTAACCGCCGTCTATCTCACAATTCCCACCATATCCAAAGCTGTCTCAAATCCCTGTTCCTGCATATATCTCTCTATCCCGTCCACAATCTCCATGGTCACCGCCGGATTATAAAAATTCGCTGTTCCCACGGATACTGCGCTTGCTCCGGCAAGGAGCATCTCTATGGCATCTTCTGCAGAAGCGATACCGCCCATTCCGATGACCGGGATCTTAACTGCATTTGCCGCCTCGTACACCATACGTACCGCGATAGGATGAATAGCCGGACCAGATACGCCCCCCGTTTTATTTGCTAGGAGAAACCCTTTCTTCTGGATATCAATTTTCATACCTGTGATCGTATTGATCAGGGAGACTGCATCCGCTCCGCCAGCTTCCACTGCTCTCGCCATATCGGCAATGCTAGTCACGTTCGGACTTAACTTCATAATCACAGGCTGTTTCGCATATTTTTTCACGGCTCTTGTGATCTCCTCCGCCGCTTTCGGGTTTTGCCCGAAGGCGATACCGCCCTCTTTGACATTCGGACAGGAGATATTGATCTCCAGCATGTCCACGTCCTCCTGTGCCAGACGCTCTACGACCTCACAGTAATCTTCTGTGGATTTTCCGCACACATTAACAATAATCTTTGTATCGTATTTGCGGAGAAAGGGGATGTCTCTCTCGCAGAACACATCGATTCCCGGGTTCTGTAATCCCACCGCGTTCATCATGCCGCCGTATACTTCCGCCACTCTCGGAGTCGGATTTCCCTCCCAAGGAATATTTGCCACACCCTTCGTGGTCACTGCGCCCAAACGGTTTAAGTCCACAAAGTCCGCAAACTCCACTCCCGACCCAAAAGTTCCCGAAGCAACGGTCACTGGATTGTTCCACTCCACACCCGCGATATTTATTCTCATATCCATCAGATCTCCACCTCCGTAGACAGGAATACCGGGCCGTCTTTGCAGACCCGCTTATTGTAAACATTGGTGTGATGGTCTTTCTCCTTTGACTTACACACACACGCGAGGCACGCGCCGATCCCGCATGCCATTCTTTCCTCGAGAGAAAGGTAACATTCAATCCCATTTTCCTCCGCATAGGTTTTGATCGCGCGTAACATAGGGGTCGGTCCACAGGCATAAATTATATCCGCGCCAAGGGCATTTTCCCTGATCGCGTCCATTACATTTCCTTTGGTCCCCGCACTTCCATCTTCTGTAGAGATATAGACTTCTCCGTTCTGCCCGAACTCGTCCTTTAAAAATGTCTCTCTGTCCCTGTATCCGACGATGATCTGCTTCTTCTCGCATTTCATCTGCTTTGCCAGTTCAAGGATGGGCGGCACACCGATACCGCCTCCCATAAGGAATGCCCGTTTCCCTTCCGCCTTTTCGTGCGGGAACCCGTTCCCCAAAGGTCCAATCACCGGGATTACATCGCCTGCTTTCATACGTGAAAACTGCTCTGTCCCCGTATGTTCGCCCGTCACCCGGTAAACGACTCTTAAGCTCCCCTCCGTTTTATTGATCTCACAGATACTGATAGGACGGGGAAGCAGTTTGCTCTCGTCTCTTGTATACATGGAGATAAACTGTCCCGGAACTGCACTTTCCGCCGCTTCCGTCCGGATCCACATACTGTATATGTCCTGAGCGATCTTCTCCTGAGAGAGAATCACTGCATTTTCCTTCTGCCTTGTCATAAAAACTCCTTGTCCTCATTTTTATGCGGATTTCTCACATTTTTTGATTTATTTTCCCCCCAGCGCGCCGCTGATATCTGCAATCATATCTTCAACCGCCGCTCTGGACGCATCCGAGAAGTTCTCCTCACCAAACTTAGCGTATGCCTCCTGCTTGTAGGCGGCAATAATACCGCGAGAAGAATTTACGATCGCGCCAAGCCCGTCTTCGTTGAAGAAATGCACGAGGTCTTTGCCTCGTCCTCCCTGAGCGCCGTATCCCGGCACAAGGATATAGCTCTTCGGCATGATCTTCCTGAGCTCCCTGCCCATCTCTGGGTAAGTCGCACCCACCACAGCACCGATGTAACTGTACTCGTTGCCCATGCAGTCCGCGCCCCACTCGGCAACCTTTTCTCCAACCAGCTCATACAGCGGACGTCCATCGATCAGACGGTCCTGAAACTCCCCGCTGGACGGATTAGATGTCTTTACGAGGATAAAGAGCCCTTTCTTCTCCTCCTTACATACTTCCACAAAAGGTTTCACGCCATCAGAACCAAGATACGGATTCACTGTCACAAAATCCTCATCAAAGGGAACATATTCTTTGCCGCCCACTTTGGCCTTCCCCAGATGTCCTACGGCATAGGCCGCGGAAGTAGAACCGATGTCACCTCTCTTAATGTCGCCAATGACCACGAGATCTTTCGATTTGCAATAGTCTACCGTCTTTTTAAATGCCTCAAGCCCCGGCACGCCGAACTGCTCGTACATAGCGATCTGAGGTTTCACTGCCGGGATAAGGTCATATGTCTTATCCACGATCTCTTTATTGAACTTCCAGATCGCTTCCGCAGCGCCCTCCAGCGTTTCCCCATATTCAGCAAACGCCTGATCCTGTATGTGCTGGGGAATATAGTTCAGCATCGGATCGAGGCCGACTACAATCGGCGCCCCCGTCTTTTTGATCTTTTCCACTAATTTATTGATCATATAAATGTCCTCCGTCCGTAATTTCTTCTTATAATATCTGTGCGAATCCGCCCGGAGCCAGCAGCGTAAACGGGAATGCCGGAATATTCCTCAGCACTCCATACACAAATATCACTACAAGCACTCCTATGAGAAATTTTACACTGATTCTGCGATCGATATGATTGCCTCCTGTAATCACCCAGTCCGCGCTTCTTACCGCTACATACAGCCCAATCAGAGGCAAAAGAACCGCCATAAGCGGGTTATAACAGAAAGCATCCCAAAAGTGACCGTGAAGAATCGAATAACTTGCGCGCCCCGCGCCGCACCCCGGACAATATAACCCGGTCAGCACATAAAAGATGCACGGAAGCGGATAGTCGTACGGATCGTGAAAATATAAATACACCGCTCCCGCACACGCCGCCGCTCCCGCACATAAGATCAGAGCTATGCGCATTTTTCTGCTTTTTCGGAGATGTTCTGCCATCTGCCTGTACCAGCCTTCCTTCGTGCACATTTTAGTAATAGTAATAATATTCGTTTACTCCTATAAATGCCATCAGCGCAATATAAAGAATAGCGGAGATAATACCAGCCGCAAAGGCGACGATAATCCAGATCCTCGCCGTTTTTGCAGATTTTCTGGCCTCCTCTGCATTTCCTGAATTCACTGCACTGTTGATCTTCGCTGAGAAAATAATTGCCACAATACCAAACGGCGGACAGCAGCAAATTGTGGAAATGATCGACAGCACCAAATATGGAACCCAGTTTACCGGTTCTCCCTGATCCTGCTGATAGGGAGACTGGTAAGCGTTGTTCTGATATGGAGCCCCCTGCTGAGAAGAACTGTAGTTCTGTACAGGCGCGCCCGGCTGCACGTACGCATCTTTCTGTGTTTCCGCTTCTGCCTGAACCTCCACGGACTGTGCTCCTGCTTCCGCCTGAATATCTACTGGCTGCGAAGCCTGTACCTGTTCCGCACCGCAGTGAGGACAGAATCTTGATCCTTCAGGAATTTCCTGATTACATTTAATACAATTCATCTTTCTACCTCTCTCTCGTTTCGCAATATCATATTATACTGTCTCAATAATAATACCATTGAACAAGGTGAAAAGTCACCATAAAATTACGAATTTCTCACTTTTTCAGTTCAGCCGGCAAACAGAAGAGTCACTTATCTTTTCCGAGACGTACCTTTTCCAGCTCCCAGGCCGCTTGATCGTCAAGATGATCGAACAGATAATTTCTAATCCCCGGATCTTTACCAAGGTGTTCTCCTCTCATCTCTGTAAAAACCCGCTCTACCTCTTCTTTCAGCCCCGGCGCCGACATACGGCGCGCTCCCTGTCCAAGGATAATAACCTGTTCCAGCGCGTCCGACGTAGCAACTGTCACATGCGCGGATTTCACAATCCTTTTCACCGTCTTTTCAATATACTGATCAGCCGTCTCCGCCTCTTTTGTAAATACAATATGAATGTTATGATATTTGGAAATCTCTCCCGGATTTCCCTCTACTCGGTAAGCATCAAACACCAGAATAATCGTACACTTTTTATAGCCCTGATAGTTGCACAAAATATCCGCCAGTTTTCCTCTCGCAGCTCCAATATCCACATCAGCCAGTTCCCGAAGTTCTTCCCACGCAAAAATGATATTATAGCCGTCTACCAGAAGATATTCCTCAGCAGGAGCTGTTTTCTTCCTATAGGCAGAAACAGTCACAGGTCTGCTGCTTGCTTTACGCTTTATGGGATCCGG
Organism: Candidatus Mediterraneibacter pullicola; assembly: GCA_019117065.1. Lineage (GTDB taxonomy): Bacteria > Bacillota > Clostridia > Lachnospirales > Lachnospiraceae > Mediterraneibacter > Mediterraneibacter pullicola. The sequence goes on along the minus strand of DXAK01000043.1, from coordinate 58,251 downwards.
CGTGCGTACATAGATTGCGTCCAGCTCCTCCTGCGTAAGTTCAATTTCTCTTCTCCCCGGGCGCTGCGGTACCATGGCTGTCATGTCTTCACCGGAAAACGTCTTTTTCAATGTACTTCCCACATGCATATAGTTCTCTGCTTCATACCACGGCACCACCATTCCCGCTCCGTGGGCACAGAATACAGAATCCGCCGTATTCTCCGTGTCTGCATCAGCATTATACTTGATTTTTCCGATCACTTCCTCGCTGTTATGGCACACATCATATCCTTTAAGGGTGAGAAAAAGTCTTCCAAATCCCCCCGTATATGCAGCAAACTCTTTCTGATACCCGCGCATTTCTGAGACCGGCGCGCTTCCCATCAAAACTGCCTGTCCATTCTCCGTCTCCGGCCCTTTAAAACTTCCGCTCATTCTCTGAATGTCCGACATGGCCCGCCCTACATTTTCCATAGGCAGCTCCATGCAAAACTCATAATACGGCTCCAAAAGAATACTCTGCGCTTTTCTGAGCCCCTGCCGTACCGCACGGTAAGTTGCTTGCCGAAAATCCCCGCCCTCCGTATGCTTCTGGTGGGCCCGTCCCGTCAAAAGAGTGATCTTCATATCTGTCACCGCCGAACCCGTTAGAACTCCTCTGTGTTCTTTTTCTTCCAGATGCGTCAGAATCAGCCTCTGCCAATTCCGATCCAGCACATCTTCACTGCACGCAGAGGCAAACTGCATCCCGGATCCCCGTTCCCCCGGCTCGAGAAGAAGCCGCACCTCTGCATAATGTCTGAGCGGTTCAAAATGCCCTGCGCCCTCTACCGGCGTAGAAATCGTTTCTTTATAGACGATATTGCCCTCCCCAAAGCCAATGACAATGCCAAACCGTTCTTTCACCATCTGCTGGAGAACCTCCGTCTGCACCTCCCCCATAAGCTGAATATGAATCTCAGAAGACGCCTCCTCCCACACGACATGAAGCTGGGGCTCCTCTTCTTCTATCTGTCTTAGATTGTTGAGCATTGCGTGAATGTCGCAGCTCTCCGGAAGATCTATCCGGTATGTCAGGACAGGTTCCAGCACAGGCGTTTCCGACTCTTGCTCACATCCGATTCCCTGTCCCGGGAATGTCTCTTCCAAGCCAGACACCGCGCACACCATCCCTGCTTCCGCCTCCTGTACGGTCTCATATTTTGCCCCCGAATAAATACGGATCTGATTCACTTTCCCCCGGACTTGCGGCAGTTCTTCTTTTACACGCAGCGTTCCGCCCGTTATCTTAAGATAAGTCAGACGGCTGCCCTGCACGTCGCGGGATATTTTATATACTTTTGCTCCAAACTCCTGCGGATACCCTTTCATGCAGGTCAGTTCCGCAATCCCATCCAGCAGTTCCGTGATGCCCTCCGCTTTCAGCGCAGATCCGAACCAGCAGGGGAATACATTTCTCGAAGCGACCGCATTTCTCAACGTCTCCTTGCTGATCTCCCCTCTCTCTAAATATTCCTCCAAGAGCGTCTCATCGCAGACGGCAAGGCTCTCCAGCCTTTCTCCGTCAATGTCCGCGGATTCCTTCCGTGCACCAAAAAGGAGGGTTCCATCTCCTGTTCCAAATATTGCCTCTATATCGATACACCCCTCGCTGAAACGCTCTTTTAATTCCATCATAACACATTCTCTGTCCACGTCAGGCCTGTCCATTTTATTGACAAAGATAAATACCGGTATGTCATACCGTTTTAACAAGCGCCAAAGGGTCACCGTATGACTCTGAACTCCATCTGCCGCACTGATCACAAGAACCGCGTAGTCTAACACCTGGAGAGTTCGCTCCATCTCCGCTGAAAAATCCACATGTCCAGGCGTATCAAGAAGGGTAATATCCACATTTTTCCACGCAAAAACCGCCTGTTTAGAAAAGATTGTAATTCCCCGTTCCCTCTCAAGCTCATATGTGTCAAGAAACGCATTGCCATGATCCACCCGCCCCATATCTCTGATGCGACCGCTCAAATAGAGCATTCCCTCCGACAAAGTTGTTTTACCCGCATCCACATGGGCAAGAATACCGATATTAACATGTTTCCGTTCTTGTTCGCCAGTCTCATTTTCTTTATTTTCAGACGTATCTCCCATAGAAATACCCCTTTCTACACGTAATAATCTGAAAATCATCATAGCATAGAAAGGGGTATAAGTCGATTATTATATCTTCAGTTCTTTACTAAATCTCATTGCCTTTGCATAATAATGCTAGTTATTGACACTATGATGGGGCACGAAGCTTTCTCGGTCTATTGCCCGGAATTCATAACCAAGATTTTGGTAATACTCTATTATAGAAGGAAGCGCTTCCACCGTATTATCCTTTGACTGTGAATCGTGAAGCAGCAGCATCACATGATGAAACTGATCTGTCATGGAATTACTCTTTAATTCTTCCGCGCTCTTTCCCGCTCCGTCGCCACTATCTACATTCCAATCGTAATACTGGTATCCTTTTTCCTGTACAAGGGATATCAGCTCCGTCATAATTCCCTGTGTATACTTTTTTGACACTGCATTTGAAGAACCGCCCGGAAAACGGATAAAGCACGGAACATATCCAATCTGTTCTTCTGCCACTTTTCCCACCTTCTCCAAATCTTCAAAATACGCATCCACCGACGCGTACACGCCTGCATAGTCATGGGAATATGTATGAAGACCAATCGTATGTCCTGCGTCGTATGCTGTCTTAATCAACGGCCTGCACTCTTCACGCATGCCGGTAATAAAAAATGTCGCCTTCACGCCGTACTGTTCAAGAATATCCAATATCTTCTGTGTATTTTCTGATGGACCGTCATCGAACGTAAGGTAAACAACCTTTTCCTCCGGATCCGGGTCCGCCGTACCAATCGGGACACCCGGCTGGACAGACGAATCCTCCGCCCTTTTTCTCTCTGCTTCTTCCTCAGCCTTTTTAACCGCTTCCTCTGCAGCCTTTTTCTCCTCCTGCTCCTTGCGCTCCGCTTCTACCTTCGCTCTTTCAGCCGCGGCTCCCTGACCGTTTACCACCATGCAAAATACTGTTCCTGTAATAGCAAAAAAGACCAACACACATAAAATAATACCGTTTATGCTATAGCGGCTTCTTTTCCTCTTTCGCATCTTCACACCCCGTAATCTGTATGTAAAACAACATATATGTCTCTGTCATGAAACCTTTCCTATAATATATTGATTATACGCACAAATATTTAAGTAAATCCTATGTTTTATTTAATTATTGTTAATTTTTCATGACATCCTGTCGCTAAATACTATTTTGGGTAAAAATATGCCGTTTCTTAAATTTTTGATTATCTGGAAACAAAATCGAACCCTGTATAAATTCAGAAAAAACTAGGCGAAATATAGATTGTAAAGAAATTTAAAAAAGTGCTTGATTTTTTTATAAAGTCTGATATAATATCCATGTCGCTTGCGAGAGCGGCTTGATTGATGCGGAATGGTGTAATTGGCAGCACAGCAGACTCTGACTCTGTTAGTAGGGGTTCAAGTCCCTTTTCCGTAGCTGGGAATTTGCTTAAAGCAGATTCCCTATTTTATCGGAGTGTGGCTCAGCTTGGTAGAGCGCTACGTTCGGGACGTAGAGGCCGCAGGTTCGAATCCTGTCACTCCGATTTGCCCCCGTTTTTACGGGGGTTTTTCATTTTTGCAGAGAGAAAAAGCCGGTTGGCTTTGGTTGGGATTATCCGGCGCACATCGGATTCTTAAATTTAGTGTTGCGCGTCTAAGGCCTACTATACAATATTTATGTCCTAGCGGGCTAATGGAATAATATTGTAACATTCTTTACTGAAAAAACAATTATTCAAGATAGGCGGCAAGGAGTCCCCCTCTTTTCTCATCATGAAAAATGTACTGTATACGGTTGGGCAAAGGCCGCGGTAGCAATACCGCCAACTGGAATGCCAGATACACCGGATAAACCGGCGACGAGTACGGCGGACAGCCCAAAAACCGGTGACAGCAGCAACTTTTCGTTTTGGATTGCACTAATGGGCGTAAGTGCTACAGGCTTCGGAGGCATCCCTCTTCTGCAGAAACACCGCAGAAGCAAACCAGAATAAAGGAGATAATGAACAAGGTGCTGAGGAAAATTCTCAACACCTTGTTTTTATGCTCTCTCGCTGACTCTTACGCCTGCCGCTTGTGAGCGTGACCCATGAGCGCCGGAATCACAGCCCAATTGGAAGGTCTTTTCCAAGCAGCAGATTTTTATTATCTCCTAATCTCTTTATTCCTTCCACTCACCGTCAAACACAGCCTCCGCCGGTCCTGTCATGTACACTGTATCTTTCCTGCGGTCCCACTTGATGTGGAGGTCTCCTCCAAGAAGCTTCACAGTCACCTCATCTTCTGTAAGACCATTTAGCACACAGGCCACAGCCACGGCGCAGGCCCCTGTCCCACATGCCAGCGTCTCTCCAGAACCGCGCTCCCACACTCGCATCTCTGCCGTATGGCGGTCAATGACACGCACGAACTCTGTATTAACCCTCCTTGGGAACCTTTCATGCCTCTCAAATTTCGGTCCGATTTTCTCCAAAGGGAACTCTTTCACGTCACAGTCCACGAACACAACCGCATGAGGATTGCCCATGGACACACAGGTCATTCGGTATTCGGTGCCGTCCACTTCGATAGGAGCATCCACGACCTCGTCTCCGTCCGCTTTTACCGGCACCTTTTCAGGCTCCAGCTCCGGTTTTCCCATATCCACCTTCACCAGCTTCACTCTGCCGCCTTCTACTGTCAGGTCAAGATATTTGATTCCGCCTAACGTCTCCACAGAAATGCTTGTTTTGTCTGTCAGACCGTAATCATAAACATACTTTGCCACACAGCGTATCCCATTCCCACACATCTCACCGCGCGATCCATCCGCATTGTACATCTCCATCTCAAAATCCGCCTTATCAGACGGGTTGATCATAATAAGCCCGTCCGATCCCACTCCGAAATGCCTATTGCTGATTTTCCTTGCCAGCTCTGACGGATTGTCTATTTTTTCCTGAAGACAATTCACATACACATAGTCGTTTCCAAGTCCCTGCATCTTTGTAAATTTCATACGGTATCTACCCTTTCCCACTCATTTTACACCAGTGCTTTTGACAGTGACGCTCCGCATAGAAATCTGCGTCTTGCCGTATTCATTATTCATTTATACTCCATGTGAGCAGCTCTGTCAATATCACGAGCTTTAAACATCCATCATACGCAGTACCATCTGGGCTGTCTCTGTCATATTGGTACCGCTTTCCATACTGGTCTTCTGCAGATACCGATGCGCCTCCTCCTCGGACATCCCGTTTCGTTCCATGAGAAGTCCTTTCGCCCTCTCAATCTCACGGCGTTCGATGCCGCTTCTTCTGTGCACGGCACTCTTCCTTTTTTTCCTTATGTCCTCCTGCGCACGGCACATCATCCTCAAAGTATCTGTCAAATCCTGCACTTTGAGAGGCAGGGGCAGCCCCACGACACCTTCGGGCAGTTCTCCAATCCATTTTCCCGAAGGGGCCAGAAGAAGAATTTCGTACCCATCTGGCAGGAGCTCCCAAAGCTGCATATACTGCATATCCGAAAACCTTGCGCCGCAGACAACCACACCTTCACTCCACAGTTCCGCATGCTGTAATACTTTCGCCCCTGTCAGGCAGACAGCAGAGACTCCGACCCCGGATCTTGTCAGAATATTCCGTATATTCACCGCATCCTCTCTTTTGGAAAATGCGACAATGACATTGCTCAAATCCGTGTCACCTCCCGCTGCCTTTCGCTACTTTTCCCTTCTTATAAGCGGTACAGATATTTTCTGATCTCCCAGTCTGTCACCTGCATGCAATAGTCATGGTACTCCTTGCGCTGGGCAGACATAAGTTTCTCTGCCAGCTCCCTGCCTAGAATATCCTGCACGAACTGATCCTTCTCAAGCTCTTCTACCGCCTCTTTCAGTGATCGGGGAAGTTCTTCTATCCCAAATTCTTTTCTCCGCTCACAGCTCATTTTCTGGATGTCCTCATCAATGCACGCCGGAGGCATAATTTGTTTCCTGATACCATCCAGTCCGGCTTCTAAAAGCACAGCAAGCGCAAGATACGGATTTGCCGCCGCATCCGGGCTGCGCAATTCAATACGTGTGTTCTCCCCTTTCCCGGAAGGCACACGGATCAGTGGTCCTCTTGTCTTTGAGGACCACCCCATGTACACCGGCGCCTCATATCCGGGCACAAAGCGTTTATAAGAGTTCACCGTTGGATTTGTGATACAGGTTGTCGCCTTCATGTGCTTCATCAGGCCTCCGATAAAATAATATCCTTCCCTGCTCAGCCCATTTACATCCTCTTTATCCTGAAATACATTGACACCGTTCCTCTCCAGCGATAAATTCACGTGCATACCAGAACCATATGTCTCAATCCTCGGCTTTGGCATAAAAGTCGCATGGAGACCGTGCCGTTTCGCGATCGTCTTGACGACCAGTTTAAAAGTCATCAGATTGTCCGCCGTCACCAGTGCCTCGTCATAACGGAAGTCGATCTCATGCTGAGCGGGCGCGATCTCATGGTGAGAGGATAAGATTTCAAATCCCATTTCCTCCAGAGTAAGCACCATATCCCTTCTTGCATTCTCACCAAAATCCATGGGACCCACGTCAAAATATCCGCCCTGCTCATGGGTGAGTGTGGTCGGCAACCCATCCTCATCTGTATGGAAAAGAAAGAACTCGCATTCTGGGCCCGCATTGAGCGTATATCCCATCTCAGCCGCCCGGGCGGCTGCTCTTTTGAGGACATACCGGGGATCACCCTCGTAGGGCGTCCCGTCCTTTTTGTACACATCGCAAATCAGCCTCGCAACTTTACCTTGCTGAGGTCTCCACGGAAATATCTCAAACGTACGCAAATCCGGATAGAGATACATATCCGTATCCAATTCCCCCGATACGCCCTCGATGGACGATGCGTCGAACATGCACCTGTTGTCTAACGCTTTCTCAAGCTGGCTGACCGTCACCGCCATATTTTTCATGTTTCCGAAAATATCCGTAAACTGCAGGCGGATGAATGCCACATCTTCCTCTTCCACAAGCCGCAGGATATCCTCTCTCGTATAATCGTGCATTTAAAAAGCCTCCTCTCGTGTTCCCCATGCGTCCGGCACATGATGAAACTGGAATGACAAAAGGGCGTCCTCCCCCTTAATAGGAAACGCCCTTGTTTCTTTGCTCATTATATTCGCTTCTGTCCGAATTGTCAAATTCTGATTTCCTTTTTCATCCACAGGAAATCCCACGATGGAAGATTCACCTTTTCTAACATTCTCTTTTCCCCCGTCAGAAGATCGGCGTACTCTGTGGTTTCGGGCATCCAGATGGTCTTGCACTCGTCACTGAAGTTAAAAACCGCATGAAGTTCTTCCGGCCCCGCCTTTCTCACAATCCATAGGATAGACAAATCGCTGTAATCCTTCGTGTATACCTCGGCATCCGCATCAAACACAGGCTCTTCCTTGCGGATCGCTTCCAATTTGAAAAGCGCGCTGAAAATCCTATTCTGGACACTGCCCTTTTCCCTAATTCTCCCTGCCAGTTCCCAGCAAAACTTCCCTCTATGGATGTAACGGGAATCCAGCGCTTTCTCAGAATTGTCTCTATAAGTATAGTCATTTATCTGCCCGATCTCGTCTCCACTGTACAACATCGGGATGCCGGACTGAGTGAACATATATGCATGGAGCATAATATCTTTCGTTATCGCACGGCTCATCTTCACATCATCCTGCTCAAATCCGGCACTCTCGATCCCGCACATTGACGCAGTCGTAGCACAGAATCTTGCGTCCCCTGTAATAGGATCCTCATTATACAGTTCGCCTCTGCTTACACTTCCTTCTGTCTTGCCCTGAAAGTAATCATTCAAATATTTTTTATGGGGAACTTCCTCCATCTCCCAGCGCTTCAGCTCCGCGTAGTCAATGCCCCACCCAATATCATCATGACATCTCAGGTAATTGAGAAAAGTATATTCTTTGGGAAGGGAGCACACAATATCCATCTGTTTTCTCAGAAGGCGGATATCCCTTGTGGCCACTGTATTCCATGTAGTTGCCATAGTAGTCACATTATAAAGCATGTGACATTCTGGTTTTTCCACTGTGCCGAAATAAGGTGCAACCTTCTCAGGTTCCATAACCACTTCCCCAAGAAGGACAATTCCCGGACACACAATCTCTCCAATCATTCGCATCATTCTGACGATAGTGTGCACTTTCGGAAGATTCCGGCAGTCCGTGCCCAGCTCTTTCCATATGTAAGGCACGGCATCGATACGGATGATATCCATTCCCTGATTTGCCAGATAGAGAAAATTGTACATCATTTCGTTGAATACCCTTGGATTGCGGTAATTCAGATCCCACTGATACGGGTAAAATGTTGTCATAACATAATGACCTTGTTTGGGCAGATATGTAAAATTCCCCGGTGCTGTGGTGGGAAATACCTGCGGAACTGTTTTTTCATACTCCTGTGGAATAGACGGATCCGAATAGAAAAAATAACGACTCATGTACTCTCCGTCTCCCTCTCGCGCTTTCACCGCCCATTCATGGTCCTCCGATGTGTGATTCATGACAAAGTCCATACACACACTAATGCCTTTCTCGTGGCATTTCTCCGCCAATTCAGCCAGATCATCCATCGTCCCCAACTCCGGCTTCACCTTACGGAAATCCGCCACCGCGTATCCTCCGTCTGACCTCCCTTTAGGGGAATCAAGGAAAGGCATAAGATGAATATAATTCACATGGCATTGCTCCAGATAAGGGAGCTTTTCCTGCACGCCTTTGATATTTCCCGCAAAATTGTCTATATACATCATCATTCCCGTCATATCTCTTTTGCGGTACCACTTCCCACTAATTTCACGTTTCTGATCCAGTGCCTTTAACTTCCGGTTTCTCTGATTGTAATATACCTTCATCTGACTGCACAGTTCCGCGAACATATCATTATTGTCATACAGTTCCATGTACAGCCAGCGGAGTTCATCGTAATAACGCGCAAGCCTTTCTCTGAAGACACGTTCATCCTCATCCCTTATAATTTTACTTTGAGCCAGTGCTGTTTTTGCCGCAGATCCGTTTCTCCCAGTCTTTTTCGGCATCTCTTCTTTCTCTCCTTCCCAGCCTCGCAGGACTTTAATCTTCCCTCACAAAATGCCACTGGTATGCCTGATACTCCCCGTCCATAATCGGCATCGGAAACCCGGATTCCATAAGCACCGTGCTGTTATACAGCTTTCCACTCTCCGTCTCCCTGTATATCGTATTTTCTTCCAGTCCTCTGACCTTGATATAGTCCACGGTCATATTGGCATGCTTTTTAATGCTGACCGCCTGAACAAGGGCTTCTCTTCGATCCTCGGAAACAAACTCCCACGCGCCTTCATTTGCCGTCTGTGGATTCGTAAGCCTGTAATACAGACCTTGCTGAATCAGTTTCGCAAATTTCCTGTACTGTGTAATCTGTTCCCGTATCTCATCTTTTTCTGCCGAGCTTAATTCATTCAGATCCAGCTCGTACCCGAATGTTCCTGCCATCGCCACCACACCTCTGGTCTTAAGGGGAGTGATTCTTCCAGTCTGGTGGTTCGGAGACGCCGACACATGCGCTCCCACTGAGGATACGGGATAGATAAAGGATGTTCCGTACTGGATTTCCAGTCTGTCAATTGCGTCTGTATTGTCGCTACACCAGATCTGCGGGGTATAATAAAGCATTCCCGCATCAAAGCGACCGCCGCCCCCACTGCATCCCTCGATCAAGATATCTGGATATCTGTTCACAAGCCTTTCAAGAAAATCATACAGGCCCAGCACATAATCGTGGAGTACCCTGCCTTGGCTGTCCGCCGTGGCAGAATATACATCGGCAATACTCCGGTTCATATCCCATTTCACATATTCTACATTTCCCTGATCTAGAACACTGCATATACTGTCAAATATGTGATCAACGACTTCTTTTCTGGAAAAGTCAAGGACAAGCTGGTGTCTGGATCGGTTTGGACGCCGTCCCGGTATCACAAACGCCCAATCTGGGTGTTCCCTGTAAAGATCGCTGTCTTCGTTGACCATCTCTGGCTCAATCCAAATCCCAAACTTCATCCCCATATCGTTGATCTTACCAATCAGTTCACCCAGTGTGCATCCGAGTTTTTTCTCGTTGACTTTCCAGTCACCCAACCCCCGGAACTCACTGTCTCTCTCTCCAAACCAGCCGTCATCCATGACAAACATATCAATGCCTAGTTCTACCGCTTGTCCGGCAAGTTTTAGAAGGGATTCTCCCGTGAAATCAAAATATGACGCTTCCCAGCTGTTAAGCAGGATCGGACGTACCGCCTCTTTGTATTTTCCCCTGCACAGATGCGTGCGCATACAGCGGTGAAGATTCTGGGAAAGCTTTGAGAGACCTTCAGAAGAATAGCTCATAATAACTTCCGGAGACTGAAACTCTTCCCCCTGCTGTAACGGATAAGCAAACTGTTCTTCGCTCAACCCCATCATCAATCTCGTCTGATAGTACTGGTCTCTCCCCGCCTCGCTCTGGAAACCGCCGCTATACACAAACGCCATCGCATAGCAACTCCCCGTATCCTCCGTAGTCTCATGATCCGCCAATATAACAGCCGGATTATACTGATGACTGGAAGATCCCCTCAAGCTTCCGATCTTCGACACCCCGTGTCCCACCGGCATTCTCTGATAGTTTCTCTCCATGGCATGGCGCCCGTAAAACGTAATAAAATCATATTCTCCGCCTACCATGTCTAGACATGCCGGGGCAAGCTTTTTGACTGTGATTCTACCGCTATTTCCATTTATAAGCTTCACGCTTCTTGTAATGATATCATACTTCGGAAGCACACCATATAGAAGCACCGCCTTCACTCCTGATCCCGAATCTGCAAGAACCACCTCCAAAGTCTGTGCTTCTTCATCAGCGGCATAAACTGCCGGCAGACCTTGAAGAGCGTATTTCCCATCCTTGATACTGTGGCTTACATATCGGAAATCACTGCAGTATGTAAGGTCTGCATTTTTAATGATACATGCAGGATTCCTATAGTCTCCCGTCCCCAGAGATGGAAATTCCTGTGGCAGGGAATCCATGGAGTATGTCTTATCGTTTCCTGCATCGTAAGGGTTACCCGAAAAACCTCTGTCATAAAATGTCAAAAGATAGTCCATACATCCTTCTGCTCTCTTCCCATAGTACAAATGGAGCAGAAACCCATACCTGTCAATCTGCATCTGATAGGTCGTATTTTTTGTGTGTAGTGTGATTGTTTTTTTCTGTTTGTCATATAATATGCCCATCTTTTTCCTCCTGATTTTCACTCTGTATACAGCAGGCCAGTGCAGGAAAACATCCCGGAAGTCCTCGGTTTCCCTACACCGGATATAGTGCTGGCCCTTGCCGGTACTCCATATTCCCAGAAATTATTTTACCGCGCCGTTCACCACGCCGTTGATGATCTGTTTCTGACAGATCACATAGAAAATAACGATGGGAATGAGTGCAAGCAGATAAGATGCAAACGCCAAGTTGTAGTTAGTCCCAAACTGAGTCTGGAATGTCAACTGTGCCAGCGGCAGCGTATTAGAACCTTTTCCTGACATAATAATTAAAGGCGTCATGACATCATTCCATACTGCCAGCGCAGTGATAACTGCTACCGTAGCGTGCATTGGCTTCATAATCGGAAAGATAATCCTCCAGAATGTACGCCATGTACTCGCCCCATCTACTCTTGCAGCTTCTTCAAGCGCAACCGGAATATTCACAAGATATCCTGTATATAAAAGTAAATTCATCGGCATATAGAATACCACATAAAGAAGGATAACTCCAACCCAATTATCAAGGTGCATTTCCGCTGTCTGCTTTGCTAGAGGCATCATCAAAATGGCAAATGGAACGAACATACCGCTTACGATAAACAAATAAATCAGATTGTAAACTTTACTGCGGGCTTTGTTCCTTCCGACCGCATATCCCATCATCGAGTGAAGCACGATGCATAGCACTACCGTGGTTACCGTTACCAGCAAGCTATTTCCCAGCGAACGCCAGAAATCCGTAAGTTCCATCGCCTGCACGAAATTACTCAAACTCCATGTTTCAGGCAAGGACAGAATACCAGAGATACTGTTCGTCATCTCGGTGGGTTGTTTGAATGCGATGACAATCGTCATATACAGCGGAAATACTACTGTGAGCAAGCCAGCAAATAGAAGGATCGTAACAGGCCAGTTTACTTTTGCTTTCATTTTTTCATACATTATAACTGCTCCTCCTTCCTTCCCGATATCGTCATCTGTATAACAGATATTGCTACGATTACGATGAAGAATACAACCGCGTTAGCGCTCTGGTATCCAAAGCTTCCTCCTGACAGACCGTTTTTGTAGATCAGGTAAGAAATGGATTCTGTGCTTTGTTCCGGACCTCCCTTTGTCATAGCCATAATCTGATCAAATACCATAAGGAAATTCTTCACACACAAAACCATATTGATTGTAAAGAACGGAATAATCAGAGGGAACGTCAGATATCGGAATTTCTTCCAGCCTGTGGCCCCATCCAGATCACCTGCTTCATACACGTCCTCCGGCACCGTCTGAAGTCCAGAGATATAAATAATCGTGTTCATCGCAATGGACTGCCATGCGCACACGATCACAATGGCAATCCAAGCTGTATTGCTGTTGGATAGCATACTCCCGCTCAGCACCTCGATACCGAGCACGTCGCCAAGTCCCGGGAGAATATATGTAAAGAAGTACTGAAAAATGTATCCCACAACCAGCGCTCCAAGCACATTTGGCACGAAGTATGCCGCCCTGAGAAATGTCTTGCCCTTGATCTTGCTGTTTAGCCCCAGCGCAAGGATCAGACTGATCACATTTGTCAGAATTGTCGCCACAACTGCCAGTTTGATCGTAAACAAGTAGGAGCCTCCGATTCTGGGGTCAGTAAAAAGATCCATGTAATTGCGCAAGCCCACAAAATCATATGTGCCAAAACCTTTGAAATTGGTAAAACTATAAATCACACCGCGAATCAGCGGTATCGTGTTAAAGCAGACAAACAGCGCAAGGATCGGTATTGTAATCAGCATATATGTCCGCTTGCTGTCATTTATTTTTTTCATAATCTATCCCGCTCCTTTCTCTACTTGCCAGTTCCGTTCTCTTCGTTGTATTCTTGGACCGCACGAATGATATCCCTGTTATATCTCTGCCAGTCCTTGTCGAACTTTGTAAGGAACGCATCCACATCCTGATTGATGAGGAATGTCTGAATCTGGGCATCCACTGCCATCTCTGACGGATAGTAGTGATCCTGATAATCTGTCATATTTCCAGACTCGATAAACGGCTTCATACCATCAAGCATCGGCGCAAGCTTAAAATCTCCCTCTTTGCATGGAACAGCATTCTGAGCATCGATATATGCCTGAATATTCTCATCAGCCATCAAAAAATCAAGCACCTCATACGCAGCTTCCTTGTTTTCGCAATCCGCCGTCACGGCAAACATCAGGTCCACACCTGAGTTCAGAGTATTTTTAGAGGCGTCGTCATTTCCCGGCGTCACGAAAGAATCAATATTCATCTTCGGATTGACCGACAAGATCTGAGGCACCGCATAGCTTCCGATCGGATACATCGCTGATTCACCGTTTGCAAATGCGGTACATGCATCATTGTATCCGTAAGCGAACGGATCGTCTGGCCCATAACTCACCAGCTCCATACATTTCTCTGCAGTCTCTTTATACTCTTCGCTGAATGTAGTCTCGCCTGCATTCACCTGCTTGCATGTATCAGCCGGAGCCAAATCAACTGCCAGAGAATTCCACGGGGCAAGGCAGGTCCATGTATCACGGAATCCAAAATAAAACGGCAGGATTCCCTCCGCTTGAATCTCTTCACACAGATCAATCAACTCTCCCCATGTTTCAGGAATCTCCCATCCGTGTTCTTCAAACATATCTTTATTGTAAAGAATACCCGCTGCATTCGCCACATAAGGAACACCGTATGTACCGTCCTTAGGCGTGATTTCAAGCCCCTCCAGAATGTCAATATAAGCCTGTTTTACATTAGTTATTCCGGGATAATCGGACACATCCGCAAGAATATCTGCATCAACATAATAGGAGTAGTTGATATCTCCCCCTATACCAATAATGTCAGGGTAGTCCTCTCTGACAAAACGTGTCCTCATAATCGTACTGGCGTCGTTAGGCGAACTGATAGTCAGATGGATATCATCGTGCGATGCATTAAACTCATCCTCCACCTGATCAAAGTACGTCGCAGCTTCCGGCTTGTACTGCAGGATCTCAATCTCTGTCTTTCCATCATTCTCATCCGAACCGCATCCTGGAAGAATGACTGCAGCAAGCATGGAGACCACGAGGACGGCGCTGACTGCATGTTTCTTTTTCATAATAAGTTCCAGCTCCTTCCTTTTATATTATCTTGTGAAAGAATTATAACATGCCAAAATGCATCCAAAAATATCCTAATTTTTCTATATTTATACCAAAATGAGACTTATCAGATATTTATTTTATGTCTGGTCGCATTTTGGTATATTTCGAGGTATAATTACAATAGTACAACAAAGGATGGTCTGGATATGAGCGATCTTTTATTTTCCGTATTTCCAAATGAAAACTTTGTAGATCTCGGACTGTATCAGTTCGGTAGAGAGACATGCTCGCCCGCACACTCTTTCGGTCCTGCATCAAGGAACCATTATCTTTTTCACTATGTTCTATCTGGAACCGGCCTGTTAATGGCAAATGATTCCCAAGGGCGAACGCACAAATATCAGATTCACAGCGGTCAGGGCTTCATGATTTTCCCTCGGCAGATTAACACTTATATCGCAGATCAAAATCTGCCTTGGGAATATGTGTGGATTGAGTTCGACGGATTGAGAGCGAAAGAGATCATAGAGGTTGCCGGACTTTCTCCCGACACCCCAGTCTACCATGCTTCATCTAAAGAACTTCGGGAACTTATGAAAGATGAGATGCTCTATATGACAGAACACAGTGGGGAATCCCCCTTCCACCTTATCGGACATCTTTACCTCTTCATCGACTATCTTTCCCGCTCAGCCGCATCCATGCGTCTGTCAGCTAGCGGGAAAGTACGAGATTTCTATATCAAAGAGGCGCTCAACTATATTGAGCAGAACTTCCAAAATGATATATCTGTGGAAGGGATCGCAGAATTCTGTGGTCTGAACCGGACATATTTCGGACGAATCTTCCGGGAGACCGTAGGACGATCACCACAGGAATTTGTACTTAACTACCGTATGGCAAAAGCAGCAGAACTTCTAAAGCTCACACAGCTATCCATCAGAGATATCGGAAATGCCGTGGGCTATCCCAATCAACTGCATTTTTCACGGGCATTTAAAAATGTCTATGGAAACTCCCCCAGAGAATGGAGGAATCAGAACCGTATCATAAAACAGAAGTAATCAAAGGGATGGAACTGTAAATATATTTCCCATCACATCTGTCCCTCCATGAGTGCCAGCACTTCCTCTCGCTTTGGCATCGCCCGTATTGCGCCTTTCTTTGTGGTCACAATGGCTGCCGCCGCATTGGCAAATGTAAGCATCTCACCAAGCTGCTCTTCTGTCAGCTCATAGAAGTTATGCTCCAGAAGATAAGTAAGGACGCTTCCGCCGAATGTATCTCCCGCTCCTGTCGTCTCGACTGTATGTACGGAAAATCCCGGTCTCTCCACACGCATCTCCTTGTAGTATGCACGGCTTCCGTCTTTCCCCATGGTCAGAAGAATCAGCGGAATATGATATTTTCCCTGAAGATACGCGATTCCTTTATCATAGTCCTCTTTTCCTGAGACAAACTGAATCTCATTGTCCGAGATTTTCAGGATATCGCAGACACTGAATCCGTATTCCATCTGCTCCTTGGCAAGATCTAGAGAACTCCAAAGAGGAGCCCTTAGATTCGGGTCAAAAGAAATCAGACATCCCCCGTCCCTTGCCGAATCCACAGCCTTCTTCGTCGCCATCCGCACTGCATCATGGGTCATAGAGAGCGTGCCGAAGTGAAAAATCTTTGTATTTTTTATAAAGTCTGCATCCACTTCATCCACATTTAGCATCATATCTGCCCCCGGATTGCGGTAAAAAGAAAACTCTCTGTCTCCGTCCGGAAAAGTATGCACGAATGCCAATGTTGTATTGACCTCCTCATCTTCAACCAGATGAGACTCATCGATGCCTGCTTCTCTTATTGTCTCCCTGAGAAGCGTACCAAACTGGTCTTTCCCCACCTTTCCAACAAAAGCTGTCTTTCTCCCCATTTTGCTGAGTAGGGCAAGTACATTACAGGGCGCTCCTCCCGGGCATGCCTCGAACATATTGTTGCCCTGTTCACTCTTCCCGTTCATAGTAAAATCGATCAAAAGCTCGCCGAGCGCAATCACATCATATTTTTTTCCCATATTTGCCTGTCTCCTTATCTGCATACTCCTTATATATTCTCTGCTGGGCCTGACTGTTACAGCACGGTGCCGTGTCCCCTTCATATCTCCTAATTAAAATAGACCAGTTCTTCTATAGGTTCTGCCATCTCTACATATTCCGCTTCCAGAAGCGGGCCTTCCCCGCGATACACGGACAGATTGGCGAATCCCACCTTCGCGCGCACCTTCACCCAGTCTCCCGGTTTCAGTTTAGGCGCATAGGGGCTCTTGCACACATATCCGAGAAATGTAGTGTCATCCGCGCAGCATGTCATTGCCATGCGTCCCGGAAGGAATACTTTTGACGGAAACGACCGGGGCTTCACTACCTTTGCTGTAAACTCCACAGTCTTTCCCTTATAACGGTCTGGATTCTCCATCATGTCCACATACCAGATACCATAATCTTCCTTCTCGATCCTGATAACAGGCGCTTTTAGATCATAGGGCACATCATCCTCAAAAATATTCTCCACTTCACCTTCTTCATCTTCAAAAATAACCTCCGCCTGCGGACTGACCACTTTCACGCTTCGGCGGTATCCCGCCAGCGGCGCGATGTCCTCGCAGCGATTAAACAGTACTAATTCAGCTCCTCGCACCATTTCCACAAAAAGCGGCTTTAAGTTCGCCAGATACATCTGAAATGTACTGGCGTCCACCGTTGTCAGCTTCTGTTCAATCTGCCAGCCTTCCGGGAGCTTCAGTGCCTCAAAATCGCTGACTTTCCACATGCCGTTATACTCCACAACGACACGTTCTGGTTCATGCTTGCTGTTTAGTTGCTCAAGCCGTTCTGCCGTCAATTCCTCTTGATCCTCTATTCTCTCAATGACGACGCCGTATTTTAGCATTTCCATCGGATCGTACTCTTCCTCTCCCTCCTCACAGAGAAGAAGAAGGGTCTTGCCGTCGATCTGAAAATAATCCTGCTCCAGCGTGAATTTCAAAAACTGTGTCTTTCCACTGTCCAGAAAGCCGGTCATCAGATAGACCATCACACTTCGTTCACTCATATTACACTCCTTCTAGGCAATTCCGAAGAGCCCTTCCAGCTTCTCTTCATCAATCTCTGCCCCGATGACGCAGATGCGCCCAGTATACTCCGGTGCTCCCGTCCGGACCTCATGTTCGCCCGGAACCATATCAAAGTAGATCCACTCGCCGTTCTCCCCCGCGACCATGCCTTTCGCCCGGAGAACATTCCCATAAGAGTTGTCCTCCTCCAGATTTTTCAAGATCATACCGATCTGTTCTTTCGTATAAGTATGGATCGTCTCGCACCCCCAGCTCGTGAACACTTCATCTGCATGGTGATGTCCCTCATGACCGTGATGATGGTGTCCATGGTGACAGTGCTCGTCATGGTGATGATGCTCCCCTTGATGGCAGCGCTCGTGATCGTGATGATGCTCCCCATGATGGCAGCACTCACCATTGTGGCGATGTCTCTCATGATGATGCTCATGATCGTGACCGCAGCACCCGCCATCCTCGTGATGGTGTCCGCACTCCGGGCACACGATCTCGCTTAGAAGTTCTTCCTCCAGCGACCTACTCTCCTCCATCGTCTCCAGTATCTTCTTACCCGGAAGCTGCGCGATGGGAGTCGTAATAAACGGAGCCCTGCTATTCAACTCCCTTAAGAGCGCCACGCTCTCCTCGATCTTCTCTGGTTTTGCCTTATCCGTACGGCTTAAGATAACCGCTCCCGCATACTCTATCTGGTTACTGAAAAACTCTCCAAAATTCTTGCGGTATATTTTGCATTTCGTCACATCCACAACTGTTGTAAAACTGTTAAGCTTGGCGTCGATATCATTCTGTACATCCTGGACCGCCTTGATAACATCCGAAAGTTTGCCCACGCCTGACGGCTCGATAAGAATACGGTCGGGATGATACGTGTCCACCACTTCTCTCAAAGACTTTCCAAAGTCTCCCACAAGAGAACAGCAGATGCAGCCCGAATTCATCTCGCGGATCTCGATTCCTGATTCTTTCAGAAAGCCACCGTCAATGCCGATCTCTCCAAATTCATTTTCAATAAGCACGACCTGCTCCCCTGCAAACGCTTCCGAAAGCAGCTTCTTGATAAGTGTTGTCTTTCCAGCTCCCAGAAAGCCGGAGATAATATCAATCTTTGTCATATTAAACTCCTCCTTCTATTTATTATTATTATCATGTACGGCGCAGCTATACCGCGGTATATCTTTCTGTCCCCACACTGCACTAACCATACCGCGGCATATTCTTCTATACGCGCCGTCCCGTTCCTGCTGTTATTTTAAGTCCAGCTCTACCGGACAGTGATCCGATCCCGTAATATCCGTCAGTATCTTCGCGTCTGCCAGCTTGTCCTTCAGGCTCTCTGACACACAAAAATAATCAATGCGCCACCCCGCGTTCTTGGCGCGGGCGCTGAAACGGTATGACCACCACGAATAGATCCCTTCCTGATCCGGATAAAAATATCGGAATGTATCAATAAATCCCGCGTCCAGAAGCTCTGTAAACTTCTGCCGTTCCTCGTTCGTGAATCCGGCATTCTTACGGTTTGTCTTAGGATTTTTCAGATCGATCTCTTTGTGTGCCACATTCATATCGCCTGTCACGATGACCGGTTTCTTCTCTTCCAGTTTCTTTAAATACGCCCGGAAATCATCTTCCCATTTCATACGGTAGTCAAGCCTTGCCAGCTCATTCTGAGAGTTGGGCGTATAGACCGTGACAAAATAAAAGTCCTCGAATTCACAAGTAATCACGCGGCCTTCTTGATCATGTTCCGCAATACCAACCCCGTAAGACACGGCAAGGGGCTCCTTCTTCGTGAACACCGCTGTCCCGGAATATCCCTTTTTCACAGCATAATTCCAATACTGGTGGTATCCCGGAAGGTCAAGTTCAAGTTGCCCCTCCTGCATCTTTGTCTCCTGTATGCAGAAAATATCCGCGTCCGCTTCGTTAAAAAAATCCAGAAATCCTTTCTGGACACATGCCCGTATTCCATTTACATTCCATGATATAAGTTTCATCAATTACCTCCTAAATCCAAAGAAGGACAGAGCTCTCTGCCTCTGTCCCCGCTTTTTCAGTCATAGCGCACTTCCCGCAGAAACAGCCCTCTCGCCGGAGCAATAAAACCTGCCTTGCTCCTGTCTTTTGTATCAAGGGCATCGCGCACGCTTTCCGGTGTGCGCTGATATGTCCCGGTTTCAAGCAGAGTTCCTGTCAGGATCCGTACCATATGGTACAAAAATCCCGTACCGTCAAATGTAAGGACAACCCTGCTGCCTTGTCCGCTGACTATTATATCATAAATCGTCCGCCTTGTGGACTTTTCGTCTTTTTTGTCCGTATACGCTGCAAATTCATGCGTTCCCTTCAAATATCCCGCCGCTATCCTCATCCGCTCAAGATCCAGCTTACGCGGAAAATGATACATGTATTTCCTTGTAAAGACATCCGGTTTTTCTCCGGTGTCGATATAATATTCATACTGCTTTGCCACAGCGCTCTTGCGAGCGTGGAAACCGTTTTTCACAAGACGCGCATCCGTAATACGGATATCCGCCGGAAGCGCCGCATTGATTCTTCCCGTAAAAAAATTATTCGCCGCCTGTCCGGGAAGTATAACACTGGCCGTCTGCCCCTTCGCGTGAACACCCGCGTCTGTCCTGCCGGAGCCGTTTACTTCGACCGGAAATCCTGTCTGCCCGGCAATCGTCTGTTCCATGATCCCTTGGATCGTGCGGTCTGTGTTCTCCTGACGCTGCCAGCCCTGATACCGGGTTCCGTCGTAGGCAATCGTTAATTTATAAGTCCGCATAGTCCCTTACTGAAGAAATTTCTTCAGCTCGTCCATAAATGTTCCTGCATCCTTGAACTCTCTGTACACAGACGCAAAGCGCACATATGCTACCGGGTCCAGATCTTTTAACTTCTCCATAACAATCTCCCCGATCACACTGCTTGGGACTTCCTTTTCCTCTCTATTGAAAATCTCCAGTTCGATGGCATCGATAGTCTTCTGAATCGCCTCTGCTGGAACGGGACGTTTGTAGCATGCGCTCAAGACTCCGTGCTCGATCTTGGACCGCTCGTATTGCTCACGGTTATTATCCTTCTTGATGACGATCAGGGGGATAGTCTCTACCTTCTCATAAGTAGTGAACCGTCTCCCGCACTCGTCGCAGGAACGGCGCCTGCGGATAGAACTCTTATCTTCCGCCGGTCTGGAATCGATGACCCTCGTGTCCGGGTTTCCGCAATATGGACATTTCATATTTATTTCCGCCTTTCTTTGAGCTTGTCAAGTTTCCGATCAATGGATACTGCACGGCAGGACAGACCGTTGATACGGTCTAGATTGCGCTTCGCGCAATCATTATACCACAATTGTTAAAATTTTTGCAAAAACTTTTCTTCCTGTATCTCCACGATCACGATATCCGGACCGATCTTGCGGATGCACGCAAAAGGAATGACATACTCGCAGTCCGTCCCAATGAATCCGCAGATCTTTCCCGGCCCCGGAATGATCACTGCCTCTACCTCTCCGCTGCACACATTGATCTCCACGTCTACAATACACCCTAGGCGCCTTCCGCTGCATATATTGATGACCTCCTTGTTTCTTAGTTCACAGACTCTCATGCCACTCCCTCCTTTTTCCTCTGCTTTCTACTACCAATATATGCCGCTCTGAAAAAACTGTCCGTCCCCCTTCCCTTTTTTCCTGTTCTGCATTACAATAACAGGTACAAATCAAGAGGAGAATTTATGATATGAAAGAAACGATCTTACTATTTAATCCCCCGGAGAAAGAACAACTATTAAAGCTGGAAATGGCTCTGTTTCCGCTGCATATTCGCTTGAAACGCGTTCATTGTACAGAATATAACCAGCCCTTAGGCGTGCTCGCGGGCATGAAGGACATCTCTCCCGCCGAAGGCAGCTATGACGGTCCCGAACTTCCATCCACAATGATCGTCTTTTGTTTCCTTAACGACAACCGTCTTAATCAGGCTCTGACGGCAATCCGCAAGTGCGGCGTAGGCCCCTTCCCGTATAAGGCGATCCTCACGCCCACAAACAGCGCATGGACAGTCCCTGACTGTTTCACCGAAATCAAAAAAGAGCACGAGGCGATGAATCCATCATAAGCCCCGTGCGTCTTCTTCCAAAAAATGTTGCAAAAAGCTATATTTTGCAACATTCTTTTTTTCTGTCAGTTTTTCTTCTGATAATAAACCTTCATGCCTTTTAGTATAAGGAAGTATCCTATGAGTGTTCCCCACAATGTCCAGAACACCGTCATACTGAAAAATCCCGCCACAATAAGAGCCGCAAACATGAGGTAGACTAATGCCGTCCCGGCGGATGAGGCGGCATTTTTACAGATTGCGTTCTCCCTCTCGTCGCTCTCTTTTATCCTCTCGCTTCGTAGTAGCTTCTCATCGTTTAACATCCTGTGCGTTCTGACCACGGAAATGATTCCTCCCACAATCGCCACCGTTCCTATTCCGCAGTAAACTCCCGACAGGAAAGCAGTCCTGTGTTCATCCGCACCGAGCATCATCATGGCCACGCCCGAAACGACTGCCACGACTCCCATCAAAACCGACACCCATGTCATCTTTATCCTTATTTCCAGTTTTTTCCGGAATTCTCCGTCCGTTTTCGCCTCTTGCATCATCATTTTTAACAGCATATGTTTTCCTCCTCTTTATCAAAAACAAAAATATCCTCAATGTTCATTCCGAAATACTGGGCAATCTTATGCGCCAGTATAAGGGAGGCATTGTACTTCCCGTTTTCCAGAGATATGATGGTCTGGCGGGTCACTTCCACAGCATCGGCAAGCTCGCTCTGGGTGACCCTACGCTCTTTTCTGAGTTCCTGTATCCTATTTTTCACACAACCTCTCCTTCCAGCAAGTTTTCTTCTCAATTTCTGATTCTGTCAAAAATATAGTCAACTTTACATTTATAGTAAAGCACACTTTACATTATATGTCAAGCAAGCTTTACACAATACTTGCAAATCTTTTTATTCTAAATTATAATGAGTATCAGGAAATTTCCCGGAGGTCGGCAGAAATGTGGAAGAGGAAGGACTTAAAGAAAAAAGTTCGTGTATCAATGCGGCAGAGCTATTGGAAAATGGCTGCTGTCTGTTTTGTCATCGCTGTGCTGACGACTGCTTACCCTGTCTCGGCGACATTTATCAATCTTCAGACCTCACCTGGTCCACAGCTTTCTGACGCCGCCTTCGCGCCGTACCTTCCCAACTCGGAAGTCATCAGCCAGACAATAAAACTTTTTCTGGAAAATGCTCCTCTGTCCGGTCTATACAGCAGCACTGTGGCAGATATCATCCACTCAGTCATTGATCTGTCTTCAACAAACATCTCCGTATTTTTCACTGCCCTAAGAGCTGTCAACAGCTTTCTGTCCGGCGCGCCGGGCATAGCAGTATTTCTCGTTGCAGCGGGGACAGTCCTTACGTTTTTATACCAGATCTTTATCAGCAACATCCTTCAGGTGGGAGAAAAGCGGTTCTTTCTCGAGATCCGGAGTTACCGGCATACTCCTGTCTCAAAAATCTTCTTCCTGTTCAAACTCCGCTATCTTCACCGTCCGGCATGGGTCATGCTCTGCCGTTCTGTTTTCCAGACGCTTTGGAACTTTACCATTATTGGTGGTATTATCAAACATTATGAGTATATCATGATCCCTTTTATCCTTGCGGAGAACCCTAAGATCAGTAGAAAGGACACTTTCTTCCTGTCAAAGCAGCTAACGGAGCACAACAAATGGAAACTGTTCCTTTTGGACCTTTCCTTTGCCGGCTGGAAATTGTTGTCGATCCTGACTCTAGGGATACTGGACTTTGTGATCGTAAATCCGTACATAACAGGATGCCGCTCTGAACTGTATCTGGCGCTTCGGCGCAACTATGTACTTTCCCGCTCCCCCCGGTATGAACGCCTGAACGACTCTTACCTTGAGCATGTCCCCTCAGAAGATGAACTGCTTATCAGCAAGGCACTATATGACGACTCACAGGGCCCTTACACACAGACTACCTATTTTGCCCCTGAACAATATCCTGTGTTTCTCTTCTCCGTACAGCCGCCGTTTCGCGCTGTGCATTCCCCGGTGCGCCCAGACCGTAAGTACGACGTATTCTCATATATTCTTCTTTTTTGTTCTTTCTCTGTGTTCGGATGGTTGCTAGAAACGATGATCTACTTGATCCGCAACGGAGTATTTACAGATAATTCTGCCTTATTTGGCCCGTGGCAGCCCCTGTACGGTATTTTTGGCATACTCAGCCTTCTTTTCACAAAACGGCTGAATAAGAAACCGGCACTTGTGTTTTTTGTAAACTTTTTCATTTACTCTGTATTGGAATATGCACTAAATCTGATATCTGACCTGACTCTAGGGCACCCATTCCGAGATTACAGTGAATTTTTCCTGAATCTGAACGGGCGCATCTATGTCGGCGGTTGTGTGTCCTTCGCCCTTTTAGGCTGCGCTTTCCTGTATTATCTCGCGCCCAGATGGACCGACCTTTTCATGAGAATGGGACACGCCAAAAGGGCCGCCCTGTGCGCTGTACTCTGTCTATTATTTGCCACGGACACAGTGCTGACTATTGTTGTTGCTTTTTCATGAAAATGATAGTAAACTTTCTATAAGTTATCTATAAAATACATTCCTCCGCACAGTCGCCCCGCGTGGTTCAAAAACTGTGAGAGACACAGGAAAATAAAATGCTGTCCGCAAAAAAGACAGCGGAATGGAGATCATTATGAAGAAACGAGTTGTTGTCGCTTTGGGACACCGGGCTTTGGGAACTACGCTCCCGGAGCAGAAAGTGGCCGTCAAAAAGACTGCCAAATGTATCGCAGACCTGATCGAAGAAGGATATCAGGTAGCCATCACACACAGCAATGCTCCTCAAGTCGGCATGATACACACGGCCATGAATGAGTTCGCAAAATCACACCCCGAATACACTCCGGCGCCAATGTCTGTCTGCTCTGCAATGAGTCAGGGATATATCGGATATGACCTGCAGAACGGAATCCGGGAGGAACTTCTAAACCGGGGGATTTACCGCACAGTCAGCACAGTACTCACGCAGGTTATCGTCGATCCTTATGATGAGGCATTTTAC
Source organism: Candidatus Mediterraneibacter pullicola (assembly GCA_019117065.1). Taxonomy (GTDB): domain Bacteria; phylum Bacillota; class Clostridia; order Lachnospirales; family Lachnospiraceae; genus Mediterraneibacter; species Mediterraneibacter pullicola. The sequence goes on along the minus strand of DXAK01000043.1, from coordinate 33,423 downwards.
ACACCGACTAAGGTACTTGGCCGTTACATGAATGCGCAGGAGGCAAATGAAGAGCGCAAGAAAGGAAACTATGTCATCGAAGAAGCCGGAAAAGGCTTCCGCCGTGTGGTATCCGCGCCAAACCCGGTAAAGATCGTGGAACTGGACGCTGTAAATGCACTTCTCGATGCGGATCAAATCGTTATCGCTGCAGGTGGCGGCGGTATCCCAGTCATGGAACAGGACAACCACTTGAAGGGCGCCAGCGCAGTTATTGAGAAAGATCTTGCGGCAGGGAAACTTGCAGAAGGCATTAATGCGGATATACTCATCATTCTAACCAATGTGGAAAAGGTATTCATCAACCTTGGCCAGCCTGACGAACAGCCGCTGAATGAGATCACGACCTCTCAGGCCCGAGCTTATATGGAGGAAGGCCACTTCGGCATCTATAACATGCTTCCGAAATTCCGGGCCGCGGTGGAATTCATCGAAGAACAGGAGGGACGCCGGGCTTATATCACCACATTTGATAAAGTAAAGGAAGCGCTCAAGGGAAAAACAGGCACTCTGATTCACTAGGCGCGAAGAGGCTTTATTCTATAAGACCGCCCAAGACGCTTTCCTAATAAAATAACAAGAACATCTGGCTTCCTGCTTTTCTCCGGTTTGCCTGATGTTCTTGTTTATATCTTTTTATATGTACAGATTTCCTTCTGCTTCCGAATAATCCACGGTGATTTTCCGCCCATTTTGCATCTCAATCTCCACAGGCCCGTACCCGCCGCAGTCTTGCGGATCTGCATAAGAAATGTTCCTGATGCTGAAGATTTCCTTCTCTGTAAATTCCCGGAAAGATTCCCTTGTAATAACCTGACTAATCATAACAGAGGGTTCATAGCCATACAGCTTCTCCCGTGTAAGTCTCGCGCATATCACGATACTGTTCTCTGCGTCAGCGTTCGTCTCTCTACTTTCTGTAAGTTCCAAGTTCTCCCATGCCGCGAACACGGTCATTGCCATCTGTTTTTCTCTCCCCTGAGAATCACGTCCCTTTAATATAACCGCTTTTGCCCCCTCTTTCTCTATGTACTTTACACTCACTTCTCCCATGTCAGGGAATCCATACGATCCGAGAGTAACCTTTAACCCGCCCCGGTATGTTCGCAGCTGATCTACTCTGATCAGCCCTTCCTCCACTGGAAAATCCGCCAGTTCGACACAGTGAAGCCAGTGTCTTTCCATTTCGCTTGTATAGTTGAAAAAGCATCTTCGGTAGAGCACTCTATCCTTTTGTCCCTGCCACAAAAGTGCGTTTGGCTTGTGAAGTTTCCCGCCTTCCTCCTCTTGTATCATATACATCTGCGCTTCACAGCCCTTTCCTGTGAAAGCTTCCCACGGGTATTTTGTACTGTATGCAAGTTTTGCATAGCCGCACATCCCCCTATCATCATCCTGCCTGCGTATCACCTTGGCCGTGCGCAGCTCCGTGGTACCGTTATCGCCATGATTGGAAAAGCAAAGTCCGGGCCCGTTCAACACAGTCTCCCACGTCTCTCCCTTTTCCATTTTCTCCCATGCGCCGTTTTTTTCTTTCTCAGTCCAGAACGGATGATCCGCCGGCAGATGTAAGCATAAAAACGCTTTTCCCAACCACAGAGGGCTCTCTGCACAGCTGTACGGCTGGATCATCGGTAGGAACGGGCGGTAGAAGCCAAGAGCTGGGGCGCCCTCATACATCACATCGTCACGCCCTAAGAACTGCATCAGCGCGCCTGAGCTGATCCGTCGCCCAAGTCCCGGATCCGCAGTGTTCTTTCTCAGCAGAAAGTTGCTGGTAAACGCGGATGTAGCGGCATTTCGGTACAGACCACTGCGCCCCCACATATTTACCCAGCCGTCCCGGTCGAACATTGCGGGGTAGTTTTCCATAAACTGGTTCGAATACTCTTCAAATTTTGCCGCAAGATACGGTTCTTTCTCGTAACCATACCAAACGCACCAGAGCGGAGCATACATTTGGAACGCCCATACCGAATAATAATCAAACGCGTGCCCGTCCCGGTACCAGCCATCGCCCGCATAATATCGCAAAATCATTGCGGCGTGATGTCTCATAATTTCTTCGTCCATCGGACGGCCATTCATATGGAGGAACGCTAGATCCAGCATATTGAAGAGCCGCCAGTTGTGAGGCACTGTCTCATGCAGCGCATATCCCTCGATAAAGTCCAGTATCACTTTCTTTTCCGCTTGCGTATAGGTATCCCATATCACCTTACGACTGACCCACAGGCAGATGACGAGCGCACACGTCTCCACTGTCTGCTGGTATGTGTTCAAAAGAGAATCCTCTCTTTCCGGGTGTTCCAGATCATCGTATGAGAGCACATAATTTACGCTTCCGGGGGTACACGCCTCAAGCACTTGCTTTTTATAATATTCTCTGAGCAGAATTCCTCCCGCTTTTGCACCGGGGACATTTTCAATCAGCGGAGCCGCAATGAAAAAACTTCTCGCCAGTCCTTCAAAAATCTCCGCCCGCTCCTTCCACTTCGGAGTTTCCGCATTCGGATATGTGATCCTGTCCTCATATCTGGGCACGAGAACAGGTGCGTCCAAGTCCTTCACATGTTGAAATATCCCGTCGAGAATGTATTGTGCCGCATCAATCCAATGCTGTCTTGTCAACCCTGTATACGGGCTCAATTCATAATCCGGCTCCTTCGGTACAAATCTCATCTTTTTATTATTCCTCCAATCTTGAGCGTGTAAATATCATAACATCCTATCTATACACGAGCAAGATTCAATCTTATCTGAAAAAAGAATATATTAAAAAAACATATTTTCTTTTTTATGGGGGTTGATTTTCCAGAATATTTATTATAGTATACACATATACTTAATATAGTTTTTAAAACTACTTATTGTTTTCTAAGACTTCAAGGAGGCACATCTATATGGAAAAGAAACATCACATAAAAGAACCAGGCAGTGCGATCACCCATTTTATCGGAATGCTGATGGCAATCTTTGCCGCAATTCCACTGCTTATCAAAGCGGCAAATGAGCCGAGCAGAGTCTATATTATCTCACTGGCCATCTACGCGGCAAGCTTGATCTTATTATACGCAGCCAGCACTACCTACCATACATTTGATATCTCGGCAAAAGCAAATACTCTCCTCAAAAAGATCGACCACATGATGATCTCCGTCCTCATCGCCGGAAGTTACACCCCAGTGTGTCTTATCGTGCTAAAGGGGAAAACAGGGATTATCCTCCTCTCTATCGTGTGGGGAATTGCAATCGCAGGCATCCTTATCAAAGCTTTCTGGGTGTACTGCCCTAAATGGGTATCCTCCGTCCTGTATATCGGGATGGGATGGACCTGTGTTCTCGCATTTACTCAGATACTTAACAATATGTCTCCCGCGGCATTTGCATGGCTTCTCGCAGGTGGGATCATCTATACATTGGGGGGAGTAATCTACGCTCTGAAACTGCCACTTTTTAACAGCAAACACAAAAATTTTGGCAGCCATGAAATCTTCCATCTTTTTGTAATGGGAGGAAGTGCATGTCACTTTGTGGTAATGTACTCATATTTGCTGCCGTAAAAGACTGATTTCAAACTTTACTTTTCATAACATACGATATCCGCAGGACTATATTGCATCGCGTCTTTAAGGGGCGCTTCGCTCCGCTCGCCGTTCACGCAACATAGTCCTGCGGATATCTTGTTTCCTAAAAACGGAAATTCCATAATACATTCTTTGCGTCAACATATCTGTATGTCTGTCTTCCTCTACTTCAAGCATAATACAGCTTCCTGATCCGCTCGACGATTCCGTGACTTTCCATATATTCCGCCACGGCTTTGGGTACATACTGCTTCCAGTCTCCATTTTCCGCAATCATTTCACGGATCTGTGCCCCTGTAATTCCCTTCTCTTCCCCGTAACGCTCCCACAGAATTTCCACCTTCAAACCATAAGACCTTAAGATTTCGTATTTCTCCTTGTCCCATTCTCCGCAGAGGCTCATATAATACACTGCGTCCTCCGGCGCGTACTGCAAAAACGTCTCAGGTCTGCTCACAGGAAAGGGAATGATCTCAAAATCTTCTCTCTTCACGCCAAACTCAAGGAGTCCATTCCGTATTATCTCATACCGTTCAATATAAGTAAGAGGGTTATCCCTTTCTATTGTCCCATGTATATCCCGGGGCGACGACGCCGGATAAAAGATAATGTCAGGGTGGGTGATACCGATATACAGTATCCTGCATCTCATTTTCGCCGCCAGCAGATACTCCATATGTTTGAGGTGAAGTACCTGAAACCTGCCATGTATCACTCCTCGTTCTACCATAATGTCTCTTCCTTTCTCATCAACCAATCTTCTGCCGCTGCTCTTTTCCGCCTTCATCCAGTTCATCGAAGAGTCCCATTGATTTCCCGTCCAGCGCCGCATACTGAAGTACGTCAGATGTATTGTACACTAGCTTTAAGGAAAAGAACTCCTTTCCTTCATCAAGGAGGCGGAAAAAAATCTTGTCCCCCTCCCACAGCTCCAAAGCGGATATCTTTGTCTTTTCCACCCATTCAAGCTGTCCTTCGTCGCACTCGTGAAGCTCCCCCTCGAAACCATCCGCAGTATACAGCGACATATATTCCACTATATCCTCTCCGTATACAAACGTCACGATCCCACGGTACTTCCATGAAGTGAGCGTATACCCCGTCTCTTCTTTCACTTCGCGGAGCAGGCATTCCTCCGGGCTCTCCCCTTGTTCAAAATGTCCTCCCACACCAATCCATTTGTCTTTATTGACGTCATTTTTCTTTACCGTGCGGTGCAGCATAAGATACTGCCCATCCTTTTCGATGTAACATAATGTACTTAACTTTGTCATGATGCTTTCTCCTTTCCAGCCCACTGGCTCTCGTACAAATGTTTATAGAAACCGCCTTTCGCAAGCAGGCTGTTGTGATCTCCCTGCTCGATGATTCTGCCGTCCTTCATGACAAGAATTATGTCCGCTTCCCGGATTGTGGACAGTCTGTGTGCTACAATGAATGTCGTCCTGCCTTCCATTAGCTTCCCGAAGGCTGCCTGTATCTTTAACTCGGTTCTTGTGTCAATGGAGGATGTCGCCTCGTCCAATATGAGCATTGGCGGCCTGCACAGCATAACCCGCGCAATACATAAAAGCTGTTTCTGCCCCTGTGAGAGACCGCCGCCATCTTCCGTAATCCATGTGTCATACCCTTTGGGAAGGCGTTTGATAAAGCTATGGATATGGGACGCTTTTGCCGCCGCAATGACCTCTTCATCCGTGGCATCCGGTTTGCCCATTGTGATATTGTCCCGGATCGTCCCCGTCTTAAGCCACGTCTCCTGAAGCACCATCCCGTACCCCGTACGCAGACTCTTTCTCGTCATCTCACGGATGTCGGTGCCTTCCAAAGAAATGGATCCTTCATTCACATCATAGAAACGCATAAGCAGGTTGATAAGCGTCGTTTTCCCGCAGCCTGTCGGTCCCACAATGGCAATGCGCTGTCCCGGCATGACATCCAGATTAAAATCCCGGATCAGTTCCTGCTCAGGCACATAAGAAAACGCCACGTTCTGCATCTGCACATGTCCCTTGATATCCTTTAACTCCACCACGTCCCCCGGCTCAGGTACCTGCGGTTCTTCCTCAATCAGATCGAAGATCCTCTGGGCGCACGCCACCGCGTTCTGAAACTCTGTTACTACGCCGGAAATCTCATTGAAGGGCTTCGTATACTGGTTCGCATAGCTTAAGAAACTAGAGAGCTGCCCCACAGTGAGAGAACCATTTACCACTGCGAACGCTCCCGTGATACCGACTCCCGTATATACAAGGCTATTTACAAAACGGGTGGCGGGATTCGTGATGGAGGAGAAAAAGGTGGCGCGGATATATGCCTTCCCCAACTTCTCATTCACCTTGTCAAATTCTTCCGTCACCTTTTTGCCCCTGCCGAATGCCTGTACGACTTTCTGATTCCCGATCATCTCGTCTATGAGCCCTGTCTGCTCCCCACGGATCTCCGACTGCCTGCGAAACATGGTAAACGTCCGCTTTGCGATGAAATTTGCCACAAAGAAGGACACCGGTGTGATAAGCACAACCACAAACGTAATGCTCACATTGACGGAGAGCATAAAGCCAAATGTCCCGGCAATCGTCGCAACACCTGTAAAAAGTTGGGTGAATCCCATGAGAAGCCCGTCCGCAAACTGATCCACATCCGCGATCACACGGCTTACCACCTCCCCGTAGGGGTGACCGTCGATGTATTTAAGAGGCAGGATCTCAATTTTTTGAAACGCTTCGTTTCGGATATCGCGCACGACCTGATAGGTCATTTTGTTGTTGCATACATTCATCAGCCACTGTGCCAGAGCGGTAACCAGCGTGCACACTCCGATACGGATCATCACTTGAACCGCGCCGGGGATATCCACATGCCCTGGGCCTATGATATGGTCCACCGCTTGCCCCGTCAGCTTGGGAACATAAAGCGTAAGCGCCACGGAAACTGCCGCAAGAAGAATGGAAAACACCGCAAAGATACGGTATCTCCCGAGATAGCGGAATACTTTTTTTAGAGTCTTTCCCTGTCCCGTCATTTTCTTATCAGCCATTTGCTTGCGCCTCCTTTGTGTCTTCTTTCGGAAACTGGGAGTAATAGATCTCCTGATATGCCGGACAGTTCTTAAGCAGTTCTGTGTGGGTGCCAATCCCTGCCATCTCTCCGTCGTCCAGCACGATAATCTGATCCGCATACCGGATGGAAGCGGCTCTCTGGGAGACGATGAATACTGTGGGCTTCTCTTTCATTCCCCGGATGGCGCTTCTAAGCGCGGCGTCCGTAGCAAAATCAAGCGCCGACGCGCTGTCATCCAAGATGAGGATATTAGGTCTTCTCACAAGCGCCCTCGCAATTGTGAGCCTCTGCTTCTGCCCGCCGGACAGATTTCTCCCGCTCTGCTCAATCTGGAACTCCATCTGCCCTACTTTTGACTGTACAAATTCTTTTGACTGAGAGATCTCAAGAGCCTCCTCAAGTTCCTCCATCGTAGCAGATTCATTTCCCCACCGAAGATTTTCCTCTATGGTTCCCTTGAAAAGAACCGCTTTCTGAAGCACAAAGCCAATGTCCCTGCGCAGACTTTCTATATCATATTCCTTGATATTCCTGCCAAAAATCCTGACCTCCCCTTTGGTCGCATCATAGAAACGCGGGATCAGATTCACAAGAGAGGATTTCCCCGAGCCCGTACCGCCGATGATTCCGATAGTCTGTCCCTTTTCCACGCGGAAGGAAAGGCCCGTGAGCGATTCCGCTCCTGCGCCCTTGTATGTCAGAGATACATCTACAAACTCTACTGCCGGAACATCCTCTGCATCAGATATTTCCAGCGGCACTCCCCCATTTTCCATTTCCGGATGAATCTTCAGCACGTTTTCAATACGGTTTCCGCAGGCGACCGCCTTTGTAACTGTGATAATCAGGTTCGCCAGCTTGACAAGTTCCACCAGAATCTGGGACATATAGTTGATGAGCGCCACGACCTCTCCCTGTGTCAGATCGCCGATATTTACACGGACCGCCCCCACATAGATCAAAGCGATAATGCCGCCGTTTACGATAATGTATGTCAGAGGATTCATAAGCCCGGAGATGCGTCCCACGAATTTCTGGGCGTCCGTCAGTGTCTCGTTTTCTTTCTCAAAGCGTTCTTTTTCGTCATCCTCTTTATTAAATGCCCGGATGACCCTTGCCCCGGAGAGATTCTCCCTCGTTGTCAGAAGCACGCTATCCAAATGGGACTGCACTTTCCGGTAAAGAGGCATAGTAATAAGCATAATTCCAAATATGATAAGAGATAACAGTGGAATCACAACAACAAAAATAACCGCTGACTTTACATCCACGGTAAATGCCATAACCATCGCTCCAAACACGATAAACGGGGAGCGCAGGAAAAGCCGGAGCACAATATTTACCCCTGCCTGCGCCTGATTCACATCGCTGGTCATACGGGTGATGAGCGTAGAACTCCCCAGCGTATCCATCTCCGTAAATGTAAAGCTCTGAATGTGGGCAAACAGCGCGTGCCGCACTCCGGTGCCAAAGCCTGCCGCCGCCTTCGCCGAGAAATACTGCGCCGTAATAGAGCAGACCAGACCGACGATCCCCAGCGCGATGAGTACAAGGCACATCTTCACGATGTAAGGCCGGTCCTCTCCCGCGATGCCCACGTCAATAACCGCAGCCATGACAAGGGGTACAAAAAGTTCAAAAGACGCCTCAAGCATTTTGAAAAGAGGCGCCAGTATGGTTTCTTTCTTGTAATCTTTCAAGTAAACAAGAAGCGATTTCATGAAAATATCCTGCTTTCTCTGTGAAGTATGATACTACAATCAATATTTTACCACAAAATACACAACATAGACAAATCTTAATAAATATGGTACTTTCCTTTATCCTCTCATTCTCCCGGAATACTATCCCTCACGCACAATGCCCCATACCCGAGCAGGGCATTAGGCCATTCATTATAGCCGGGAAGTTCCCGCGCCCCTCTCCGCAGATACGCCTTTACCTTTTCGCCATAAAGATAGGGATCATTTCCCTTTACGATCCCCCACTCCATCAGAAGTGCCGCCCCTCCCGTGACAAAAGGCGTGGCAAAAGAAGTTCCGCTGAACTCCCGGTAGCTCCCGCCTGGCACCGGCGCCGTCACCCGCACTCCCGGCGCTGCCAGATCGGGTTTTGGCACGTCGTTTCCCTCATAAACAGATGCCGGTCCTCTGCCGGAGAAGTCCGCGTAGGAAAAGGTTCTGGCGTCATATGCCGCCACCGTGACTACAAGTGACGCAGTGGAGGGAATCGTCAGCGTGGAAGCGCTGTTTGGCAGGAGAAACGCTGTCCCCACATTGAGCGCCGCCTGAGCGGGAAGCCACATGTCATAGTCTCCCTCCACAATGCGCCGGGGCGTCAGAACGATTTTCCACACGCCGCTGTCCACATAGGATTGGCGCGGGATAAAGGACAGGTAGATCTCCTGTTTCACGCTATACGGTTTCGGTTCTCCATAGTAAATAAGCAGTTCCGTGCCGCCCAGCACGAATCGCTGCGGTCCTAGAATCTCCTGAAACGGTCCCACCCGCACTCCCGATGGATTCACTACAGAGATATCCACTTCATCCACATAGGACTTCCAGATCTGCAGGTTCAGCGCCGGTTCCAGTTCCTGCACCGCAAGCTCCACGGACCGTTCTTCCTCATCCGTCAGCCGCCCCGCCGCGTGACCCGCTGTCGTTCCTTCGTTCCCGCTGCCCACGCAGATCACATTTTTCCACGTGTCAGAAATATCGTTTAAAAAACGCTCTACAAGGGAAGTCCCATCATGAGAGCCATAGGTGTTGCCAAAGCTGATATTCACCGCCACGGGCATCCTCATGTCGAGCGCTTTGCGTATAATGTAATTCACCCCTGTCATAAGCTCCGTCGTTCTCGGAAATCCTTCTGTCCTCGGTATTCCCATCTTAACCACGATCAGCTCTGCCTCCGGAGCTACACCTCTGTACTGCGCCCCCCGGCTTCCTGCCCCGTTTCCCGCGGCAATCCCTGCCACCGCTGTCCCGTGCCCGCTTATATCCCTGCTCGGGACGATCTGAAAGCGCTCTTCCCCGGGTTCTTCAAGCGCCGCGTTAATGTCCTCCCTCGTATATTCTGTTCCAGAAGCGTATCCCTCCGGGGGATTCCCGGGAATGGTCTGGTCCCACAGCGACACGATTCTTGTTGTACCGTCACTGTTTCTAAAAACTGGGTTTGCATAGTCGATGCCGCTGTCCACGATCCCAATTAACACCCCGTTCCCCTTCAATGAATACGGCGGATTCTGCACACTATCGACGCAGGATGCCTGCCGCCCCACATCCGCCTCAAAATACAAACTTTTTGGTTTTTCTATAAACTCCACTTCTGGAAATGCCGCCAGCTCTCTGATCAGCTCTTCCCGAATGACGATGACAGCATACCCATTCATAAGCTCCGTCACAGACTGAGATATTTCCCGCACGCTGTCCAAAGCTCCGGAATACTTAACGATCAATTCCCACTCGTCCTCCCTAGGATCAAATCCCATTTCCAATTCCCCTGAACACTCCCGCTCTCCGGGAGTAGCTTCCAACGCCAAATTCAGCATATTCTCTATCTTTTGGCTCATATCATTTTTCCTCCTGCCCTGCACTTGCCACAAAATCTCGGCGGCATCCATACACCGGCTCCACCGATGTTATATCCTATGCACAGGAGCCTTGTCTTATCAACTGTGCACGGGGCCTCTCACAGATATCAAAACACTAATCACCGGAATCGAATCTGAATATATGGGCGCTCTCGGTCTGGACTGTATAGAATACGAAGAGGATATCGTCCACAGAAATCTTAGGACTGATATCCTCTCTAACCGCGATATGGCCTATCTGCGGCAATTTAAAAATGTCTCTTTCTGTACGCAAAAAGGGGCAGTCCGTCTTTCTCCGGAACTTCCACCCTGCCCCGGATCAGAGGAAGCGCGTACTCGATAAACTCTCTTCCCACATCGGATCCATTTCCCGTAATCCACTCCGCGGGCACTGTCTTTTCCTGATTACAGATCAGGCTCACATCCTCCGTGATATATTCTATCTGATACTCTGCCCCCGGCACGCGGTGAAAAGCAATCATCTTTCCCGTCTCTCCTGCGAGAGCGCATTTTACTCCGTATGCCCCCGCGGCTGCCGCCTCTTTTAAATCTGTATCGGACAGCATAGCGGAAGAACACCTCTGGCATACATTCAGCTCAATGGAGCGCACCTTCACGCCCAGACGCTCTTTTACAAGGTTTTCCAGATATTTGCCCGAGCCCGTAAGCATCTTATGTCCGAACGTATCCACACCCACATCGCCGGAAAGTTCGCAGATAAACTTCCCGTTTCCGTCGTTGATCCCCTCGGAAATGCAGACGACCAGATTGGAAGTCTTCTCCATCGCCGCAGTTACATCATTTAAGAATCTCTCCGGATCAAACGCCGTCTCCGGCAGATAGATAAGCATCGGGTTATCTCCTTCGAACTTTCTTGCCAGAGCACTTGCCGCTGCAAGCCATCCCGCATGGCGTCCCATGATCTCCACGATGGTCACGGACTTTTTATTGTCGTACACTGAGGCGTCCACCGCGATCTCCCGTACAGTGGACGCCACGTACTTCGCAGCGCTTCCAAATCCCGGAGTGTGATCTGTGTGTACAAGGTCGTTATCGATCGTCTTTGGAATACCGAGGAAACGGATATCGCTTCCAGTCTTCTTGGCATAGCGGGACAGCTTGCTCACTGTATCCATGGAATCATTTCCACCGATGTAAAAGAAATATGCAATCCCGTATTCTGCAAATTTTTCAAACAACTCCGGATATATCTTATCTTCCAGATCCTCGGGCAACTTATACCTGCATGAGCCAAGATATGAACCCGGAGTTGTCCTGATCAACTCCAGTTCGCCGGACTTTTCAAGAGTCCCCATATCCATGATCTGACCGTTTAAAAATCCTTCTACCCCGTTGACCATCCCATATACCTTCTCAAAATCATCCTCTCTGGCAAGAGCTTCGGATATAACGCCGTACAGGCTTGCGTTAATAACAGCGGTCGGTCCTCCCGACTGTCCTACAATCACATTTTTCTTCATTATTTCCTCCTTAAATCCAGCCGGAACACAGACGTACTCCCATAACTGAATATCTATACCATATCACTATATCGGAAAAAAATAGATTTTACAAGATACAAGAAATGATGGTATACTTATGGTAATTCTCATAGGAGGAAATGTTTATGAAATATATCTCATTTGCCATACCTTGTTATAATTCGGAAGCTTATATGGAAAAAGCGATCAATTCTATCCTCCCTGGCGGAGATGACGTAGAAATTATCGTTGTCAATGACGGTTCCAAAGATGGAACACAGGAAATTGCAGAGCGCTATCAAGAGAAATACCCAAATATTGTCAAAGCGGTGCAAAAAGAAAACGGTGGTCATGGCGACGCCGTCAACTACGGTCTTGCCCACGCCACAGGAAAATATTTCAAAGTGGTGGACAGCGACGACTGGGTGGATGAAGACTCCCTGCTCAAGATCCTTGAAGCTGTAAAAGACTTTACGAACGCGAACAGTGAAGTAGATATGATCATCTCCAACTACGTGTATGAGAAAGTCGGGATGGAACACAAGAAGGTCATCCGCTACGACAATGTCCTTCCGGAAAATCAGATCTTCCGTTGGGATGATATCGGGCGTTTCAGGCTGGATCAATACATTCTCATGCACTCTGTCATCTACCGCACGCAAATGCTGAAGCTGTGCCAGCTCAAGCTGCCAAAACACACATTCTATGTGGACAATATCTATGTATATTATCCGCTGCCTCATGTACGCACCCTATACTATCTGAATGTAGATTTTTACCGTTACTTTATTGGGCGCGAAGATCAATCTGTCAATGAAAAAGTCATGATTAGCCGGATTGACCAGCAACTTTTCGTCACGAAATCAATGATTGCTATGTACGAGCTGCGCATGATCACAAGTAAAAAACTCCGCAGGTACATGATAAATTATCTGGCTATTATGATGACTGTGTCTTCAATCCTCTGCATCCGTTCAAAGAAGGAGGAGAACCTAATAAAAAAGAAAGAACTGTGGGACTATCTGAAGAAAAAAGATTACAAAACTTATTTCAAGATCCGCTACGGCATTCTCGGACAGACTATGAATCTCCCGGGGCGTCCCGGAAGAAAGGTGTCCTCTCTCGCATACAGTGTCGCGAGACGCCTCATCGGTTTTAACTAAAAAGTGGAAATTGATGAATAAATTTTCAGCCATGGCACATACTGCTTATAAAAAAGGAGTGTGTACCATGGCTGTTAATTTTTCTGAAAGCAAGACGAAGGAAAACCTGATGCGGGCATTTGCAGGAGAGAGTCAGGCAAGAAACCGCTATACCATAGGCGCGGAGCGCGCCAGAGAAGAGGGTATGAGAACCATCTCAGATATCTTCCTGTACACTGCGGATCAAGAACGGGCTCATGCCGGGCGTTTCTATGATCTGTTAAAAGAGCTGTCCGGAGAAACCATCCATATTGACGGCGCATATCCTATCGACCAGCAGGACAGCATCGCAGGGCTTCTGCGTGCAGCGCAGCACAATGAGCATGAGGAGTACGCCGATGTCTATCAGTCATTCGGCGATACTGCAAAAGAAGAGGGGTTCTTAGAGATCGCATCTGCCTTTTACCAGATTGCGGAAATCGAACATATCCACGAGGAGCGCTTCGGCAAGCTTGCGCAGATGCTGGAGGAAAACACATACTACGCCTCTGAGAGCGTTTCTGTGTGGATGTGTACAAACTGTGGATATGTCCACGAAGGAATACAGGCTCCAAAAGTCTGTCCCGTCTGCCGCCACGATCAGGGTTACTTTATCCCCTATTCACTGGCATGCTATAAGACATCAGACCAATAATTTCCCAAAGGCAAGGAATCAAAAACAAGGGATCAGGCTGTTTTGTCAAAAACACCCGGTCCCTTTGTCTTTCCCTCTCTTATTCTTCTTTTCCCCTACTTCATCCTGTTTTCTCTTTCTATTCTGTATGAAATCTGCCCTGCATCTTCCCAAATCGCCGTTCAGGAGCCGTATTTCTGTATCTGCACACGCTGAGCATCAACCCCAGAATAATATAAGTCACAACCGCCCCGCTTCCACCCATGGACAAAAACGGACAGTATGTTCCGAAATAGGCGATTCCGAGATTGTTCACAATATAGATTCCTGTCTGGATCAGGAACACCGCCGCGCACCCGGTTCCCATAAGCATACCGAGTTGATTTCTCTGCCTTAAAGAAATGTGCAGGAAACGCAGAAGAAGGAACAGAAGCGCTCCCGCCACGGCAAGCGCCGCCAGTATCCCATAGTACCCAGCAAGTCCTGCCAGTGCAATCTCTTGAGGATCCGCCGGCATCATAACCGTATCAGGAAGCCCTGTGTTCTTTCCTAGCAGCCTGCTGCCTGTCAAAAGCTCTCTCACAAACGCACTGACAAAATTTAATTCTTCCCCTGTTCCAAAGATTGCCCCCAAACGTTCCTTCTGATAATCTTCTCCAAAGAAACCGACGTAAAACGCAGCCACAACGGGGAGCAGAAGCGCCGCTGCCCCGATAGCCGCCAGACAGAGCCGCCTCGGTATCTGAAACCAATTCTTCCAGACTGCCAGCGCGAATACGATCAGATAGGTGAGCAGCAAAATGACGGACATCCATGTCCCGTTGCAGAAAAATGCCATCCCAGTTCCCGGCAGCATCCAAAGCACCGCCTTGACCGCTGTACCGCCCGTACCGCCTCGGTAACGGTAAAGTATCGCCGCATACAAGGGAACCGTCAGCATGAGAAGCATGAGCACATTAACCGTCAGGATCCGCAGATCGATCCAGCTCCGCGCACCGTTTATCGTCAATCCTGAAAACATAATTCCTACCACAGATCCTGCAAACAGAAGGACCATAAGCTCTCTTGAGCGCGCCGCAATCCTTGTATAATCGGCAAAACATACACCTACCATTACAACCAGTCCGACAATCAAATACAAAAACTGCCGTCCTGCATGAAGACTGACATCCACGACACCGTTTCCCGCCTCATCCACACATCTGGCGGCAAGCAGGTAATAGACTCCATATCCAGCAATGCTCAAGATAACGATTAGCGCAACCATGCCCCACGGCATTCTCGGACGGTGAACCTTATCCAATTCATTTCCCGTCTCCACCGGATCGCCCATCTCACGGACTGCCAGTTCCTCCGCCTCGCTTCGTTCCAGCCCCTCGCTCATAAAAGTGCGGGTCTGATCTTCGATATGCCCGCTTATCTCCTTAGACACTTCTCCGCGCGCCATCTTACACCGTATCTGCTCCGTCAGTATTTTCAGATATTCTTCCCTGTTCATGCGATCCCTCCTTCCGGAGCGGATATTCCTATCACATCAACGACTGCCTGCGAGTAAGTCCGCCAGTCCTTTTCCTTCTCTTTCAGGGCTTTGCGCCCCTGCTTCGTGATACTGTAATACTTTCTCACTTTCGCGCCCACAGGTTTTTCATACGCAGTGAGCGCCCCTTTTCCCTCCAGATCGTGAAGCAGAGGATACAAAGTTCCCGCCTTTAGTTCAAACACATTCTTCGAGCGCTCTCTGAGCGTCTCGATCATCTCATAGCCATACATATCCTTCTCTGACAGAAGTTTTAAAATAAGCATGGCTGTACTGCCCGATATCAGATTTTTCTCTACCGCCATATGACCCCTTCCCGCCGGACAGTCCACATTTTATAAATTATTATCCCAATATAAAATGTCCTGTCATATATATCGGCTATCTATATATTTTTCTTTATTATATATAGATAGCCGATATATGTCAATCCCTGTTCAATAACTTTTCCCAGCATCTGTGCGTAAAGGTACATTCATTCAGTGTTCTGTCATCCCCATGTGTGGACTGTACCAATATAGCTCTCCTCAAATGTCCACTCTCCGTCCAATGCTTCCGCCGAGAACCTTGCCTTCCTGTTACCATACCCTCCCTGCCCCATAATCAGGGTATATCTGCCGTTCTCATACACGAGACTGTCCACCTTATTGATAAAGATCACATCGCTCCCCAGCGTCTCCCATGGGAATTCAATCTCGGTAAAGTTCTCCCCACCGTCCGCCGTCATGTAGACATGGGGCCATGTATCTCCCCCGGAAGATCCCTCCATTGTCAACATTCCATTCATAATATCCGCATATTCAAGACCGGTCAGCAGCAGGCCGTCCGTATCTGGCACAACCCGGGATGTCCACGTCCCACCACCGTCGTGAGTCCAGCAGACATATGTTGCGCCGCCCGTTCCCATGGACCAGTCTGTCCCAAGGGCAACATACCAGTTCTCTCCGTCCAGAAAACGGATTACTCTCGCTACACAATTTCTAGGAAATTCCTGCGTAAACGGGATATCTGTCCAGTCAGCCCCATAATCCGTGAGCACGCGCAGTACCGGGGTGCTTCCGTAAAACACTGCGAATGTCCCCTCATTGTCCGCACAGAAACTGTTCTCCGGAATCTCATTTCCGCTACGGTAAGTGTCCAGCGTCTCCTGAACCTCCTCCTCTGTCAGCCCGCTTGATATCCATGTCTCGCCGTAATCATCCGTCAACATAAGCTCCCCGCGGTCGATCTTATAATCTGTCTGCATCACACTCTCCGGGTGTCCTATCAGGGCCTCCTCATCCGCGGCGAAACAAAGGTATTCGATCCTCTGTCCGGTTGCACCTGTCCCATCAGTCAGAGAGACCACAACTTGAGAACTTCCATCGCTGACGCCTCCGGCACCCTGTTCATACTCTTCCCATGTCAGGACCGGGAAGATATCCCCGTCTGTCCCGTCTATAACAGGAGTTCCCGCCTCAACCCCTCTATCCTTCTGATATTCGGCGGTATACCTGCCAAAACCCAGTTCCCGCATCTGCGCCTGTAGCGGGATTCGTTTAAACTGGGCGTCCACATATTCTGCCTCCGCGTTTGGATCGTACAGAATTGCAAGATAGGTGACCGTATCCTCCGACCGCTCCAGCTCACCTGTCCTGCTGTCATAAGTGAACCCGATATCGCGCACATACTCATCCTGCCCGTCGTACTCTTCAAGCGTCAGCCGAAAATCGTATACCTCCCCGTTCTTTTTTCTTAAGTCCGCCTGAAAATACGACATGTTCACATGATCCGGGATGTCTTCTTCCTCCCCAATCCATTCCATCAGCCCTGAGATTCCATCTCTTTCCAATATGATCCCCGTGCCCTTCAAAGAAGCGTATTTCATATATTCTTGGATATATTCTACGACATAGCGCGCCACAAAGAAAAACGCCGTGGCTGCCAGAATGCCCGCAGCAATAACAATCACCACAAAAGATATCTTTCTGCCTGTCCTGCTCTCATTCTGTCCCAACATGTGTGTCTCCTCCCTTAATACGAATCTGTAAGCGACGTTTCCCCTGAATCTATGTCTTCAGATATTAGACGGGTAGTATTGCCTATCCCTGCTTTTTCAAGCGTCACGGGAGCTGTCCTCTCCATCCCCACCCTGCACAGTTTCAGCGTGCCTCCATCCTTTATCCCGGAGCCGCTCTCATCCAGCTCACAGTCACTGTTCAACACCAGTGTCCACTGAGGATTTTCCCGAGGAAACACAATGGCAAGCGTCCCATACTGTAGACATTCCTCCGCGGCATAGCTCTCTGTCCCGCCGGGCGTTCGCACCGTGATTCCTGCACCCGGTCCGTCCGTCACCCCGACGGCATAGTTCCCCCGACCGTCCTCTGCTTCCCATTCGCCGTGCACCGCATTGAATACATAATAATAGGATATTCCTCCGCCCCTGTCTCCGTAGGTGGCGACATATTGATGAATGCCCCCGTCGTCCGGGGATTCATAGGTGATAGCGCAGACGTCGTCTTCCAGCCACTGGATCTTCACGCCATCCTTTACCGTAAAGGGAAATGTATCTGACTGTGCCGCAAACAGCACGCCCCTCTGCCTGTACAATACCGCGCGTCCGTTTTCCTCCAGATTCAGCCTCATAACAGCCGACGCATCGGGGGACAGCCTTAAGATTTCTCTCCCCTCCTGCCTAAACACCATGGATACGGCGATGCCAACAATAAGCAGAGCTGCCGTCGCTGCCATGACTCGCCCTTTCTTCCATATATGACGTAAAGATCTCATACAGATTCCTCCGATCCACAGAAGCAACACCGCGGCTCCTGTCATAACCGCAGGTATGTAATTCCACAGGTACACAAGCCCGCGCGCTCTTCCTATGAAAAGATACCACCCCTGGACTGCCAACAGCCCTGCCGCCAAAAGGAAGCACAGCACTCCAGCAATGTCGCGCGGCTTCACACTCATGCCTGACACCTTTCTCTCCACCCGCTCCACTGCGATGTCCAGAAGGCTTCCCTCATATGGAACAGTTTCCATGACCGGTTTCTCCGCCTTCTTACCATCCAGCAGTTCGTCTACTGTCACTCCCAGCGCTTTCCCGAGCTCTGACAGCATTCCCACGTCAGGCAGCCCCTGATTCGTCTCCCACTTTGACACCGCTTTATTCGTAACGCCCAGAATCTCTGAAAGCTGTTTCTGGGTCAGTCCTAGTTCCTTTCTCCGCTGTGCGATAAAACTCCCCGTCTTATTTTCCATTCTGCTCCTCCTTTATCTATCGCCTCTCCGCAAACTGCCTGTTCTGTTATTATCATACTCAGACAAATGGCGTTTTACAATACACGTTTGCTTCCCCTCTGTCTACGGAAAGTAGACCCTCCCCATCCCCTTCTGGGATCGTAATTTTTTCATTCCAGCCAGAAAATTTAGGTCTTTACAAACCTACGGGCTTGTGTTAGAATACCACTTGTCGAGCGGAAGTGGCGGAATGGCAGACGCGCTAGATTCAGGTTCTAGTGGGAGTTTTATCCTGTGGGAGTTCAAGTCTCCTCTTCCGCATGAAGAAAGATTCGGAGAATCCTTAGGAATAAGGTTTCTCCGTTTTTTCTATCCTCTCTTATTCAGAAAAGGGTATATTCACAATAAAGGAATGATATCACATGAATGAAAACGAGAAAGCTGTTCTCTTTGAACAGACCCCCATCCCGTCCGCCGTGGCGAAGCTGTCCATCCCTATGGTCTTTAGCTCCCTCGTCATGGTCATCTACAACATGGCGGACACCTATTTCGTAGGCATGCTCAACAATCCGGTGGAAAATGCTGCCGTCGCCCTTGCCGCGCCTGTCCTGCTTGCGTTCAACGCGGTAAACAACCTCTTCGGAGTCGGGACTTCCAGCATGATGAGCCGCGCGCTTGGACGCAAAGACTATGAGACGGTATCGGAAAGCTCTGCGTTCGGATTCTGGTGTTCTCTCATAAGCGGAGTAATATTCGGAGTTCTCTGCATGGTAGTGAACTCCCCGCTCCTTACGCTCATAGGCGCTTCCTCCGAGACATGGGAAGCGACGCAGGGATATGTATTCTGGACGGTGTGCCTAGGCGCTGCGCCGGCAATCGTCAATGTAGTCATGGCATACCTCGTCCGCTCCGAAGGCGCTGCCCTGCATGCCAGCATAGGCACGATGAGCGGTTGCCTGCTGAACATCATACTCGATCCCTTCTTCATACTTCCATGGGGGCTTAACATGGGAGCTGCCGGGGCAGGGCTCGCCACTTTCCTTTCAAACTGCGTGGCATGTCTGTATTTTCTCATACTCCTTTATATCAAAAGAGGAAATACTTTTGTCTGTATCAACCCGCGCAGGTTCCGGCTGAAAAAGCAAATCATCACAGAGGTGTGCAGCGTGGGGATACCCGCGTCCATCCAGAACCTCCTCAACGTGACGGGAATGACTATTCTGAACAACTTCACTTCTGCTTACGGGGCAGACGCCGTCGCGGCGATGGGGATCGCGTACAAGATCTACATGGTTCCCATGCAGATCACTCTCGGATGCTCTCAGGGAATCATGCCGCTTATCAGTTATAACTTTGCCTCGGGTAACCGCAGACGGATGAAGGACACCATCCTCTTCGCACTGAAGATCATGCTCCCTGTGCTCGCCGTAATCACATTGGGATATTTTGCAGGCTCGGAGTGGCTCATACACTTGTTCATGCAGAACAGTTCCATCATCGCTTACGGCGGACAGTTCTTGAGGGGCTTTTCCCTTGGTCTGATGTTCCTCTGCGTGGACTTCCTCGCCGTTGGTGTATTTCAGGCGCTTGGTCTGGGAAAATACGCGCTGATCTTCGCGGTCATGCGCAAGATCGTACTGGAAATTCCCGCTCTGTTCATCCTAAACCACCTGTTCCCTCTATACGGGTTATCCTACGCGCAGTGTACGGCTGAGTTCGTGCTTGCCATCAGCGCCGTGTTCATGCTGCGGTATATTTTCCGCAAATATACTGACGTCCAAAATAGCGCGGACGCATTGGAAGAGCCCCTCTCATAAGCGCGGGGCATCGCATAGTTTCATATAAAGCAAGCCCGGCCAGAAAGCCGGGCTTGCTTTTTCTTACGCGAGTGCTATAATGTTCCACATGGAAGCATAGCTCAGCTGGGATGAGCGTTCGCCTCACACGCGAGAGGTCATGGGTTCGAGCCCCATTGCTTCCATTTTTTCATGCCTGCATCAATAGTTTCTTGCCCATTTGAGTCGACAGTCTCCGTCAATACCCCTGACCCCAGCACATCCGTGAGCAGCCGCCTCGCTTCTTTTTTTATCTCTTCCAGCGGCGTCTTTTCCTTGTGGGACTCATTAACAAATCCAAGCATCCCAAAGCACACGAAACCCGCGATCTTCTTCGGCGAGTATCGAAGGGGAAAACGCTGTTTTACATGCAGGGTGTGCATTTCCACTGTTTCAAGAATAATGCTGTACAAGCGGGAAGCAAGATAGGGATTTTTCTCAGGGTTGGTATACTGAAAGAAATCAAACCTGTCATAATACAGGCCAAGAATACTGTCCAGCATATTGACATACCCGGCAGTTATCCTGCGCCCCGGATTGTTCTCCTCCTGACGTCTCTGATAATCTTTCGTTCCTATGTCCAGCATATCATTGAAAATATCGTCAAGGAGCGCATATTTATCGCTGTAATGCGCATAAAACGTAATTCTGCTTACTTCCGCTCTCTTGCACAGCTCCGTGATGGATATATGTTCGAAATCTTCCTTTGCCAGCATGGTAATAAGCGCTTCTTTTAAGTTGCGTTTTGTCTTGATAATTCTTCTGTCTTCCATGTTTCCTAACATTTTCCCTTCCACGTATAAATATCTTACATTTTTTCGTTTTTGTACATTGTGATTCAAAAATGATTTTGCTATAATTTTAACACCTGTTATAATAACGGTCAATAAATGAAAAAATAACCGTAGAATAGAAATGATAAAATCAGGAGGGATATCATGTCAGGTATTGCCATCATGACAGACAGCAACTGTGGGATTATGCCATCTGACGCAGACGCATACGGGATCTATGTACTCCCCATGCCTGTCATCATCGACGGGGAAACCTACTACGAAGGAATCAATATAACTTTAGATGAATTTTATAAGAAACAGTCCACGGGCGCCGTGATCTCGACTTCACAGCCGTCGCCTGGAGATGTCACCGCCATGTGGGATATGATTCTTGCCTCACATGATGAACTTGTCTTTATACCCATGTCATCAGGCCTAAGCAACACCTGCCAGACCGCTCTCATTCTTGCAGAAGACGAGCCGTATAAAGGCAGAATATACGTAGTGAATAACCATCGTATCTCTGTTACACAGACGATGTCTGTACTGGATGCAAAGGCGCTTGCCGGTCAAGGCCATACCGCCGGCGAGATCAAAGAAATCCTTGAGAAGGAATCTTTAGATGCGACTATCTATATTGCCGTAAACACACTAGAATACTTAAAAAAAGGGGGGCGCATCACTCCTGCTGCAGCCGCTATCGGCACAGTACTTCGTTTAAAGCCTGTACTCACCATACAGGGGGACAAGCTGGATTCTTACGCAAAGGCGCGAGGAATGAAATCTGCTTTCCACACAATGCTAAATGCGCTTAAAAACGACATCAGCGGCCGGTTAGCTCCTTTAAAAGAGCAAGACCGTCTTAAACTTGGAATCGCCAATACCCTGATGGAAGAGGAACGCTTCGAAGCATTCCGGTTAGAATTACAACAGACATTTCCAGAGCTGGATCTTGTCTATTTCCCGCTCACTATGAGCATCGGCGCCCATGTAGGGCCGGGTGGGCTCGGCATCGGCGCTGTAAGTTACCATTGAAGTGAAAGTATATCTTTTTATATAGAGAAATAACCAAGAGTATTTTTAACTCTATTCGCTATAACACACAATATCCGCAGAACTATGTTGCGTAAGCGGCAAGTAGAGCGTAGCGCCCCTAAACCGCGATGCGATCATAGTTCTGCGGATATTGTGTTTTCTGAAAATGCAAGTTACAATAATATCTCCGGCTATTCTCCCTCCTGCCTGATATCCAGCTTAGGAAGAATAATGTCCGCCTTGAACAGATCCGCCTCGGTAGAGATCTTTAATGTACCGTGCTGCAATTCCACGAAGCTCTTGGCAATAGCAAGCCCCAGCCCAGATCCTTCTGTGTTTCTCGAAGAATCCCCTCTCACAAATCTGTCTGTTATCTCCTCTACGTCAAAGTCCAGCTCTGTGGCGGATATATTTTTCATAGAGATGTGAACCTCATTTTCCCCATCCACCATTTCAACATAGACCCGAGTATGGGGCATAGCATATTTCGTAATATTTACGATCAGATTCTCAAAGATACGATATGTCTTCTGGCTGTCCAGAGACATCACGATTTTCTCTTCTGGCAGCTTCCAGCGGAAATCCAGATGAGCATCTCGGATCTTCCCGTCGTTCTCCAGCCCAACCTGTTTTAGCAAATCCACGATATCCACTTTCATATAGTGCATAACCACATTTTTACTTGCGGCTTTGCTGATTTCAAACAAGTCCTCGATGAGCACCTTCAGGCGGAGAGATTTCTTCTCCAGAACCTCAATATATTCTCTGCGTTTTTCCTCATCGGACTCATTTTTCAAAAGGTCTGTGTATGTGATGATTGCAGTCAGAGGCGTGCGCAGATCGTGGGATACATTCGTCACAAGCTCGGTTTTCATGCGCTCATTCTTCACCTCTTCCTCCACCGCTTTCTTAAATCCTTTCTGGATCTTCTTAAGCTCCTCCTGTATGGGGTTGAACAGTCCGATATCCCCCTCAATAGACGCGTCTAAGTGCCCTTCTGCAAGCTGGTTCGTGGACCCAAGGAGCAGCTTATACTTTTCCTGAAGATCCTTCGTGTATTTCCTCAGGAAGAAGAAAAGGATCGCTGAATAAACGATCAGCGCAAATGTCCCGTACCACCAGAAGAGACATACAATGAACAGGATCACGAAATTAACCGCCACGATCTTCAAGATTGTCCTGTTTGTCTTCTCCCGGAAATCAATGTGCAGCAACGCGTCATACTGTCTGTCTAAAAACGTCTTAAATCTCTTCCAAAGCCCCCCTGCCCTCTCTTTCATTGTCTCGTCATCCTCATCACCCCTCTTTCGGATGTGACGGATCAGTCTCGCAGTCAGCGTCCGCTCCTTCCAGTAGGCGGATTTCATGCGGAATACAGCTCTCACACAAGTAACGCCCCAGAAAATGACGCCGAACACGAACATCCACATAAGGAAATTAAATGCCCCTGCCATCAGCTCCATCCCGTGCCCCATACCCGGAATCAATGTCCCTTCGATGGTATTGTATACGACGACTGCCGGAAGCTCCAGTAAGATTCCCGAGCAGAAAAAGATGATAAGAAGGATTTCAAAAGGCGCACGGAACATCTTCCATCCGCTGATATCCATCCGTTTGGACAGCGGCAGGAGCAGAGCTGCAATGACAACTAAGAGCGCCAGCATCTCCAAGGTATCCCGGTACGCTCCTGTATAGAGTACTCCGTATTCCTCATAGGACATATCGGGCTCTACCTTTTCAGCATAAGCATTCAGGTTGTCTTCCGTCATCCCGTAGATGACAGTCACCCCGGACGGCGTCGCGATATCCGAGATGTCGCCCTCCTCCTCATCCATTGCCGCATCAATATAATAGTTCTCGAGGTCATATGCCGTCCCCGGCTCCACCTCGCTTCCGTCCACGCGGACGTCGGCGATCTCTCCGCTTTCCGTAAATTCAAACACCGCGCGGAACGCATAGTTTTCCTCTGTCAGATCCGACAGGCGTTCCACACCCGCCGCATCCGCGTTAGAGTAAGTCTCGGCTGTACTGCTCTCCTCCGTTTCTTCCGCCGCCCATGCTCCCGAAGCGAACACACAGTAATCCATGTACTTCCTCAGCAGTTCAAAATGGGGCTGCCCGTACTCCTCTATCACCTCTGACGTAGGAGTTACATTGGCGTACTCATTATAGAGCAGGTAATTGCCCTGCGCCAGATCATAGCCCATTGCAAAAAACACTTCTTCCTGTATGGTCTGGTTTTCGCTGTCCGCCTCGAGGATGCGGGATATGGTATCGTACTGCGCCATCATAATGAAAGCGCAGGCAGCAAGAAGGAGAAGGACAACGATAGATCCTATTTTACGGTTGTTTTTCAATTTTGTATCCAACGCCCCACACCACCTTTAAATATTTCGGATTCTTTGTATCAATCTCGATCTTCTCCCGGATATTCCTCACATGAACCATAATCGTATCCGTGTTGATCGCTTTCTCCTGCCACACCCGCTCATAAATCTCCTCTGCAGAGAACACCCTGCCCGGATTCTTCGCCAGAAGCAAAAGGATCTTGTACTCGATGGGCGTAAGTTTCACGGGATTGCCGTCCATCGTCACTTCTACCGTCTCCTCATTGATTTCCAGCCCGCCGATCACATGGACATTCTCCTTGGGTGCCAGCTTCTCCAAGAATTTCCGGTAACGCCTAAGCTGAGAATTGACCCTCGCCATCAGTTCCATGGGCGTAAATGGCTTTGTCACGTAGTCGTCAGCCCCGATATTAAGCCCTGTGATCTTATCCACCTCCTCGGACTTTGCGGACAGCATGATCACTGGGAAATCATATTTTTCTCTTAGTTTCATCGTCATACGTATGCCGTCCATCCGCGGCATCATGATATCCACGATGGCCAGATGGATCTCCTCCTTTTCCAGTACCTCCAGCCCTTCCACGCCGTCCGCCGCCTGAAAGACTTTGTAGCCTTGGCTTTGCAGATAGATTTGCACGCCTTCTCGGATCTCTTTATCATCTTCAACAATCAAAATATGATTGGTCTCCATAATGTCTACAATACTCCTTTTAATGATTCTTCTGACTGTTTACATGCTCCGCCCCGGTCCGGCGCTTGTGCGCTCACCGGAAGAGCGGGAACTGCGTTTTTCTCCACGATCCCGTAATTTTTCACCGCCACGGTAACTGTTGTAAACGGAAGCGGGATCACATATTTATCCCATCTGCGCGTAAGACGCAGGCAGGAAGAATAGGACAGGCTGATGCCTACAAATTCTTCCTCCGCGTGCTCCGACAGGTAGAATGCCAATTTCTTCGGCTCATGCCTTGGACCCAACGGACCGTCCAGAGCAACAGCGATTGAACGGGACTTTTCGTAAGTATCCTGAACAATCTTTTTCAGTGAGGCATACGCCTTATAACCGTCAGGAACCCGTAAGGCGTTTCCCCCGCATTGCTTGATCATATTCTCAATATAATTTCCTCTTGTGTCCGCTGTCACGATCACATCCACAGGCGTAGTTTTGTGCGCCAGTTTTTCAAGGACAAGATTCATGAAAAAACTATCTTCATGCCAGAATCCAAAGATTTGGCTGTCTCCGTATATATTCTCTTCCTGCCATACGATCATAACTGTCCGATCAACGAGCGCGAGATATTTATTGAATAACCATTGCAGGATGTTCGCTTTGTTCCTTTTCAGCCGCATAACCCCTCTCTTCCTTTCTTTCCCGAGACCGCTCCAGAATAACTGTTGTCCTTGTAAGAGCCGTTCTTTTTTGGCCGACACATTGATTGTAGAGCATCTCCTCATAGATGGCAAGTGTGGATGCGCGGTAATTTTCGGCAGAGGCAAGCGCTGCCCTGCCCATCTTGTTAAGCTGATCCTCACTCTCCAGCAGTTCCGCCGCGCGGCATGCCCACATTTCTTCATCTTCTTCCGTAAGAAATCCGTTCACTCCGTCTTCAATAATATCATCCGTTCCCACCGCGCGAACTCCCACGACCGGTTTCCCGGCTGCAAACGCCTCTGCCAAAACAATCCCCTGAGTCTCTGATGTAGAAGCGAAAAGGAAAAGGTCTGCTGCGTTTAAGTAATCTTTTACCTCTTCATTGGGAACATTGCCTAAAAAGGTGACCATATCCTGTATCCCGAGAAGAGACGCTCTGACCTTCAGCTCTGACCTCTGACTCCCATCGCCTATGATGAGCACATGGAAGCTGTCTCCCACCCTGCGCCGGATATCCGCGATCCCCCTGAGCAGGAACCCATAGTTCTTTTCCCGTTCCAATCGGGACACAGTAACAAGAAGATGCCTTTTCCCCTTACCGTATTCCCTGCGTATCTCTGCCGCCCGAATATCATTCCTCTTGAAAAACTCATCCTCCAGCCCAGTGGGAAATACTGCAGATCTGCTTGCCATTCCATATCCTCTTAGGATCTGCCTCATGCCTGCCGACGGAGCCAGCACAAGATCGCATTGATTTGAGAACCATCTGATATAAGCCGGAACCACTTTTTCCTGTATCCATCTGACTGCTTTCCTCTTATATGCCGGGCTGTGCTCATCTGTCTTAAGAGCCGGGATATAGTGCAGATAATCTTCATAGCGGGTATGACAGGTAAAGATGACCGGAACATTGTATTTCTTACCAAGCCTTACGCCAAGCGGTCCTGCAAACATGGGATGATGCACATGAATCACATCAAATATCTCATTTGCAAATACCCGCATGATCTCTGTGGGAAACACTGCTGGATATACCATGCCGTTTCCCATCTTCTTTCTCCTTGTCCGATAGCGCACGACCCGTTCCGGCGCATCCGCATCTGCCCGGATGACATCCTGTCTTTCTTCCTTTGTATCCCCGTATATAGGAGCAAAAACTGTCACCTCATGCCCAAGTTTAACCAGTTCCTGTGCCTGCCTCTCCACAGACACCGGCACGCCTCCCACAAAAGGCCTGTAATTATTCGTTAGCATTGCGATCTTCATTGAAGCGATCCCCCTTTGTGATATGTTAAGCAAAAAAATTCACTGCAGCCTCGCCGAAGAAATATCCCGCTCCGACAAACGCTAGATTCCAAAGAAAAATTCCGCATACAGAACTCACTGTATACTTTGCGAAATCCATCTTCACCATACCCGCCGGAATAGAAATGAGTGTCCGCACCATGGGAAGAAGCTTGCTAACAAACACCCCTATGCTTCCTCTCTTCCTTAGGAACTCCATCTTTTCCTCGATCACAGGCTGGTGCTTTGGGAACTTTTTAAAGTAAACCCCCATCACCTTGCTTCCGCCGAACCGTCCCAGCAGATAGAGCGCCCAGCTCCCTGTCAGTCCTGCCGCCACCGTCAGCAGCATCACCACCGGAAAACTAATCTCGCCTCTCGCCGCCCAGATGCCTGCCAAAGGCATGATAACTCCCGCCGGGAATCCCGGAAAATTTAGGTATTCCAGCAGAACGATCAGATAGATGAAAAAAGCGCCGTATTGTAAAAAATAATCGGTAAGTTCTTGGATTGTCATGAAAATACAGCCCCCTTTCATTGAATACAGGATATCCTGTAATTCTAAAGGAGGCCGATATAAGAAAATAAAGATATTCTAAAGAATTTTTGCGATATTATTATGAAACCTGTTGTAATAATATAATTCACAAGTTCTATCCCGTATAATCCTATGTGATCTTCTGCCCCGCCCGGAACCTGCGCATCACCCACACGCACGCAAAGGATACGGCGGCCAGCCCGACAGTCAGTGCCGGGACTGCAATCCACGCGGACAGATCCCATGCTTTCATATACTTCTTATAGTTGTCTAAAAATAGGATGTGAATCAGATAAATCCCGAACGAACACCCGCAGAGCAGATCAATCACTTTTTTGGTCCGCTCGCTGGGCTGTATGCGGCAACTGTCCACGCGGAGCATAAACAGAAAAAAAGCCGCTGCCGCAAGAGCTACAAAAGGACTTGCATAAGTAAAGGCTCCTTCATAATGATCATTCTGCACCACTGTAACCCCCAGAGTGATCCCGAAAGAAACCGCCATACTGAACAAGCAGACAATAACTGCCGTTCTCTGACTGATCCGGATATGCCTTCTGTACTTGTACACATAATATCCTAGAAATACATAATAGGCATAGATGCGGTCTCCCACAATCGGAAGATCATAGTACGCCTCCTGTCCCAGAAGCCACATCAGATAATTTAAGACCACTGCAGCCGTCGTCACAATGAGGAATACTTTTTCCAGCCTCACGCTCATCCCCCTGCACATCACCTGAAAAAACGGCAGCGTCAGGTAAATTGGAACCATGGCGTACAGATACCAGAGATGTGCCTCGGTCGGCTCATATAAAATATGCGTCAGATCATACTCTGTCCCCATATACCATACGTTCCAGAAATAATATACCGCGCTCCACACAACCAGTACGAGAAGAAAGCGGCGCAGCCTTTTCCCATGCTTTTGCATGGGCTCTTCCCTTCCGAGAAGCAGTGCTCCCGATATCATGAAGAAGCACGGTACGCTCAGCCTCGCCACTGTGTCCAGAGCAAGGGAAAACAGATACTCCCCCTGCGGGATCCTTCCGTACGCACGGCAAAAGTAATTAGTCACATGAATAACAATAACTAAAATAAAGGAAATAACCCTCACCAGCTCCAGATTATAATTCTTCTCTTTCATCATTCTTTTCTCCCCTCGAACCGTTTCTCTGTCCTAAGCCTTTCTTCTGACTGGTATTCCCCTGCTTTGGCATCATGCTCGCCTTAACTACAGCCCCGTCTCCGAATCGCGCGTTCAGCTCGTCCATTGCCCTCTTTAATTTCTTATGCTTTTCGTCTGGCTCTTTCGGCGGTTCCCATTCAAAGAGCGTGATCTGTTCCGGCTCTGATTCATCCGACAGCTTGGATGTACGGATGCCCAGCAGCCGGACGGGCGCTCCGTTCCACACCTCAAGGAAAAGACTGCATGCTGTCTCCTTCAGTATTTTCGGATCATTGGTCGGCTTCTCAAGCTGCGCCTGATGGGATAAGGTGCGGAAGTCATAATACTTAATCTCCATACTCACCATCCCTGCCTTTTTCCCCGCTTTCTTAAGTCTGCGCCCCACGCTCTGCGCCAGTTCTTCGAACACCGGGCGCACTTCCTCTATTGTCTTGGCATCCTCCCGAAGTGTTGTAGAATTCCCTATCCCTTTCGCTTCTTCAGGTTGCGACTGCACAATGTCTGTCCCATGACCGTTAGCAAACTCCCAGAGCACCCTGCCATGGCTTTTGAGATGAAGCGTGATGAGTTTTGGATCTGCCTGCGCCAAATCTCCTATCGTATTGATTTCCAGCTTCTTCAGCACCTCCACGCTGGAATGCCCCGCCATATACAGATCCCCGATGGGCAGCGGCCACATTTTCACTTGGATCTCCTCGGGGAAAAGAGTGTGGATCCGATCCGGTTTCTGGAAATCTGACGCCATCTTCGCCAGCAGCTTATTGGTAGAGATGCCGATATTTACCGTAAAACCGAACCGCTCCTTAACGCCGTCCTTAATCTCTGCCGCCCCGTCAACCGGGGAGTAGTAACGATCCGCAATGGGCGTAAAATCCATATAGCACTCATCTACGCTGACCTGTTCGATCTCTTCCGTATATGTCCGGAGATATTCCATGAGCATCCGGCTCTTCTCACGATACATCCTGTGGTCTGGGGGATACATGGCAAGATTCGGACACTTACGAAAGGCATTCGCAACGGGTTCTCCCGTGCGGATGCCATATCGTTTCGCCGCAGGGGATTTTGCGAGCACCACACCGTGCCGGGACTTCTGATCCCCGCCGATGATCGCCGGTATCTCGCGCAGATCCACCTTGGCGCCGTTTTTCAGTTGTTCCACCGCCGTCCAGCTAAGGTACGCCGAGTTCACATCTATGTGAAAGATGATCTGAGACATTCCGTGTTTCCGCCCTTTCACCCGTCCGGACAAATGAATCTGTCATAGCCACTTATTCAGCCACAGCTATCTGCCCTTTCGCGTCCGCCGTCAGCTTTCCATCCTTCACATCGATCAGAATCGTATCTCCCCTGCTCACGTTTCCGGTAAGGATCAGCCTAGCTGCCAGCGTCTCTACATTTTTCTGCAGATAACGTTTCAGCGGCCTTGCGCCGTACATCGGGTCATACCCTCCGTCCACGACAAAATCTTTAGCCGCCTCAGTCAGCTCAATCCGGAGTTCTTTCTCCTCAAGCCGGATATTCACATCCTCTGCCAATAAATCAATAATTGCACGGATATTCTGTTTCGTCAATGGTTTAAACATGATTATTTCATCAAGCCTGTTTAAGAACTCTGGCCTGAAATGTGCCCGCAAGTCATTCATGGTCATTTCCTGGCATTTCTCATCGATGGAACCATCATCCCGGATTCCTTCCAAAAGGTAACTTGCGCCGATGTTAGACGTCATAATTAGGATGGTGTTCTTAAAATCCACAGTGCGTCCCTGCGAGTCTGTGATCCGCCCGTCGTCCAATACCTGAAGAAGTACATTGAACACATCTGGGTGCGCCTTCTCGATCTCATCAAACAACACGACCGAATACGGTTTTCTTCTGACTGCCTCGGTGAGCTGTCCGCCCTCATCGTACCCCACGTATCCCGGAGGCGCTCCGATGAGCCGTGAGACGGAATATTTCTCCATATACTCGCTCATATCGATGCGGACCATATTATTCTCATCGTCAAACAGGTTTTGGGCAAGCGCCTTAGCAAGCTCTGTTTTTCCAACGCCTGTCGGCCCTAAGAACAGGAAAGAACCGATTGGTTTTGACGGATCCTTGATCCCCGCTTTGGAGCGGATGATCGCCTCGGTCACAAGCTCAACTCCCTCGTCCTGTCCAACCACTCTTTTGTGCAATTCGTCGGCAAGATGAAGCGTCTTGTTCCTCTCGCTCTCATTTAGCTTTGCCACCGGAATTCCTGTCCAGCGGGACACAATGCGGGCGATCTCCTCGTCCGTCACAGCCTCATGAACAAGAGACAGGTCTTTTGCCTTCACCTTCTCCTCCTCATCCTCAAGCTGTTTCTGGAGCTGTGGCAGACGTCCGTACTGGAGCTCCGCCGCTTTGTTCAGATCATATTCTCTCTGCGCCTTCTGGATGTCCTTGTTGACTTGCTCGATCTGCTCCCTGATCCTCTGGACGCGTTCCACAGATGTTTTCTCATTCTCCCACTGCACCTTCTTGCCTGCATATTCTTCCTTCAATCCCGCAAGCTCTTCCTGAAGATGTTCCAGACGTTCCCTGCTTAAGCGGTCTTCCTCTTTCTTCAGCGCCTCTTCCTCGATCTCAAGCTGCATCACACGCCGCCTCAGTTCGTCAAGTTCTGTCGGCATGGAGTCCAGCTCCGTCTTTATAAGGGCGCACGCTTCATCCACCAGATCGATTGCCTTGTCCGGAAGGAACCGGTCCGAGATATAACGGTGGGACAAGGTTGCCGCGGCAACAAGAGCACTGTCCGTGATCTTTACTCCGTGAAATACTTCATATCTTTCTTTTAGACCTCTCAAAATAGAGATGGCATCCTCCACGGCCGGCTCATCTACCATGACAGGCTGAAAACGCCGCTCCAGCGCCGCGTCTTTCTCAATATACTGACGGTACTCATCCAGAGTCGTCGCGCCGATACAGTGCAGTTCGCCCCTCGCCAGCATGGGCTTTAACATGTTGCCCGCATCCATGGCGCCGTCGGTCTTGCCTGCACCCACAATGGTATGCAGCTCATCGATAAATAAAATGATCCTTCCGTCGCTGTTCTTCACTTCCTCAAGGACTGCTTTCAGACGTTCCTCAAACTCGCCGCGGTATTTTGCACCCGCCACAAGCGCCCCCATGTCAAGGGAGAAGATCGTCTTTTCTTTCAAGCCCTCCGGCACATCTCCGCTGACGATCCTCTGTGCAAGTCCCTCAACGACCGCTGTCTTCCCGACTCCCGGTTCGCCGATAAGAACCGGGTTATTTTTCGTCTTACGGGAGAGGATGCGGATTACATTTCGAATCTCCTCGTCACGACCAATAACAGGATCCAGTTTCTGATCTCTTGCCCGCTCCACCAGATCCTGCCCGTATTTATTCAGCGTATCGTAAGTAGCCTCCGGATTGTCGCTGGTCACCCGCTGGTTCCCGCGGACGGTGGAAAGGGCGTGGAGAAACCCTTCACGGCTGACGCCGAATTCCCGGAAAATCTCCTTCATCTCTTTAGAAGCATATTTTAACAAGGATAAAAACAGATGCTCAACGGACACATACTCGTCGCTCATCTGCTTGGCCTCATCCTCCGCGTGGATAAGTGCGTTGTTTAGTCCCTGTCCGACATAAGGTTGTCCACCCTGTACTTTAGGCCGCTTTCCTATGGCCTGCTCCACACGATTGATGAAAAGCTGACCTTGGATACTCATTTTCTCAAGTAATTTTAAAATAAGGCTGTCATCCTGCACTAGCAGGGCATAGAGCAAGTGCTCCTGCGCTAGTTCCTGATTGCCGTTATCCGCGGCAATCTTCTCGCAGTTTTGAACAGCCTGCAATGAATTTTGCGTAAATTTATTGATATTCATGGCTATTCCCTCCTATTGCCATTTATTGATTTCTTGTTCTATTAGTAATATAGCAATAGTTGTTAGCCATGTCAAGAGGTGAGTGCTAATAATTTTTATATTTTTTTGCAAACCCAGTAAAATCAATGGTTTGCAAGCATTTTCCACTCTTGAAATTGTCATTTTTCTTAGGTTTGACACCAATTTGACACCAATTTTTTCTTTTCTGGTGTCAGAAGTTCACTGCCATACTATCCAGCTTTGCTATCTCGTTTTCAATCCTTGCCCTGTCGCCCAAGTGGTTATACACTTCCATAGTCACATCAAAATGAGCGTGTCCCATGATGTACTGCAATACCTTAATGTCCATACGGCACTCTGCCATTCTTGTGCAGGCTGTGTGTCGCATAACATGAGCAGAAACCTTTGGAAGCAGTTCTGCTTTCCTGTGTTCTCT
The DNA here is from genome assembly GCA_019117065.1 of Candidatus Mediterraneibacter pullicola. Taxonomy (GTDB): domain Bacteria; phylum Bacillota; class Clostridia; order Lachnospirales; family Lachnospiraceae; genus Mediterraneibacter; species Mediterraneibacter pullicola. The sequence goes on along the minus strand of DXAK01000043.1, from coordinate 399 downwards.
CTTTGCCCTCTGGACTTCCTCTTTGTTATAAGCGTCCACAATGTTATATAATACACTGTTTACACCATAGGGCATAAGCGGTCTGCCAGATTTAGCAGTGAACACGAAGCCAGAATATCCGTCCACCTCAACTGACTTATCTTTTGCCAGCATGAAATTGATTTTTCTCTGCTCTTCAAATGCTTTCTGTACTTCCTGCGTCATAGGTATCACACGAATACCCGAATCCGTCTTTGGAGTAGAGATATGGAAGCGACAGCCGTCTCCATAATTCTTATAGATAAGCTGGTGGTCTACATTCAAGCGTCTTGCTCTCGTGTCTACGTCTTTCCATGTAAGACCGATCAGCTCTCCACACCTTAACCCTGTACCTATCATAATCGTAAGCATAGGATAATA
>DXAK01000042.1 GCA_019117065.1 Candidatus Mediterraneibacter pullicola | reverse complement strand
ACAACGATCAATACTGATCAGCAGGGCGGAGCCCCTCTTGCCCTGCCGATCTCTAAAGCCGACCGCTTAATATGGCCTTGACTGGCCGGGAAATGCGGCCCTGCTGGCCGCGGAAAGTGGCTGTTTGCATCTTCCGAGTTATATTTGTGATCCTGTGCATAAACGCATAAAAAACGACTGTAGCGCAGCAAAAGGAAGATGAAATGGATGTGCGTTGTTTTTGAGAGAGCCTCCTCACCGAAGTCGATCAGCATCTGTTCTCCGGGCGGAGTGTCAAAAACATAATCATAGATACGACGATGCTCCGGTTCCCTGTTGATCTGTCCGGAATCCTCAAGATAGTGGATATAGTTGCGGAGCGTCTGCTGGTTCCCGGGAAGTTTTTCATACTCTCCGTTTTCGATGAATTTTTCTTCCAGGACATCGTAAACAGATGACATACAGAAACTTTTTCCACTGTTCGTCTCAAGGATTCTGATAATCGTGCTGCGGAAAGGCTCCGCGTCAAATGTTTTTGGTTTTGCAAGCTTAGCGCCTGGATCATCCGGGATTACATCCATGTCATAATATTTACTGATCGTGGGGCGGCTGGGAGGCTTGCGCCCCTGCGCTTCATAGTACCTGATAATATCAGCTTTTGTGTAACCTTGTAGTTTTAAATCCTGTATTTCCTGCATTTTTGTTTTGTCAGCATAAAGGTCTCCTCTCTTGTGTACTGCTTACAGTATACAAAATCGGATGAACCGCTGACTCCTCCTGTGATAAAACTCGCCGCAGGGGATGTAAAAATGTGATTACCGGACGGTGTAAAGAACTTCTTACCAACTCATGTAAAAAACTCCTTACCGCATGATGTAAAAAAGTTCTTACCGCGGCATGTAAAAAACTCCTTACCCTGTGGCTGTAAAATCACCTTACCACGCACATTTCGTGGTCAAAATTTGGTCACCTTCCTTTAACGTTTCGGCACGTCTCCACATACCGTCCGCCGCGAGAATGGGACAGTCTTTTGACACTTCCAGTTTATATCCTTGCACGGAAAGCCGGATAAAACTGCCCTCAACCGACTTCCATGTGTCGAATACGAGCGCCCCGCCGTGCCGTGTAGCTGTCTGATTTCCTACGCGCACCATTTTGATCGGGCGCATGCTGCCATCTGCCATGGCAATGAGAGTATGTTCGCTTATCATAGTATGACCTCCTATCTGTGGTAATATGAAATTGCTTTTCGAAATGGTTTCTCTTACAGATATTATAATATAATTCTGGACTTTTTTGTATGAAAAGTGTATGATAATAGGCAGTGGCAGCTATCTGTGACAAGAGACGGCTGTAAAAACAGGCAAATTAAAAATACAGAAGAGGTAGTTATATGAAAGCATTTAAGAAATTAGCAGGAATGATTCTTGCAGTGTGCCTTATGGTTCCGATGTTCTCTATACTTGCGTTTGCGGCAGACGGCGTTCTTATGTTTTCGGACCCGTCTACAAAGGTTGGCGAAAACGTAAACATTGATCTTGTTGTTAGAAGTGACGGCGGTACAGTCGGAGACGTAAGTGTGACAATGAATTATGACACATCTGCTCTTGAGTTTGTCAGTGGTGATGGGTTTTCAGCGGACGGTTCCGGAAGCCTCACGTATACAGGTACAGGGAGTAGCAGTGAACTGCGCAGTACAATGACGTTCCGGGCGCTGAAGCAGACGGATACTACTCTTACTGTGAATAGCAGTTCTGCAGTACTTTCTTCAGGGGAGACGCTGAATTTGGAACAGGGTTCTTCGGCGATTTCAATCGCCGCAGCAGATGACGGGTCAACTAGCGTAGAAGCGTCAGGAACAGCGGCTGCGGGAACCTCGACAGATATTACAGTCAGCGTGAACGGAACAGATTATAATTTTTCAGAGGCATTTACAACTGCTGACATCCCGGAAGGATACTCAGAGACAACAATGACCTTCAACGGGGAGGAAAGAAAGTTCGTTGCCAACGAGTCAGGAATCACCCTTGGATATCTGGTCGATGCCTCGGGAGCGGGAACCTTCTTCTTGTTCCAGCAGGATGATGCAACATTTGTTCCTTTTGCTCAGGTAACGATCTCAGATACCACATCACTGATTCCTTTGGATAATGTGGAAGCAGTGAAACTTCCGGACAATTACGAGCAGTCTACTTTGACAGTTCAGGGTTATGAGTTTCCGATATGGTCCGATCCGTCAGTATCTAATAGATTCTATGTAATCTATGCTTTGAACACGCGGACAAACGAAGCAGGATTGTATCAGTATGACGCTGAGGATGAAACATATCAGTATTTTGAAGCTCCGGCCAGTACGGAAGACACTGATTCAGGCGCGGCTCTTCCGGGGGCATTTGGCCAGTTTATTAGTGAGCATGTTATGGTAGTTGTTACGGCGATGGCTGTGATCTGCCTGCTCCTTCTCATACTGATGATTATATTCGCGGTGAAATTAGTACATCGTAATCAGGAATTGGATGATTTGTATGATGAGTATGATATCCCGTTCGACGATGAAGATGATTCAAATGAGAAAGTGTCTAAAAAATCATCCGAAAAAGATCTGAAATCGCAAAAAGATGAGTACGCCGGCAATGAATTTGAAGACGATGAGTATGAAGACGACGAATACGACGATGAGTATGAAGACGATAAGTACGATGACGACGAATATGATGATGAGTATGAAGACGATGAGTACGATGATGAAGAGTACGATGATGAAGGCGAGGACGGAAAAGATAAAGATTACGACATCAATTTTATAGATCTCTAAAAGCAGATTTACGTAAAACAGAGACGCCGGCCATGGAGAAATGCTGATCAGTATTTTCTCCGGGATACGGCGCCTCTTTTTCAATGATTGTTAAAGGATTGAACACAATTTTGTCACAATGCAGAGATATGATAAGACCGTAAAAAGAAAAGAAAGCAGGTGGTCTCATGGAAGATCAGTACAATTATTATAATCCAAATGAAAATTATAACTATGGAGACAGTCAGTCAGGAGGATCAAACGGCGAACAGGCCGGACAGAAACCTCCAAAGAAAGAGAAAAAATCCAGCCACGGTGTGCCAAAAACTTTGGCAATCGTTGGATTTGCGGTTCTCTTCGGCGTTGTTTCAAGTGTAGTGTTCCTAGCATCAAATCTGATAGGCAGCAGGCTCCTAGGACTTCAGAATGGCGTGGATACTTCGTCAGTGTCCTCTGACAAGATCAGTAACGGAACGGCTCTTTCTACATCGTCCAGCGTTGTGACTTCAGATGTGTCAGCTGTAGTAGAAAAGGTAATGCCGTCTATCGTATCGATCACAAGCATGTCTGTTGAGGAGGTTCAAAGCTTGTTTGGCGATACTTATCAGAAAACAAGCGAAGGAGCTGGAACGGGCATCATTATTGGAAAGAACGATGAGGAGCTGCTGATTGTGACGAACAACCATGTCGTATCAGGAAGCGATACATTGACTGTCACTTTTGATGATGAGACCAGTGTGGAAGCATACATCAAAGGAATGGATTCGAATTATGATGTGGCAGTGATTTCGGTTCCTTTGGAATCCATCTCTGAGGATACGATGAGCGCGATCAGCGTGGCGACTCTGGGGGATTCTACCAGCCTTAAAGTCGGCGAGCCGGCCATCGCTATCGGAAATGCTCTTGGCTATGGACAGTCTGTAACAACAGGCGTGATTAGTGCGCTGAACCGGTCTGTATCTACGACAGAAGGACAGACGGGCGAGGCACAGGAAAGCAGTGCGAAGCTGATTCAGACAGACGCAGCCATCAACGGTGGCAACAGCGGCGGTGCTCTTGTCAATATAAACGGCGAGGTTATTGGCATCAATTCTGCGAAATTAGTCGGAACGAGTGTAGAAGGAATTGGTTACGCAATTCCCATCAGTGATGTGACGGATTTGATTCAGAATCTGATGAATCAAGAGACAAAGACAAAGGTGGATGAAGCTGACCGGGGCATGATCGGCATTTCTGGAATCAGTGTTTCCGATGCTTTCTCGCAGCAGATTGAGATGCCGTCCGGGGTATATGTGATTGAGATTACTGCCGGGGGCGGAGCTGACAAAGCGGGAATGACGAAAGGCTGTATCATCACCGCAATCAACGGCAGCACTGTAGACAGTATGGACGCGCTTCAAGAACAGCTTGAGTATTATGCCAAAGGAGAAAAAGTGACGCTCACTATCCAAGTACCGCAGTCTAATGGAGAGTTTGAGGAGCAGACCGTAGAGGTTACGCTTCAGTAGGAGCCGCGGGAAGAAATTTTACATGATAATTTATCCGCAGAACCAATCATGGTTCTGCGGATATTTGCGTGTTACGGATATTTTCTTATTTGTCAAATTCCGGGTTGAATGCGTAGAAGTTCTTGCTGTCCAGCTGATCCTGAACGATGCGCAGGCTCTCGCCGAAGCGCTGGTAGTGGACAAGTTCACGCTGTCTTAAGAATCGGATAGGATCAGCGACTTCAGGGTCTTTGACCAGTCTTAGGATATTGTCATAGGTTGTGCGGGCTTTCTGTTCCGCGGCCATATCTTCGTGGAGATCTGTGATGGGATCGCCCTTTGACTGGAAAGTGGTAGCGCTCCACGGAGTTCCGCTGGCCGCTTGGGGCCAGAGCGCGAGAGTGTGGTCCACGTAGTAAGGCGCAAAACCAGAGCGCTCGATCTCCTCGGGGGATAAGTCTTTTGTGAGCTGGTAGACGATGGCGCATACCATCTCTAGGTGAGCCAGTTCTTCTGTGCCGATATCTGTCAGCGTTCCTGTCACTTCCTTGTAGGGCATGGTGTACCGCTGGGCGAGATAACGCATGGAAGCGCCCAGCTCTCCGTCCGGACCACCGAACTGGGAGATAATGACTTGGGCGATTTTCGGGTTTGTCTGGGTGATTTTCACCGGGTATTGGAGTCTTTTTTCATAATTCCACATAAATCAGCATCCTCCTTCCTGCCACGGCCATGGCTCGTTAATCCAGTTCCAGCGCTCGGAACAGGATTCTGATGCGGTATCAATCGTAAGCGGTCCGTAAGAGGCGGCGTATTCTTTGAGTGCCCGGTTGCGCTGACGGCTCATTTCATGGAAATACGCGAGGGCCTCCTGATCGCAGGGATGGGTGTCCAGATATAGTTTGACATCATCCACTGCGAAGCTGACCTGGTTGATATGCTCCATGAGCTGTCTGCGGTTCATCTGTTTTTCATGGGAATTTTGGTCCGACAGATTCATCCGGTCAAATGGGTTCATCTGATCCCTGCGGTTCATTCGATTCATCTGATTCATTTGATTCATCTGCACTTTCCTCCCTTCCCAAGGAACGGTTTATCCAGTTCCATGAATATGGTTCCGTGCTGGAAGGCTTTGCACGGTTCATAAACATCCTGCCATCTCTGCCACCTTACATAAGCCATTGCAAGCGGGATGTCGTCCGGGAAGAAATCTCTTGTGTCCGGGCAGCCGTCCATCCGGCGTGGACATGTCTGTGACGAAGAGAAGGAAGAGCGTACCGGACGGCGTATAGAGCGCATGTTATTCTGATAATCTGCCATAAGGCAACTCCTTTCATTAGGTAATAACTCACTATTATATTATGGAGCTGGCAAGAAGATGTGCGGAAGTGACTGAAAGATAAGGATGAAAAAGCAGAAGAAGCATGGATGAAAAAATCTGCTTTACATTTCATATCAAATTATATATAATGTATAAGTCAGCGGGGTGTGGCTCAGTTTGGTTAGAGCGCACGGCTGGGGGCCGTGAGGTCGCAGGTTCGAATCCTGTCACCCCGATAGATATGAAAGTGATAACTTTTTTTAGATGTGATATACTACAATAAGGGATCAGGTCAGGTAAAAAGGCTTACCGGAAACTGGTTCCTTATCTATTATTATGGAAAGCAACGTCACATCGTTTGAAGAGATAAGAAAAGGAGACGGATATATGTGCGGATTCGCGGGTTTTGTCGGCGAGGTAGAAGATAGAGAGCAGGTACTGGTAAATATGATGGATACAATTGTCCACAGAGGGCCGGACAGTGAGGGAAAATATGTGGATGAGGATGCGGCGCTGGGGTTTCGGCGGCTGAGTATCATTGATCTTTCCTCGGTGGGGGATCAGCCTCTTTACAATGAGGACAAGAGCATGGTTCTTGTGTTTAACGGGGAAATCTACAATTATCAGGAACTCAGGGAGGAACTTGCGGCGGCAGGTCATACGTTTGTGTCCGGCACAGACTCTGAGACTTTGATCCACGGTTTTGAACAGTGGGGGGAAAGCCTTGTTAAACGGCTCCGCGGAATGTATGCTTTTGCTATCTGGGATACGAAGAAGAAACGCCTTTTTGTAGCACGGGATATCTTTGGCATCAAACCGCTTTACTATGCGCAGATGAACGGGACGCTGATGTTTGCCTCCGAAATCAAGGCATTTATGGAGCATCCGAAATTTGACAAGATCTTTAATGAGGATGCGCTGGGGAACTATCTCTCTTTTCAGTTTGTGCCGACAAATGAGACATTTTTTAAAGGGGTGTTCTGCCTTCAGCCGGGACACTATTTCATATATGAAAATGGTGAGATGAAGATTACCCGCTATTTTGAACCTCATTTCACGGGAGATAATGAGAAATCCTTTGAGGAAGTTGTCGATGATGTGGAGAAAGTTATGAAGGAATCCGTGGAGATGCACAAGATCAGTGATGTGGAGGTGGCATCCTACCTGTCCAGCGGAGTGGATTCCAGTTATCTGACCTATTTAGGGCAGGTGGACCATACCTTTACTGTGGGATTTGATGAGGGAAAGTACAGCGAGATCGGTGACGCCAAGGAATTTGCGGCCAGCATCAATATGGAGAATGACGCCAAGGTCATCACTCCGGATGAATATTGGGATAAGCTGTCCGATATCCAGTATTATATGGATGAGCCCGTGGCGGATCCGGCGGCGATCGCCCTGTATTTTCTGAGTGAGGAGGCGTCCAAAAAGGTGAAGGTTGTTCTCTCAGGGGAGGGGTCAGACGAGCTTTTCGGCGGGTACAATATCTATTGCGAACCTTTGGAGCACACGGCATTTAATAAGATTCCTATGGGGATACGCCGTCTCCTTGGGAAGTTTGCGGAATACTGTCTGCCGCGTGGAATGAAAGGCAGAGGATTCCTCATGCGTCACGGAAAGACATTGGAGGAACGTTATTTCGCCAATGCGACGAATATTTTCACGGAGCGTGAAGCAAATAAGATCTTAAAGAAAGGCTGTGCGCCGGGGATACAGAAGGTGACGCGTCCTCTTTACGACAGGGTACAGGATAAGGATGCTGTGACAAAAATGCAGTATGTAGACATGCATCTCTGGCTGGTTCATGATATACTTATGAAAGGGGATAAAATGGGAATGGCAAATTCTCTTGAAGTGAGGGTTCCTTTCCTTGACAAAGAAGTGCTGAAACTGGCGGAAACCCTTCCCCTGGATTATAAAGTGAGGGCTCCTAAGACAAAAGTGGCCCTTAGGGCTGCAGCGGAGAGAAATATCCGCAGTAAAACGGCGGAAAAGAAGAAACTGGGATTCCCGATCCCGATCCGCGTATGGCTTAGGGAGGAGAAGTATTATAACAGGGTAAGAGCGATGTTTGCCTCAGGCGCGGCGAAGAAATTTTTTAATACGGACATGCTTATGAAGATGCTGGACGATCACCGGGATGGGAAGAATGTGAACGAAAAAACGGACGATAGCCGTAAGATCTGGACAGTATATATTTTCCTTGTGTGGTATGACAGATTCTTCGAACACGGCAAGCCGCTGCACCCGTCCGTGAATACAAGATAGGTGATAATATGAGAAGCAGGACTGTCAGGCCGGTCAGACAGCGGGAACAGGAAAAACAGAACAGAAAAAAGAAAAGGAACATTCTGGGGGATACACAGCCTTTGAAGACTTCTGGTTATCAGGGGAGGAGCAGATCGCTGTCTGATACAAGGCCCATGCGCCCGGTGAGCATCCGTTCAGGATACGCCGGATATCAGAGAGCCTTGGATAAAAGACGTCAGGTCATACGTGCGCCGAAGCCACTTCCGGACAGCCGCACCTTACGTCCGGCACACCCTGTAAAAACAAAGAGGCAGAGCGGGATCGGAGCGCTGATCGCAAGGAGCGGGAAAAGGACGGCCAGAGAACAGTATTTTGATTTTGATCTTTTGCTGGTTATTATCTTCCTGATGTGTTTTGGTCTAGTCATGCTCTACAGCGTCAGCGCTTATGAAGCGCAGGCAGATCTGGGAGATGATATGTACTACTTTTCCAAGCAGGCCCTGATTGGCGCGGCGGGATTTGTGGTGATGTTTATTGTATCCAAGATCGACTACCATGTATACGGGGCGTTCGCGTTTGAGATCTATATATTTGCGATGATTATGATGGCGCTTGTGAAGACGCCGCTGGGAATAGAGCTAAACGGTGCGAGACGGTGGATCGGTCTGCCGGGCAACCTGACTTTACAGCCGGCGGAGATTACGAAGATTGCGGTCATTCTCTTTATTTCATACGAATTATGCCGCCTTGGGCGGAAGGCATACACGATGGAGGGAATGATTCGGGTATTCGCGTTTGGCGCTGTGGCGTCGGGAGGCGTTTTATTCCTTACAGATAACTTAAGTACTGCCATTATCGTTATGGCGATTACCTGTATCTTGATCTTTATCGTACATCCGAAGACGAAGCCGTTTCTTGCCATTATTGGAGTGGGCGCTGCAGCGGCCGCTATCGGAATTTTCATCTTGTCTGTGACTGCGGTAAATAGCGATAACTTCCGTCTGCGCAGGATCATCTCATGGCTGAATCCTGAAGCGACGGCAGATTCTGGAAGTTTTCAGGTTATGCAGGGGCTTTATGCTATCGGAAGCGGAGGATTCTTCGGGAAAGGGCTGGGGAACAGCACACAGAAGCTGGGTGTGATCCCAGAGGCGCAGAACGACATGATACTTGTCGTGATCTGCGAAGAGCTCGGAGTGTTCGGGGCGATCATTATATTGGTTCTGTTCGGGCTTCTTTTGTACAGGCTCATGTTCATTGCAAAGAACGCGCCGGATTTATATGGTTCCCTTATTGCGACGGGCATCTTTGCCCATATTGCTCTTCAAGTTGTTTTAAATATCGCCGTGGTCACAGGTATGCTGCCCACAACCGGTATTACGCTTCCTTTTATCAGTTATGGGGGCACGGCGGTCATGTTCCTGATGGCGGAGATGGGGATCGCGCTGGGAATCTCACGGCGTATTAGGCTGGAAGGAGAATAGAATATCACAAAAATTTCATGGAAAATCCTTTCTTTCACAAGAAATGTATGGTATATTATATGCGGTATTGAAAACTACATATAATAGAAATGTGAAATACACACTGTGTTCCGGGAGGAGAAACTATGGATTATAAAATTATCGTAGACAGCTGTGGAGAGCTGACGCATAAGATGAAGGAGAGTGGGATTTACTTAAGCGCGCCTCTGAGCATGCAGGTGGATGGAGACATAATCGTGGATGACGATACCTTTGATCAGGGGGATTTTCTGCGGAAAGTGGCGGCAAGCCCAGAGTGCCCAAAATCTTCCTGCCCGTCTCCTGAGAAATATATGGAACTGTATACGGGGGAGGAAGAAAGGGTCTACGTAGTGACACTTTCTTCGGAACTTAGTGGTTCTTATAACAGTGCGCAGCTTGGAAAGGATCTCTGGATAGAGGAGCATGACGGAGAGGCAAAGAGGATCTATGTGTTCAATTCCCGTTCCGCGTCTGTAGGTGAAACTTTGATTGCGTGCAAGATTAAAGAGTGTGAAGATCAGGGGATGCCTTTTGACGATGTGGTCAGCACGGTCGAAAATTATATTGACAGGCAGAATACGTATTTTGTGTTGGAAAATTTGGATACCCTCCGTAAGAACGGGCGGCTTACGGGGATTAAGTCCCTAGTCGCAAGTGCTCTTAACATCAAGCCTGTTATGGGTTCCACCCCGCAGGGGACAATCTGTCAGCTTGGGCAGGCAAGAGGGATTAAGCGAGCGCTTGCCAAGATGGTGGAGCAGATTGTGGAAGATGCAAAAGATACAGGGAATAAGATCCTTGCCATTGCCCATTGCAACTGTCCGGAGAGGGCGAAAGAAGTGGAACGGATGATAAGAGATAAGATCCGTGTAAAGGATAGTTTCATCGTAGATACGGCGGGTATTAGTACGATGTACGCCAACGACGGTGGAATAATAGTTGTGCTTTGATATGGATTGTGGTAGACTGTTTCTATCAGAGCGCATTCATGGAAAGGAGCAGATGAAGAGATGAGTCAGGCAAAGGTGGATCGGTATAAAAAGGAAAAGGCGAACAGAAAGCAGATCATGCGCAAGCAGAAGATGATGAACTTTGCCCGGAAAGCTGTTCTTTCTCTGGCGGCTCTGGCTCTTATCGGATGGCTGGGATATTCGGCGTGGGATATGTACGAGTCCGGGAAAGAGAGAGTGGTGGCAGAGGTGAATTATGACTCGGTTACTGAGTATCTGAATAATCTCTACGCGGATACTTCAAATGTGGAATAAACAGTAATCTCTAGGAAAATACAGTAATTTTGATAAATACAAAAATTATTCACAATTGTTTGTGAAAAATAGAAAAACACAACATGTAGGGTGCGGAGCTCGTCCGCCATCCTACATGTTCTTTTTTTGCCCTGAAATAGGCTGTTTTTATTGCGATTTTTCGAATGGACCATAAGGAAAATATCAAAAAAGGGCTTGAAAAAGGGGGTGAGGTGGTTTAGAATGGTGTCAAGTGGTACAAAGTGGTGTCAAGTGGTACAAAGTGGGGAGCAATGTGGAGGCTCACATTAAGAGAAAGGATTCCGGATGTTATTAGGCGAGTTCAACCATAGCATTGATGAAAAGGGAAGACTTATTATCCCGGCAAAACTCCGGGATGATCTTGGTGACAGTTTCGTTATCTGTAACGGACTGGAAGGCTGCCTCTTTGTTTACTCACAGGACGAATGGGGGAAATTCGTCGCTGAGCTTGAAACTTTGCCACGTATGAACAAGGATGCCAGAATCTTTAAACGTTATTTCTTCGGAAGCGCTTCGGAGGGCAGCTTTGACAAGCAGGGGAGAGTTCTTGTCCCGCCGTCGCTTCGCAAGGCGGCAAATCTGGAGAAGGACGTAGTCTTGGTGGGAGTTCAGGACCGCGTCGAGATCTGGGATAAAGCGCTGTGGGAGGAGCGCAGCCAAGTAAGCGAAGAAGACTTGGATGCGATTGCCGAGCGTATGGAATCCATAGGGATCAGAATCTAATAAGGAGGAGATCATGGCATTCGGACATGTATCCGTTCTTCTGCATGAGACAGTGGACGGGCTTAACGTCAGACCGGACGGCATTTACGTTGATGCTACATTGGGAGGCGGCGGACATGCTTTTGAAGTTTGCAACCGGTTAAATGACAAGGGGAGATTTATAGGAATAGACCAAGACGCAGACGCCATTGAGGCGGCGGGGAAGCGTCTGGCAGGCTTCGGGGAGAAGGTCACGATAATACGGAGCAATTACCGTGATATGAGGCCACAGCTCCAGAATATAGGCGTTGGCAAGGTGGATGGAATCGTCATCGACTTGGGAGTGTCATCTTATCAGCTTGATACGGCTAAGAGGGGATTCTCATACCGGATGGATGCGCCGCTGGACATGAGAATGGACCAGAGGCAGAAGATGACAGCCAGAGATATTGTCAACAGTTACAGCGAGGCGGAACTTTACCGAGTGATCCGTGACTATGGGGAAGATAAGTTCGCGAAGAATATTGCGAAACATATCGTTGCGGAGAGGGAGAAAGGGCCGGTCGAGACAACAGGACAGCTGAATGAAATCATACGCCGCGCTATACCGATGAAAATCCAGAAGACTTCGGGACATCCGTCGAAAAGGACATTTCAGGCGATCAGGATCGAGCTGAACCATGAATTGGATGTGCTAAGGGATTCGCTGGACGACATGATTAATATGCTGAATCCGGGTGGACGGATCTGTATTATCACTTTTCATTCGCTGGAGGACAGAATTGTGAAAAGTTCATTTCGAAAGAATGAAAATCCATGTATCTGTCCGAGCCACTTTCCGGTATGTGTCTGTGGGAAGACATCAAAAGGAAGAGTGGTCACAAGGAAACCAATCCTTCCGTCTAAGGAAGAGATGGAGTCCAACAGCCGTTCAAAGAGCGCGAAACTGAGAATATTTGAACGGGCGTAACTTTTAGGGAGTAGTTAAAATATTTTCCCGTCGGGAAGGGGAGATCCCGGCAGGAGACAACATTAGGAAAGGGGTATTCGTTATGGCGGCAAGGCGCAGTGCAAGAGACTACAGAACATCGCAGCTTAAGGGAAGAGGCTACGGTGAGTTCTATGTGTACGGAAATGCCGTGCGTCAGGCGGAACCTATTCCTCAGAGAGTGCCAAAAGCTCGTCCGCAGCAGCCGAAGCGGACAAGCAGTCAGGTAGTAAAAAACCGTAACCGCGCTATGAGTATCAGCCCTGCGTATGCAGTGTTTCTTGCGGCCGCGGCAGTCTGCGCGGTGCTGATCTGCATGCTGTACTTAAGCTTGCAGTCTGACGTGATGAGCCGATCGGAGCATGTGACGGCAATGCAGGAACAGCTCGCGGATCTGACAGAGGCCAACGACACACTTTATAATTCGGCTGCTGATTCCGTGAATCTCGAGACAGTGCGAGACAAGGCGATGAACGAGATGGGCATGGTATATGCTTCTCAGGGAACAGTCATCGAATACGAAAGCCCGGCTGGAGACTATGTAAAGCAGTACAGTGACATCCCGGAGAGCGGAGTACTGGCAAGATCGAGTAACGCATCAGAATAAGGAAAGTATGATATGGCAGAAAGAAAGAGAAAAAAGAGCAGGTTTGAATTTCTTACAAAGAGATTCCCGCTCAGAATGCAACGGAAGCTGGTAATGCTATTTATGGCAGTGATACTGGCTTTTGTTGTTCTTATAGGAAGAATTACTTACATCAATGTCACAAAAGGAAACAAGTACACAAAAGTAGTTCTTGATCAGCAGAACTATGACAGCCGAGTCATCGCGTTCAAGAGGGGGGATATTGTGGACCGCAACGGGACGAAAATGGCGACAAGCGAACGTGTATACAATGTGATCCTTGATGTTGCCGTGATGACAGATAAAGAAGAATATATCGAGCCTACAAAAGAGGTGTTAAAAGAATGCTTTGGCATTGAGGAAAGTGTTGTGGACGATCTTGTGGAGAATTCGCCAGAGAGCAGATATAAGATACTGGCTCAGGATATTGATTATGCCACGGCGCAGAAGTTCAAAGCCATCGATGAGGACAATGAGAACTATCCGAACGTCAAAGGCGTTTGGCTGGAGGATGACTATACGAGGACATATCCTTACGGCAGTATGGCAAGTGATGTGATCGGCTTTACTTACGAGGGAAACAAGGGTGCCATCGGTATTGAAAATGCTTACAATGATGTGCTGAATGGAACAGACGGCAGAGAATACGGATATTTTGACACGGAATCTTCAGTTGAACGTACGGTGAAACCGGCGAAAGATGGCAATACGGTCGTGTCTACCATCGATGTGACTTTACAGAATATTGTGGAGAGGGCGATTTTGGAATTTAACCAAGAGCACTCGGATGAAAACAGCCCGGGAAGTAAGAATACGGCAGTTGTCATCATGAATCCGAATACAGGAGAGATACTGGCGGAAGCGTCTTACCCGAATTTTGACCTCAATAATCCCCGGGATTTGTCCATCCTTTATAGTGAGGAAGAATGGAACGCCATGTCCGAGGAGGACCAGCTTACGGCGATGAACGATCTCTGGCGCAATTTTTGTGTTAGTGACGCTTTTGAGCCGGGATCCACGGCAAAACCGTTTACTGTGGCGGCGGGGCTTGAGACTGGAGTGCTCAATGGCAGTGAAACTTATTACTGCGGCGGCCAGAAGACTGTGCTTGGCGTGCCAGTTTCATGCCATTACAAGTCCGGACACGGTACGCAGACCATACAGGACGCGATTGCAAACTCTTGTAATGTAGCTCTTATGGATATGTCTGAGGTTATTGGCGCAGACGATTTTTCCCGGTATCAGCATATTTTTGGATTTGGTGAATATACAGGCATTGACCTTCCGGGGGAAGCAACTACATCAGCCCTCTTATACAGTGCGCAGGACATGACGGAACTGGATCTTGCGACAAACTCTTTCGGACAGAACTTTAATGTTACGATGACACAGCTTGTGTCGGCGTTTTCTTCTCTTATCAACGGAGGATATTATTACGAACCTCATGTGGTAAAACAGATCCGGGATGAGAATGGAAGCGTAATTGAAACAAAGGATCCAGTTCTTTTAAGAAAGACTATATCCACAGAGACGTCGGAAGCACTCAAGACTTATCTGAAAGCAACCATGGACTATGGAACAGGGAAGAGAGCTCAGGTAGAGGGATATGATATCGGAGCAAAGACGGGAACTGCCCAGAAATTGCCGCGAAGTGCTGGAAATTATCTTCTTTCTTTCATCGGATACGCTCCGCAGGACAATCCGGAGATCGTGATCTATGTGGTGATCGATGAGGCAAACGTGGGCGCGCAGGACGACAGTTCACTTGTGCTCTCTCTAAGTAAGAAGATCATGGGGGAGGCATTCCCCTATCTGGGAATCACTACAATCGCGGAGAGTGAAGCTCAGGCTCAGGCTCAGGCTGAAGGGACGGACTTTGGGGATACTGAGTATACGGATTTTGATGAAAATTACGAGGATACTTACGACAACGCAGACGGCTGGTATATAGACGACAGTTATGATCCGGATCTGGATGACTGGGCGTCCGGCGAGACGGCAGAATAGCTGGAATACGCACAGCTGTAGAAATGTGAATAACCCTGATGAAGATGTAATATGTTGTAACAACATCTTCATCAGGGGTTTTTAATGAAAAACAAGACATATAACAAAAAGAAGATCATGGTCGTTTTTTTGTGCGCCACAGCCATTCTTACAGGTTTGATCGGAAGGCTGGTATATCTAATGATATTCGACGCAGAATACTATCAGGAGCTTGCGCAGGATCTTCATGAGCGGGAGCGGGAGATCAAGGCGGCCAGAGGTGAGATTGTCGACCGCAACGGCGTTGTGCTTGCCACTAACCGGACAGTGTGTACGATCTCAGTAATCCACAGCCAGATTGAAGATCCAGAACAGGTGATCCGTGTGCTTTGCAAGGAGTTAGAACTGGATGAGGAAACAGTGAGAAAGCGGGTGGAAAAAGTTTCCTCTATGGAGAAGATCAAGACAAATGTTGACAAGGAGACGGGAGACAGAATTCGGAACTATGATCTTGCGGGCGTAAAGGTAGATGAGGATTTTAAAAGATATTACCCGTATGACGAATTGGCATCCCGCGTGCTTGGATTTACAGGAGGGGACAATCAGGGGATTATCGGTCTTGAGGTGAAGTATGAGGAATATTTAAAGGGAACGAACGGCACCATCCTCACCGTGACAGATGCAAGAGGCATTGAATTGGAAGGAGTGGCGGAGGATCGGATCGAGCCAGTGGCGGGGGATACCCTTCAAGTAAGTCTGGATTATAATATTCAGTCTTACTGTGAGCAGGCGGCTTTGAAAGTGATGGAGGAGAAGCAGGCAGAAGCGGTCTCTATCCTGCTTATGAATCCACAGAACGGGGAGATCTATGCCATGGTAAATGTGCCGGAGTTCAACTTAAATGAACCTTATGAGTTAAATACCGGGGTGGATGAGAACTCTCTGACAGACGAAGAGCTTCAAGATGCGCTGAACCAGATGTGGAGAAACCGCTGTATTAATGATACATACGAACCGGGATCGATTTTTAAGATTATTACTTCCTCTGCTTGTCTTGAAGAAGGTGTTGTTTCTCTTGAAGATACGTTTTATTGTCCGGGATACCGGATTGTGGAGGACCGCAGAATCCGATGTCACAAGGTGGGAGGCCATGGGCAGGAAACCTTTGTTCAAGGGATCCAGAATTCCTGTAACCCTGTGTTCATGGACATCGGCCTGCGTCTTGGATCTGACAGGTTCTATGAGTATTTTGAAAAATTCGGGCTGCTCAGCTTGACCAATATCGATTTACCAGGGGAGGCGGGGACGATCATGCACAAAAAGGAAGATATCGGAACCGTTGAGCTGGCGACGATGACATTCGGGCAGTCTTTTCAGGTTACTCCTATTCAGATGGCAGTGACGGTCAGTTCTATTGTAAACGGCGGAAGGAGAGTTACCCCACATCTAGCGACAGCGGTGATAGACAGTGACGGAGAAGTGGTGGAGGAGTTTGAGTATAGGGAAAAGAAAGGGATCGTCTCTGAGGAGACATCAGAGACCATGCAGATGCTCCTTGAAAGTGTAGTGGAGGAAGGGTCTGGAAAGAATGGGTATATCGAGGGGTATTCTATCGGGGGAAAGACAGCGACATCCCAGACTCTGCCAAGGAGCGCAAACAAGTATATCTCTTCCTTTCTGGCGTTTGCGCCGACCGATGACCCGCAGATCATAGGTATGGTCATCATCCATGACCCACAAGGCGTGTACTATGGAGGGACAATTGCGGCTCCGGTGCTCAGAAACATTTATGACAATGTGCTCCCGTATCTCGGGATTGAAAAAAAATAGGGGATGGTTTATACTAAACAGGATGTTCAGTATGAAACGAAAGAGATGAAGAGGTGAATTTATGAGTAGTCATGTAGTGATCCCGGTGTTGATCGCGTTTGCCATAAGCCTGATATTGGGGCCGGTCGTCATTCCTTTTTTGCGGAAGTTGAAGATGAAACAGACCGAGCGTGAGGATGGGGTGCAGTCTCATTTGAAGAAGGCGGGAACGCCGACTATGGGCGGCATCATCATTCTCATTGCGGTGATCGTGACGACACTCTTCTATATAAAAGACTATCCGAATATCATCCCGGTGCTGTTTCTTACAGTGGCCTTTGGGCTGATTGGATTTCTGGATGATTATCTGAAGGTAGTGCTTAAGCGGTCCGACGGTTTGATGCCTATGCAGAAGATGGCGCTTCAGATTGTGGTAACAGCAATCTTTGCATTCTATCTTGTGAGAGTGGCGGATATTCCGCTGACCATGCTTGTGCCGTTCTCTGGCGGATATTACTGGGATATCGGGTGGCTTGCTGTCCCGGTGTTGTTTTTCGCGGTGATTGGGACGGTTAATGGGACGAATTTTACCGATGGGCTGGACGGACTTGCATCTAGTGTAACTGTTCTGGTAGCGACCTTTTTCACAGTAGTGGCGATCGGAACAAAGAGCGGCGTGGAGCCGATCACATGCGCGGTAGTGGGCGCCCTGCTTGGATTTTTACTCTTCAACGTATATCCGGCCAGTGTATTCATGGGGGATACAGGTTCTTTGGCTCTGGGTGGTTTTGTTGCGGGCACAGCTTATATGCTCCAGATGCCCTTGTTTATTATCATTGTTGGCTTCATCTATCTGGTGGAGGTGGCATCCGTCATGATACAGGTCACATATTTTAAGAAAACAGGCGGAAAGCGTATTTTTAAGATGGCGCCTATCCATCACCATTTTGAACTGTGCGGCTGGTCGGAGACACGGGTGGTGGCGGTGTTCTCCATCATCACGGCAATTCTCAGTCTGATCGCTTTAATGGGGGTATAATACAATGGATATGACAGGGAAAAAGATACTCGTATTCGGTTCCGGAATTAGTGGGGAGTCTGCTAGCCGGCTTCTTCTTCATGAAGGGGCACAGGTGATTCTGTATGATGGGAATGAGAAGCTGGATAAAAAGGACATTTCGGAGAAGATTATAAAAGATGCCGGCACAGGTTTAGCGGACAGACTTTCGGTTGTGCTCGGAGCGTTCCCGGAGAAAATATTAGATGAGATCTCACTGACTGTCATCAGCCCGGGCGTTCCCACAGATCTCCCTATTATAGATCAGATGAGGGAAAAAAAGATTCCGGTATGGGGAGAGATCGAGCTTGCTTATGTATCCGGAAAAGGAGATGTTCTCGCAATCACTGGGACGAATGGCAAGACAACGACTACAGCGCTTCTCGGGCAGATCATGAAAAATTACAAGGATAGTGTATTCGTTGTAGGAAATATTGGAAACCCGTATACCAGTATTGTTCAAGATACGCGGGGAGATTCTGTGATTGTGGCGGAGATGAGCAGCTTTCAGCTTGAGACCGTACATACTTTCCGGCCCAAGGTGAGCGCTATTCTGAATATCACGCCGGATCATCTGAACCGCCACCATACGATGGAAGCGTACATAGAGGCGAAAGAACGGATTGCGGAAAATCAGATGCAGGGGGAAGTCTGCGTGCTCAACTATGAGGATGAAGTGCTCAGAAAGTTTGAGGAAAAGACTTCGGCCGAAGTTCTATATTTCAGTAGTCAGCGTAAACTTAATCAGGGCGTATATCTGGATGGAACCACCATTGTATATGACAGAGGAGAGAAGATTCCAGTCTGTGACGTAAGCGAGCTTCAGATACTTGGCACCCACAATTATGAGAATGCGATGGCGGCAGTGGCGATGGCATACGCCTATGGCACACCTATGGATATCGTGCGGAAGACGTTAAAAGAGTTCACGGGAGTAGAACATCGGATTGAATTTGTGGCAGAGAAGAACGGGGTAGCATTTTATAACGATTCCAAAGGTACGAACCCGGACGCTGCCATCAGGGGGATACGCGCAATGGACCGCCCCACTGTCCTGATCGGTGGAGGATATGACAAGGATTCTTCCTATGATGAGTGGATTAACGCTTTTGACGGTAAGGTGAAGAAGTTTGTTCTTTTGGGCGCCACAAAGGAGAAGATCGCTGAGTGTGCAAGAAAGAACGGTTTTACGGATATTGTGATGACAGATTCCTTTGAGGAAGCTTTTAAAAAATGTGTGGAATATGCGCAGCCCGGGGACGCGGTACTTTTGTCGCCTGCGTGTGCGAGCTGGGGAATGTTTAAAAATTATGAAGAACGCGGAGATAAATTCAAAGAACTTGTAAAACAGCTGTAGGGAGTGGAGTTTATTGGAGCGTTCCAAGAAGAAGAGACGGTATGACGAGACAATGCTTGCGGTCATTCTGATCCTAGCCGCGATTGGCCTTGTACTGCTTTACAGCACCAGCGCTTACAACGGCAGGGTCAAGTTCCATGATCCTCTGTATTATTTAAAAAAACAGGGATTTGCTACGGTTCTGGGTCTTATTGGCATGGCCGTCATCTCGAAGATCGATTATCATAGATGGGTGCCGTTTGCCCTGCCCGGATATCTGGCGGCAATCGCCCTTTCTGTCGCGGTCATGCTTTTTGGCGATGAATATAACGGGTCTAAAAGATGGTTGTCTTTAGGCCCGGTTTCTTTTCAGCCATCTGAATTTGCCAAGGTGGCGGTAATTTTGTTCCTTGCATGTCTTGTGAGTAAAAATGTCCATAGAATGGATAAAGCGCGCACGCTGATATTGATGCTGCTGCCTGTACTCCCTATCGTCGGATTAGTGGGAGCGAGCAACTTAAGTACGGCCATTATCATTCTTGGGATTGCGGTGGTATTGATCTTCACGGCCAGCCCAAAATATTCTCACTTTATCTGGATGGGGAGTGTGGGTGCAGCGTTTATGGCGATATTTCTGGCAATGGAGAGCTATCGTCTGGAGCGTATCGCAATCTGGCAGCATCCGGAAAACTATGAGAAGGGGTATCAGACCCTTCAGGGGCTCTATGCCATTGGAAGCGGAGGGCTTTTCGGGAGAGGTCTGGGAAACAGTGTGCAAAAACTAGGGTTCCTCCCGGAAGCACAGAATGACATGATCTTTTCTATCATCTGTGAGGAATTAGGGTTGGTGGGCGCGGGAATCATTATTATCCTGTTCCTGATTCTTATATGGAGGTTTTTTGTCACGGCGACAAAGGCCCCGGATCTTCTCGGCGCGCTCATCTCCGCGGGAGCCATGGCACACATGATGATACAGGTGATTTTAAATATCGCAGTGGTGACCAATTCTATCCCTAACACGGGAATTACCCTGCCGTTTATCAGTTACGGGGGAACGTCTGTCATGTTTCTTCTGCTGGAAATGGGGCTTGTGCTCAATGTATCAAGTCTGGTAGAATAGTACAAGTGAAAGCAGGCATCAGCAGATCTGAGGAGGAGTAGATTGAAATCTAAGAAACAAAAGAAGAATAAAAAGAGACGGGTGTGGCGTGTTGTCCTGTTGATTATTGCGGCTCTTATTGTACTGGCAGCTGCGGTTGTGTTTCTCTTTCGCACGAAAACTTTCGAGGTGGAAGGGAATTCTTACTACGGTGAAAATACGATCACTTCTTGGATAAAGAGGGACGGGTTCTCCGTAAATACCTTATATATATTGGCAAAATATAATTTGACGGATGCGGATCTTCCTTCCGGTATGGAAAGTATGCATATCTCCCTTAAAAATCCATGGACAGTCCGTGTGACAGTCAAAGAAAAAGAGATGGCAGGATATGTGGATTATGACGACGGCTATCTGTTTTTTGACCGGAATGGCACGGTGGCGCTGAGAACCCAGAAGATACTGGAGGGAACGCCTTATATTGAAGGACTGGCATTTGATGCAGGAAAAGTGAAAGTAGGGGAGAAACTTCCAGTGGAGGACGATAGTATCTTTGATAAAATCGTGGAAGTTTCTAAGAACTTGAAAAAATACAGTCTTGCGCCGGATCGAATATCCTGTACGGATGGAAGCGTGCAGATCTATTTTGGGATCGTGGAAGTGCTGCTTGGGGACAGAGACTACGAGGTAAAACTTCAGCAGATTCCGCCCATACTTGAGAAACTGGCAGAGCTGTATCCTGAGACGGCGGGAACGCTCCATCTGGAGAATTATAATGCGGATTCGGACAATATCCGATTTGTTCCCGCCGGATAGCTTGGATGGTGACAGATACAGTTCAGCCGTGCGATTCGTAAAACCGCACTGGTGTGCTAATTGTGACATACGCCACTGTTTTACTCATTAGCAGGCGCTCACCCCATGTATAACCACTCGCGCAAGCATGCGAGCATGTGCCATGCAAGCTCGACGCTGCAGGCGGCTTCTCGCTTTGGCTAAGCGCCAAATACAGTCAGTCCGGAACTGACTGACGCAAGCAAGCTTGCTCAGCATTTCCGTTCTGACTGTGCATGGCTAAATAGTATAAAAATATCAGAAAAATGAGAAAAATCTATTGATTATTTGCAGAAAAGACTTTATTATATACTTATTGGATTCTATCGTTCAATAAAGGGATGTATAAGAAATTAATAAGATGACAAAGGAGGAAATACTCTTGTTAGAAATTAAGACCAACGAATCAGAAGCGGCCGCAAGAATAATCGTTGTCGGTGTGGGCGGAGGCGGAAACAATGCCGTGAACCGTATGATCGACGAGCAGATCGCGGGCGTGGAATTTATCGCAGTGAATACAGACAAGCAGGCACTGCAGCTTTGCAAGGCGCCGACTCTGATGCAGATCGGTGAAAAGCTCACGAAGGGACTTGGCGCGGGAGCGCAGCCTGAGGTGGGAGAGAAAGCGGCAGAGGAAAGTTCAGAAGAGATCTCAGCAGCATTAAAGGGCGCGGACATGGTGTTCGTCACCTGCGGTATGGGAGGCGGAACAGGTACAGGAGCAGCTCCGGTTATTGCCCGCATTGCAAAAGAGCAAGGGGCTTTGACAGTAGGTGTTGTTACAAAACCGTTCCGTTTCGAGTCCAAAACGAGAATGCAAAACGCTCTTTCAGGAATTGATAAATTAAAAGAGAACGTGGATACGATTATCGTCATTCCGAACGATAAGCTTCTTGAGGTTGTTGACAGAAGAACAACAATGCCGGAAGCGCTTAAGAAAGCGGACGAGGTCTTACAGCAGGGTATTCAGGGTATCACAGACCTGATCAATGTTCCGTCACTGATCAACCTTGACTTTGCTGATATCCAGACTGTTATGAAGGACAAGGGTATCGCTCATATTGGTATCGGTTCAGGGCGCGGCGATGACAAGGCTCTTGAGGCTGTCAAAGAGGCGGTTGCAAGCCCGCTGCTTGAGACGACCATTCAGGGCGCGTCAAATGTCATTGTCAATGTATCAGGAGATATCACTCTTATGGATGCGTCCGATGCGGCTGATTATGTTCAGGAACTAGCAGGTGAGGGAGCAAGCATTATCTTTGGTGCGATGTATGACGATTCTAAGTCCGACGAGTGTACGATCACAGTTATTGCTACTGGCTTACATAATGTAGGCGGAAGCGCATCCAAGTTAAAAGCAAGACTTGAAGGACAGCAGAAAGTCGGTTCTATTCTTCCGTCAGGAGATTCTCCGGTGAGAAGCCGTCTTGACAATGAGAACCGTACAGGCGCAAGAACGCAGGGAGGTACGATGCCGACACTGCAGCCGAGGACTCCGTCCAGTAATGTGAAAGAGCAGTCCATCAAGATTCCGGATTTCTTTAAGAAATAGGACAAGCCTTAATACAATAAAGTATAATATGAAACTCTGTGTGAAATTATTTCGCACAGAGTTTTTTTATCAATAGAAAAGTGTCAAATAGTTTTGCGGATATCATATATTTGCTGGAACATGCAGTTTCAGATAGCTTCCGCTTCATTTGTATAATAAAGATATCTTTCAATCTATTATCAGACATTTCTGTCGAAAGATATTTCCCGACAGGCGTCATCATCTGACAAATTTTCATTCTATACAGGCTATATAATAAGACCCGGATCGATCTTAGAGAGAAGGTGTGGTATGTACCATGAGTTGTACATAGATTTATTTTTTCTAGAGAATCTCATGATGGACAGCCTGCTTCTTCTGGCTCTTGATCACATTCTGAAATGCGGCACGCCGCGGGGGCGCCTTTTTCTGTGTGGGGCAGTGGGAAGCTTTTTCACTTGTGTGGTGATAGCCATCCCGCTTCCAAGAATCATGAAGCTTCTTCTTTTCCATCTGGTCATAAATAGTGTGATGATCTTTTTTGGATTGGGAATCAGATGTGTCGCGCAGTTTGTAAGAGCATATGTCCTGCTGTACGCGGTCTCGGTTATCATGGGCGGGATTATGATGCTTTTTCGGCCCTATATGCGGTATATCAGTCTTTTTTATTGTGTGGGTTTCGGGGCGTATTTCCTTCTGATAAAACTGTGGAAAATCATGGCATATCTTGTCGGGAGACAGGGGGATATTATCCGCGTGACGCTCTACACAGAGCGAGGAGAGATGACGGCAAACGCGCTCTGGGATACGGGAAACAGACTGAGGGATTACGTTACGGATGTCCCCGTCAATGTGATAGATCCAGAGCTTCTTAGCAGGATTACAGACCGAGTGGAGAACGAAAAAGGTTTTCACATGATTCCTTACCAGTCCGTGGGAGGAGAGCGGGTCATGAAAGTATTCCGCATTCGGAAAATGTGCGTGCACACTGATGTGGACCGGTGGATATCAGAGCCTGTGATCGGTGTGTCAGAAGAACCAGTATCTGTGGGAAAAGAATATGAGATCATCCTGAATCCGGGGATATTTTGTGACTAAAGTTGAAACATCTGCCGGAATAGACAGAAAATATCCGCATGGTATGGGGACACACCCGACATTTAGCGGAAAATAAATAGAGGAGGAGACATAATGGTCGTAAAAGTAGCTGTTCCGCACCAGTTTAAACTGCGGGTTGTACCTGATATCAAAAACCTGCTGTTTGGGAGCGGGAAAGAAATTCATTACATAGGGGGGGCAGAAGTGCTGCCTCCGCCATTGGAGAGGGCGGCAGAGACCGAGATGATACAGCGGCTTGGGACAGAGTATGACGAGGATGCAAAGAAAGTATTGATTGAGCACAATCTCCGCCTTGTGGTCTATATCGCGAAAAAATTTGACAATACGGGTGTTGGGGTGGAAGATCTCATTTCTATCGGGACGATCGGACTAATCAAAGCGATCAATACATTCAATCCTACAAAAAAGATCAAGCTTGCTACATATGCTTCAAGGTGTATTGAAAATGAGATCCTAATGTATCTGCGCAGGAACAGCAAGACTAAGATGGAGGTATCTATCGACGAACCCCTCAATGTGGACTGGGACGGCAACGAACTGCTCCTTTCGGATATTCTCGGTACGGAGGAGGATACAATATATCGTGATCTGGAAAACGAAGCGGAGAGGAAGCTTCTCATCCGGGCACTTAATAAGTTGAACAGCAGAGAAAAGCTGATTGTGCGGATGCGCTTCGGACTGGATAATCCTGATGGACGGGAGAAAACGCAGAAGGAGGTGGCGGATCTGTTGGGGATTTCCCAGTCTTATATTTCAAGGCTTGAGAAGAAAATCATGCAGAGGTTGAAACGCGAGATGGTGCGCTATGAGTAAAAAGCAAGAATAAGAGCGCATAAGAGAAATAGGAATCTCGAGAATGGTAAAAGCTATGGGGGGTTGACATATTCTGTGTTTATGATGTAGAATAACCGTTGTAAAAGCGTTGAAGAGGACAGTAGGCTGTCCGGCCATCTCAGAGAGAAGCCTGTTTGGTGTGAGGGCTTTGATGTTCCGGCTGACTGAATACCACCTCGGAGCGGCCTTAATATGGCACGGTGATTCCGTTATCATCACATGAATGAAGAAGGTTTTCCATGGAAAACAAGCGGGGTGGAACCGCGGAGAGAACACTCCGTCCCCGCATGGAGTGTTTCCGTGCGGACATAGATTTCAGAAGTTAAGAGGCATTCCAATAAGGGATGCCTTTTCTTTGTTTCTATAAGGAAAGGATGAAAGGCACGGGGCAGAGGAAACTCCAAATACGGAAAGGAAGGTAAAAAGATGAAGATCACTTTAAAAGACGGATCAAGCAAAGAGTACAGACAGCCGATGAGAGTGTATGATATTGCTTCAGATATTAGCGAAGGACTGGCAAGAGTGGCGACAGCGGGCGAGATTGACGGTGAGATTGTCGATTTGAGAACGGTTGTAGATCATGATTGTGAACTGAACATTCTGACGTTTAACGATGACAAGGGAAAAGGCGCTTTCCGTCACACTGCGTCCCATATTATGGCGCAGGCGGTTAAGAGGCTGTACCCAGAGACAAAGCTTGCGATCGGACCGTCCGTCGCAGACGGATTTTATTATGATGTAGACAGAGAAATTCCGTTTACTGCGGATGATCTGGAAAAGATCGAAGCGGAGATGAAAAAGATTGTAAAAGAGAACCTTGAGATCAGACAGTACACAATGCCGAGAAACGAGGCCATTGAGTACTTTAAGGAGAAAAACGAGGACTACAAGGTAGAGTTGATACAGGATCTGCCAGAGGATGAGACGATCAGTTTCTATTCTCAGGGAGAGTTTACAGACCTGTGCGCGGGCCCGCATCTGATGTCTACAAAACTGGTGAAGGCGTTCAAGCTGACAAGCCTTGCAGGAGCTTACTGGAGGGGAGACGAGCACAACAAGATGCTCCAAAGGATCTATGGAACTGCGTTCCCGAAGAAAGCGGAGTTAGAAGAGTATCTGACCATGATCGAGGAGGCAAAAAAGCGTGATCACAGAAAACTGGGCAAAGAACTGGGACTGTTTATGATGCGTGAGGAAGGTCCGGGCTTCCCCTTTTTCCTGCCAAACGGAATGGTACTTAAAAATACGCTTCTCGACTACTGGAGAGAGATCCACAGGAGGGCAGGCTACGTGGAGATCAATACACCGATCATGCTAAGCCGCCATCTGTGGGAGACATCCGGTCATTGGGATCATTATAAGGAAAATATGTATACAACGGTGATCGATGAGGAAGATTTTGCCATTAAGCCAATGAACTGTCCGGGCGGAATCCTTGTGTATGAATCAGAACCCCGCTCTTACCGCGATCTTCCGCTTCGAATGGGCGAGCTCGGACTTGTACATCGCCATGAGAAATCCGGCCAGCTTCACGGTTTGATGAGAGTACGCTGCTTCACGCAGGACGATGCGCACATCTTCATGACACCGGAACAGATCAAAGACGAGATTAAGGGTGTCGTAAAACTTATTGATGAAGTGTACAGCCTTTTTGGTTTCAAATACCATGTCGAGCTTTCCACACGCCCTGAGGACAGCATGGGAAGCGACAAGGATTGGAATATGGCGACGGATGCTCTTAGGAGTGCGCTGGATGATATCGGGCTTTCCTATATTGTAAATGAAGGGGACGGAGCATTCTATGGACCGAAGATCGATTTCCATCTGGAAGATTCCATCGGAAGGACATGGCAGTGTGGCACAATCCAGCTTGATTTCCAGCTTCCCCTCAGATTTAATCTGGAGTATACAGGAGCGGACGGAGAAAAGCATAGGCCGATCATGATCCACCGTGTGGTATTCGGTTCCATTGAGAGATTCATCGGTATCCTGATTGAACATTTCGCGGGAGCGTTCCCGACATGGTTGGCTCCGGTGCAGGTGAAAGTGCTTCCAATCTCCGATAAGCATATGGAGTATGGCATGAAAGTGCTGGATGCTTTGAAAGAGGAGGGAATCCGCGCGGAGATCGACACCCGCGCTGAGAAAATAGGCTACAAGATTCGTGAAGCGCAGATGAAGAAGATCCCATACATGCTCGTGGTGGGTGCAAAGGAAGAAGAAGAAGAGAAAGTGTCTGTTAGAAGCCGTTTCGCTGGAGATGAGGGGCAATGTATGCTTAATGAGTTTATCGGAAAGATTGCAGAGGAAATCCAAACGAAAACAAATCGCAAGATTGAGAAAGAAGAAAAATAGAGAAGCTATAATGCCAGCTCAAGACGTTAAAGCCGGCTTTCGCTGAGTGCTGTCGCACTATAAAACAGAGAAGAATCCCATCTGCTTGTGAGCAAGCTCTCAGCAAGCTGGGATTCTTCTCTGTTTTGCATTGCTTGTAGCTTCTACATGTTGTAATAATGGGCGTAGAGGCCGTCCTTAGCGAGGAGGCTTTCATGGGTTCCGCGTTCCGCGATTCCATCCTCTGTAATGACGATGATCTCGTCCGCGTTCCGGATCGTGGAGAGCCGGTGGGCGATAGTGATCGTCGTTCGGTCTTTGGAAAGTTCCTCAAGGCTTTGCTGGATCCAACGTTCGCTCTCATTGTCCAGAGCGCTGGTCGCTTCATCAAGTATGAGGATCGGCGGGTTCTTTAGGAATACGCGGGCAATGGAGATGCGCTGTTTTTGCCCGCCAGAGAGGCGCGCTCCCCTTTCGCCTACAAAGGTATCGTATCCGTCTGGAAGTTCTTGGATGAAGTCATGAATATTGGCCTGCTTTGCGGCTTCGATAATCTCTTCCATGGACGCGCCGGGTTTCCCATAAGCGATATTGTCCCGTATGGTTCCGGAGAAGAGGTACACATCCTGCTGTACCATTCCAATCTGGCTGCGCAGGCTTTTGAGGGACAGTGTGCGCACATCTTTTCCGTCAATGGTGATCCTCCCGCCGGTTACATCGTAGAAGCGGGGCAGGAGCGAACAGATGGTTGTCTTTCCGCTTCCCGAGGGCCCCACCAGAGCGATGGATTTCCCGGCAGGGATTTCAAAGGATACATGTGAAAGCACAGGAGTGTCGTCGTCGCTGTAATGGAACGACACGTCCTCATAGCATACCCGTCCGTGCACGTCCTTAAGCGGCTGTGCGTTCGGCGCGTCCACGATCTCAGGTTCTGTATCCATCACGTCGAGAAAACGGCGGAAGCCTGCGAGACCCTTCTGCATCATTTCGATCAGTTCTACGAGGATCTGGATGGGGCTGATGAAAATACCGATGTACAGGGCGTACATGGCAAGATCTCCTACGTCCATCATTCCTTTGGCGATGAGATAACCGCCGAAAACAAGGGTGACAAGGTACATCATGCCCTGAAAGAACAGGTTCCACCCCATGAAACTTCCCATACAGTTGTAATTATCTCGCTTAGAGAGGAGAAACGCATGATTGCTCTTTTTAAATTTGTCGCGCTCGATCTCTTCATTTGCAAAAGACTGCACTACGCGGATGCCAGCCAGCGTATCCTGAAGGCTGGAGTTGACATCTCCAATCTTCCTGCGGTTTTCCATGAAGGTCTCCTGCATCCTGCTGTTTTGCCGGAAAGAGAAGATGAACATACAGAGAACCAGAACAACCAGGGGGAGGGCAAGCCTCCAGTTGATTAGGAAGAGGAACACAAAGGAACCGATGATCTTCACTATAGATATGAACAGGTTCTCCGGTCCATGGTGGGCGAATTCCGCGATATCAAACAGATCGGATACAAGCTTGCTCATCATCTGGCCGGAATTATTCTTACTATAGTAGGAGAAAGACAGTTTTTCGTAATGGTCAAAAAGCTGCTGGCGCATATCACGCTCCATGTGCGCTCCCATCATGTGTCCTTGATAGCTTACATAATATTTGCACAGGCTTTGGATGATATACATGGCCAGAAGTCCGGCTGCTATGAGGGGAAGGGCCCGCAGGATAATGCTGCTGTCTTTCGTAAAAAGTGTTTTGGTCATCGTGCGGAGGATCTGCGGATAGGCAAGGTCAGCCACACTGATAAATGCGGCGCAGATCAGGTCAATAAAAAAGACTGATTTGTACGGCGCATAATAGTTGATAAATCTTTTCAGCGTATGCATGTTGTAACTCCTTTTGTGATTTGCAGCCCGGCGCATGAGCCGGGTCAGGCATAACAATTTTATCACAGCCAGTCATACTTGACAAGGCGGCGTTCTTTGTAATAAGGTAGGGCTGGTGACGGATTTGAAAGGATAAAAATGATGATGAAAATATACCTTGCTCCTCTTGAGGGGATTACAGGATGGATATACAGAAGCGCCGTACATGAGTGCTTCGGAGGATTTGACAAGTATTTTGTGCCGTTTATCCGGCCCAATCAGATGGGACATCTAAGTTCAAGGGAGAAAAAGGATATTCTTCCTGCCAACAATACTGGAATGAGGGTGGTGCCACAGATTCTTACGAACCGTTCAGAAGATTTTCTTCGAACAGCGGAAAAATTAAAAGAGTACGGGTATGAAGAAGTTAATTTAAATCTCGGCTGTCCGTCAAAGACTGTAGTGACAAAGAGGCGCGGGGCGGGATTTCTGGCAGAGCCAAAACGTCTTGAGGTGTTTCTAGATGAGATCTTTGGCAAATGTTCCATCCGCATTTCAGTCAAGACAAGACTGGGGATGGAAGAAGCAGGAGAATTTTCAAGGCTGCTTGATATCTACAACAAGTACCCCATGGAAGAACTGATCATTCACCCCAGGGTGCAGAAGGACTTTTATAAAAACACGCCCAATCTTGAAGCGTTTGCCGAGGCTCTTTTTAAGAGCAGGAATCCAGTGTGCTACAATGGCGATATTACCTCCGTATCAGATGCGGACAAGCTGGAAGAGAGGTTTCCAGATGAGGACTGTATCATGGCGGGCAGGGGCGTTCTTGCGGACCCAGCTTTGGCAAGGCAGATCCGCGGCGGAAGAAGAGCAGATAAGGAGGAGTTGCGCCAGTTTCATGACCTGCTGTACTCGGGATATTGCAAAGAAATGTCCGGGGACAGGACGATTCTGTACAAAATGAAGGAACTGTGGTTTTATCTGGCGCCGGCTTTTGCTGATTCGGGTAAATTTGCCAAGAAGATTAAAAAGGCGGAAAAATGTGCCGCGTACGAAAAGATCATTGAGGAGATGTTCTGGGAATGTGATCTTTCAGAAAGGTGACAGTATGTTGGAATTTTTACAGGAACTTGACGGAAATATCCTTTTGTTTATACAGGAGTATCTGCGCCAGCCGTGGATGGATGGTTTTTGGAAAACCATTACCCATCTGGGAGACGCTGGCATGTTCTGGATTGTGACGGCAATTGTGCTGCTCATATGGAAAAGGACAAGAAAAGCGGGGCTTTCCGCCTCTCTTGCCCTTATTATTGGAGCGCTTATCACGAATGTGGCGCTCAAAAATCTTATGGCGCGCATCCGTCCCTATGAGGTGGTGGCGGGACTGACGCGCATCATTGAACAGCAGCATGATTTTTCTTTTCCGTCCGGGCATACGTGCGCGTCCTTTGCCGCGGCGTTTGCCCTGTATAGGACGCTTCCCCGGAAGTGGGGGATTGCATGCCTTGTTCTGGCTGCGCTGATCTCGTTTTCCAGACTGTATGTGGGCGTCCATTACCCAAGCGATGTGTTAGGCGGGGGAGTAGTAGGGATTTTTGCAGGCTGGGCAGGGACAGCTTTGGCAAATCTCATTTCAGCTGCCTCTTCACAGCAGCCTCCACAAAACCCTTAAATAGCGGGTGGGGACGGTTTGGTCTGGACTTAAGCTCCGGGTGCGCCTGTGTTGCGATAAACCATGGGTGAGAGGGGATCTCGATCATTTCTACGATACGGTTGTTCGGAGACAAGCCGCACAGAGACATCCCGTTCTGCTCTAAATCTTCCCGGTAATCATTGTTCACTTCATAGCGGTGCCGGTGTCGTTCACTGATTTCTTTTGCTCCGTAGAGACGCTCTGCCAGAGAGCCTTCTTTTAATACGCACGGATAAGCGCCAAGCCTTAATGTTCCGCCGATATCTTCCACGCCGATCTGATCTTCCATGATGTGAATGACTGGGTGCGTGGTGTCCGGCATCAGCTCCATGCTGTGTGCGTCTCTGTATCCGATCGCATTTCGCGCAAATTCTACGATAGCCAGCTGCATGCCAAGGCAGAGGCCGAGGAAGGGGATGCCGTGCGTGCGCGCATAGCGGATTGCCTCAATTTTTCCTTCTACGCCCCGGTGACCGAATCCGCCGGGAACGAGGACCCCGCTCACATCTGCAAAAAGTTCCTCTGCATTTTCCGCAGTGACAGTCTCAGAATCAATCCATTTGATATTAACTGTCGTGTGGGAATAGATTCCTCCGTGCTTCAAGGCCTCTACGACACTGATGTAGGCGTCGTGGAGCTGGATATATTTTCCTACGAGAGCGACGGTGACTTCCTGCGTAGGATGACGTAGTTTTTTTACCATTTCCTTCCAGTCTTTCAGGTCCGGCTCCGGGCAG
This sequence comes from Candidatus Mediterraneibacter pullicola, assembly GCA_019117065.1. GTDB lineage: Bacteria > Bacillota > Clostridia > Lachnospirales > Lachnospiraceae > Mediterraneibacter > Mediterraneibacter pullicola. The sequence goes on along the minus strand of DXAK01000042.1, from coordinate 6,639 downwards.
GCAAGATGGAGGCACTCACAGACAACTTGGGCCAGTCGTTCTTTTTCCATGGCAAGGGGAGCCTCATAGAGATATTCTACGTCAAGGTTCTGTAGCACATGTTTTGCCGGCAGGTTGCAGAAAAGGGAGATCTTGTCCTTCATTCCGAGATCAAGGGGATACTCGGAACGGCATACAATGATATCCGGCTGGATTCCCATTCCCTGAAGTTCCTTTACGCTTGCCTGGGTGGGCTTGGTTTTCATCTCCTGAGAAGCCCGGAGATAGGGAATGAGAGTTACGTGGATCAGAATGACATTCTCGCGCCCTTTTTCATGTTGAAACTGGCGGATGGATTCCAGAAAGGGCTGGCTTTCGATATCGCCCACAGTACCCCCCACTTCGATGATGGCGATCTCAGTATCCTCCGCTGCAGGATTGCGGTAAAAACGGCTCTTGATCTCATTGGTGATATGAGGGATGACCTGCACGGTTCCGCCTCCGAAATCTCCCCGGCGTTCTTTTTGAAGTACGGACCAGTAGATCTTTCCCGTAGTTACATTAGAGTTCTTTGTCAGGCTTTCGTCGATGAAACGCTCGTAATGCCCAAGGTCAAGATCCGTCTCAGCTCCGTCATCGGTTACGAACACCTCCCCGTGTTGAACAGGATTCATGGTGCCGGGGTCAATATTGATGTAAGGGTCAAACTTCTGCATTGTGACGGTGTATCCCCGCGCTTTTAGAAGCCGCCCCAGAGACGCAGCCGTGATTCCCTTCCCCAGACCTGATACAACACCCCCGGTAACAAACACATATTTTACTGCCATACTGATGCCTCCTCTGAATATTTTCCTGTAAAAAAAGAGTACAGCCTGACTATAGGTATGGGGCCGCGCCTTTGCGGTCCAATATCCCATATGTATAGTCAGACTGTAAAAATACTTTAATAGTATACACCCGGAAATAGGAAAATTGCAAACATTATTTCTTTAAAAATGCCGTATGTTGCCAAGAACTGTCCGGCATGGGGCAAAAGATCAAAGAAGAGTATGCTCGTAGACAGCTTCACAAGTGAGCTGTACCCCTAATTTCTTAAAGATTTTAATATCTACATCCGAGAGCAGGACAGACGTATGTGCCTGACATCCCTCAAGCTTCGGGAGCTGCGAGAGAGCAAGCCTTGCCTCGGGATTATTCGCTGCGCTGGCGGAGAGAGCGATCAGTACTTCGTCCGTGTGAAGCCGCGGGTTTTTGCTCTTTAAATAATCCACCTTCAGTTTCTGGATCGGTTCGATGGATTCCGGTGAGATAATGTGCAGCTCATGATCGATACCCGCGAGATGTTTTAATACATTCAGGAGGAGGGCGGCAGAAGCTCCCAGCAGGTTGGTCGTCTTTCCAGTGATGATTGTGCCGTCTGAAAGTTCAAGAGATGCGGCAGGCCCGTTGGTCTCCTTTGCTCGTTCCAGAGCCTTGACGGCTACTTTGCGGTCAGCGATGGTGATGCCCGCCATATTCATGAGCAGCTCGATCTTCTGTGCTTCTTTGTCAGAGGCATCGCCTTTAGCCAGTGAATTCAGGGCAACGTAGTAACGCCGGATAATCTCCTGTTTGGACGCCTCACAGCAGACTTCATCGTCACAGATACAGTTGCCCGCCATATTTACTCCCATGTCCGTGGGGGATTTGTAAGGACTCTCCCCGTAGATCTTTTCGAAAATTGTATTGAGCACGGGGAAAATCTCCACGTCTCTGTTGTAGTTGACAGTCGTCTCACCGTAAGCTTCCAGATGGAAGGGGTCGATCATGTTGACGTCGTTTAAGTCTGCGGTTGCGGCTTCGTACGCTAAGTTGACCGGGTGCTTCAGCGGCAGATTCCAGATTGGGAAAGTTTCAAACTTTGCGTAACCTGCGTTGATTCCTCTTTTGTGTTCATGGTAGAGCTGGGAGAGGCAGGTTGCCATCTTTCCGCTTCCCGGTCCCGGAGCGGTTACAATAACAAGCGGGCGGCTTGTCCTGATATAGTCATTCTTTCCATAACCTTCCTCACTGATGATGAGCGGGACATTGGAAGGATATCCGGGTATCACATAGTGAAGATACACGGGAATATTCAGCTTTTCCAGACGATTTTTAAAAAGCACGGCGCTTTCCTGACCAGAAAACTGTGTGATGGCAACGCTGCCCACATACAGTCCTTGATTTCTGTATGTTTCGATCAGGCGGAGGACGTCTGTGTCGTAGGTGATGCCTAAGTCTCCTCGGATCTTGTTCTTTTCAATATCTTTTGCGCTGATGGCGATGACGATCTCTGCTTGATCGCTTAATTCCTTTAAAAGTCTTAATTTACTGTCGGGAGCGAATCCGGGGAGCACGCGGGAAGCGTGGTAATCGTCAAACAGCTTTCCTCCGAATTCCAGATAAAGCTTGTTGTCAAACTCATTGATCCGGCTGCGGATATGTTCAGACTGCATTTTCAGGTATTTTTCATTGTCAAAACCGATCTTCATTTCTTATTCTCCACTTACTATGTTTCTATATTTATCCAAAATCAGACGGCTCCATGCGCTCTTGACGGGCGCCGGCATGGATTAGGACATATTTCGTACCCAGTATACTATAAAAAGTCATGGTTTTACAATATTTTCATAATCTTTTTATTGATTTATGCAAAACCTGTACTTATAATGGATATAGCTGATTTTAGGAGGAAACACATGGATAACCAGAACAATAAAAATAATCCAAACAATAACCGGCAGGGCTGGGGGATCATCCTCATCACAACCCTGCTGGTCGCTTTTATGGTAATGGGTTTTTATTCTCTGATGAGGGGCTCCGGTCCTGAAGAGATAAGCTATGATAAATTTTTGAATATGGTTGACGATAAAAAGGTGGCAGAAGTCAGTTTAAGCAGCAACCGTATTTATATCACTTTGACGGATGAGGCCCGGAAGGAGGAGGTGCAGGATAACAGCAGTGCGCCCAACATGATCAACCAGTTCTGGAGCCAGACCGGCAGCGGGGAGAGCAGTCCTGATTACTACACCGCTTATGTAAGCGACGACACTTTGGTAGAGAGGCTTTATGAATCAGGGGCAGAGTTCAAAGGAGAGGTCCCGGATACTATGGGGCAGATGTTCTTTGAGCTTTTTGTGACACTCATCCTTCCTGTGGGATTGATGGCGATCTTGCTGTCGTACTTCATAAGGAAGATGTCAAAAGGCGGCGGTGTGATGAGCATCGGAAAGAGTAATGCCAAGATGTATATGGAGAAAGAGACAGGAGTTACGTTTCAGGATGTGGCAGGAGAGGATGAGGCGAAGGAGTCTCTTCAGGAAGTGGTGGATTTCCTGCACAATCCGGGCAGGTACAGTGGGATCGGTGCGAAGCTGCCTAAGGGGGCCCTTCTTGTGGGACCGCCGGGAACCGGGAAAACTCTGTTGGCGAAAGCTGTAGCAGGAGAGGCTAAGGTGCCGTTCTTTTCCCTGTCGGGCTCCGCGTTTGTGGAAATGTACGTTGGCGTGGGCGCATCCCGTGTGCGCGATCTCTTTAAGCAGGCGCAGCAGCAGGCCCCCTGCATTGTGTTTATCGACGAGATCGACGCCATAGGAAAGACCCGTGACACTGTAATGGGCGGAAATGATGAGCGTGAGCAGACCTTGAACCAGCTCCTTGCGGAGATGGACGGGTTTGACACAAATAAAGGTCTTTTGATACTCGCGGCGACTAACCGCCCGGAGATCCTTGACCCGGCGCTTTTGCGCCCGGGACGTTTTGATCGCCGGATCATCGTAGACAAGCCGGATCTGAAAGGCCGCATTGACATTCTGAAAGTCCACGCAAAGGATGTGCGCATGGATGAGAGTGTGGATCTGGAAGCAATTGCCCTCGCCACATCGGGCGCAGTGGGATCAGATCTTGCCAATATGATCAATGAGGCTGCTATCAATGCGGTCAAACATGGCAGGCAGGTAGTTAGCCAGAAGGATCTCTTTGAAGCGGTAGAGGTTGTGCTTGTCGGAAAAGAGAAGAAGGACCGGATTATGAGCAAGGAAGAGAGGAGGATTGTCTCCTATCATGAGGTCGGGCACGCTCTTGTGACAGCGCTTCAGAAAAATACGGAACCTGTGCAGAAGATCACGATTGTCCCAAGAACTATGGGGGCGCTCGGATATGTAATGCAGACGCCAGAGGAAGAAAAGTTCTTGAACACGAAGAAAGAGCTGGAGGCGATGATTGTCGTGGCTCTTGGCGGGCGCGCGGCTGAGGAACTGGTGTTTGACACGGTGACCACAGGCGCGGCAAACGATATCGAGCAGGCGACGAAGATTGCCCGGTCCATGATTACTCAGTACGGTATGTCAGAGCGGTTTGGCCTGATGGGGCTTGAATCCATACAAAACAGATATCTGGACGGACGAGCAGTGTTAAACTGTGGTGACGCCACTGCAGGAGAGATTGACGAGGAAGTCATGAAGATGTTGAAGAGTGCCTATGCGGAGGCGAAGCGGCTTCTTGGAGAGAACAGGGAGACTCTTGATAAGATTGCCGATTTCCTGATAGAGAAAGAGACGATCACGGGAAAAGAATTCATGAAGATTTTCCGGGAAGTAAAAGGACTGCCAGATCCCGAGGAAGATACGCTGGAAAGGGTAGAAGAGCGCGAAGGGCGTATTGCTATGAAACCGGTGAAAGGAGCAGCACAGTAAAAGAAACAGCGTACATTATTATAATATAGACAATATAGTATGGAGGAAAAAATTTAACAGGATTATAGCGATTCCAAATGGAGTTGCTATAGTCCTGTTTTTGATTGTCCAGATACTTCTTTCTTCCGTGCAGGCTGGATGGAATAAAAAGAAATACGGCAACCCCACGTTTGTGTGAAATTCTAAAAAAATATTTTTAGCAAATTCTTAGCAATATTTAAACACATAACTTGACAAATTTTGTCTAGTTTTGGTATAATATGGAAAATTTTAAATGTCTTTTGAAAATTTGTGGTTAAAAATTATATGCTTGGAATTTTTGGGTTTCATATAGCTAAGAACTGATAATACATAATAATATATCAATTAAGTGATATAAAGGCGGTGTTTATATGAAAATTGGAATTTCTAGTCATAATAACAGAAATAGACAGCAAATACTATCATATTTAAATTATTTACAGAAAACCAGAACGCTGTTTGAGACAAAGGAATATGAATTCGGGGCGGACTTATTGAAGGATTTAAACAAGGGGATTCGGTTTGATGTTATTTTTTTAGACGTGGACTTTGAGAATGTCGCAAAAAAAATACGAGAATTAGATCGTGACGTGCTGCTGATTTTTGTGTCGCGCTTATGTAATCAAGTCTTTAATGCTTTTGAAGTGAATGCATTTCAGTATTTACTAAAACCTATTAACTTCTATTTATTTTTTAATACCTTAAAGCGTGTGTTTCAGCTGCACCATGAAAAGAAAAGAGTTTTTGTAGTTAAATACAAGCAACAGATAAGACAAATCCTGCTAAAGAATATTGTTTATATTGAATGCTACAACCGCCATATTTTGGTACAAACTGTAACTGATCAAATGGAATCTTATCAGACATTTAGAGAGACTGCTGAAAAATTGATTCCTTTGGGATTTATTCGTGTACATCAAAGTTTTTTGGTGAATCTGTCCCACATTAAGGAAATTGGTCAGAACGAGATTATTGGTACAAATGGAATTATTATCCCTGTCAGCATCCGTAGAAAAAAAGAAGTTTTAGAGGGCTACCGTATGCATATAGAAAAACATAATGTTTGGAAACTGTGAGGTGAATTATGGCTAAATATCCGTTTATAAAACAGCATGATATTAAAGATTGTGGCGCGGCATGCTTAGGTATGATTTCTGCGTACTATGGTTATAAAACTCCATTATCTCAAATCAGGTATAAAATCGGAACCAATTCTAGGGGAAGTACTGTACTAGGTGTTGTCAACGCGGCAAGAGAAATCGGTTTTGAATCTAATGGGTTTCAGACGGAAGATAAGGAAAACGCTATTTTTGACGATATTCCTTTACCTGCGATAGCTCATATTGTTGTAGATGGAAAACTTTTCCATTTTGTGGTTATTTATGAAATGTCAAAGACAAAAATTACATTGGGTGATCCTGCTCAAGGTATTGTCAGTGTTTCAATACGCAAATTTTTAAAAGAATGGACAGGCGTTATTATTACTTTCATGCCGGGTATTTCTTTCAAAAAGACAAATGAAAAAAAGGGAATGTTTACTCGGTTTTTTGGATTGCTCAAATTTCAAAAGCGTTTATTAGCACACATATTTATCAGCTCGTTGATCATTACAATGCTGGGAATTATGGGTTCTTTCTATTCACAGATCCTATTTGATGATATTTTGCCAACCTTTTCGGAAAAGTCATTACACACATTTTCTCTTGCCATTGTGGTGCTGGTGATTACGAGGGTGATTACAGAAAGTTTCCGCAATAAATTGTTTATGTATATAAGTAATAATATGAGTATCCCCATGATGCTTGGATTTTTCAAGCATGTAATACGAATGCCATCTGAGTTTTTTGGCACCCTGCAAGTCGGTGAAATTCTTTCCAGATTACAGGATACAAGTATAATAAAAGATGCCATATCGTCTGCCACATTA
>DXAK01000041.1 GCA_019117065.1 Candidatus Mediterraneibacter pullicola | reverse complement strand
ACTGTGCCAAGCTCGTCCAGAGCTACCGGCATACAGCCTTTCTTAAAGTATACCTTCTCAGGTGTTCTGAACCACAGCATATTCTCTCTCCTCTCGGCAACTGTCTTCACATTCAGAAGATGTTTTACTCCAACGTTCTCTGATACAGAGTTTCCGCCCCATGAACCACATCCAAGTGTCAGTGACGGAGCAAGCTTGAAGTTATACAGATCGCCGATACCACCCTGTGAGGACGGTGTGTTGATCAGGACACGACATGTCTTCATAGCAGCATAGTGTTTCTCAATCTTCTCTTTCTCCGCCGGATGTACATACAGGGACGCCGTATGTCCGTATCCGCCGTCAGCCACAAGCTGAGCCGCCTTTTCAAGTGCCTCATCAAATGTTTTTGCTTTATACATAGCAAGTACAGGAGATAATTTTTCGTGAGCAAATTCTTCAGAAATATCAACGGACTCTACTTCACCGATCAGGATCTTTGTGTCTTCCGGAACCTTAACGCCGGCAAGCTGGGCGATCTCGTATGCAGATTTACCCGGGATCTTGCTGTTCAAGGCGCCGTTGATGATAATCGTCTTGCGGACTGCATCAAGCTCTTTGCCCGGTTTCAGGAAGTAGCATCCTCTGTATGCGAACTCTTTCTTCACGTCTTCGTATACGCTCTCCAGAACAGTTACAGACTGCTCGGAAGCACAGATCATACCATTGTCAAATGTCTTGGAATGGATGATGGAGTTTACTGCCATCCTTACGTCAGCTGTGTCGTCAATGATAACAGGTGTGTTACCCGCACCAACGCCGAGAGCCGGTTTTCCTGATGAGTAAGCCGCCTTAACCATTCCCGGACCACCTGTCGCAAGAATGATATCCGCATCTTTCATAACCTGATTTGTCAGCTCAAGTGACGGAACATCAATCCAGCCGATGATTCCTTCCGGAGCGCCTGCTTTGACAGCTGCCTCAAGGACAACCTTTGCCGCCTCGATTGTACAAGCCTTCGCACTCGGGTGGGGGCTGATGATGATCGCGTTTCTTGTCTTCAGGCAGATCAGAGTCTTGAAGATCGCTGTGGAAGTCGGATTTGTTGTCGGGATAACCGCTGCAACAAGTCCGATGGGCTCAGCTACCTTCTTAATTCCGTAAGCTGGATCCTCTTCGATCACGCCGCATGTCTTTGTGTTCTTGTACGCATTGTAGATATATTCTGCTGCATAGTGGTTTTTGATGACCTTATCTTCCATGACACCTCTCTGTGTCTCTTCAACTGCCATCTTAGCCAGCGGGATACGCTGTTTGTTGGCTGCCATAGCTGCCTCGTAGAAGATCTTATCCACCTGCTCCTGTGTATACGTAGCAAAAATCTTCTGCGCCTCACGCATTGCCTTCATCTTCGCTTCAAGAGCTTCTACATTGTCAATGATCTCAGGCACTACTGCTTTTTCTTTCTTTGTTGCCATTTTGATTATTCCTCCTGTAATTGAATGAATCTTGTTTACCAGCCCAGCCGCACATTGCATTTTTAAGTGGCATATATAATTACCGGGCTGAACCTACATCCCACGCCATTAAGTATACTTTAATTGTTAAATATTTGTCAATATGGCATTTGTTAATATTTTAACATTATTTTTTTAATGGCAATTGTGCATTTTCTACAATTGATCCCCCCTTTCATACGATATTCTTTTCTCCGGTATTTTCAAGTGTAACGGGATTTTCTTTCGTACATTTTGTCTGTCTTTTATTAGGATAACACTTCGGGGGCAAGTCCACAATGCTTTTAGGGAAAGAGACTCTTGCAAATCAAAAAACTCCGCCCATACAATCAAAAGATTGTATGGGCGGAGTTTCATCTCATCAATATATCACACAATACTATACAAGCTCGAGCAGGACTTCCATCGCTGCGTCACCCTTACGCTGGCCGATCTTTACGATTCTTGTGTAACCACCGTTGCGGTCAGCATACTTCGGAGCGATCTCTGAAAAGAGCTTCTCTACCATATCTACGTTCTTTGTGTTTGCTTTCTTTCCTGCCGCCTTAGCCGGTACTTCCTTGACCGGGCAGAGAACTTTGAGCATCTCACGTCTTGCATGCAGTCTGCTCGGCTGATCCTTCTTGATCTTCTTCTCTACTTCGTCATAAACAGTCACTTTCTTACCGTCGACAACTTCTTTTACTCTCTTGCCGTCTTTGTCCTTGCGAGCAACCTTAGCTGTCACTGTAACTTCGTCGAAGTTCTCTCTCTCTTTCACAGCCAGTGCGATAAGACCCTCAGCAACCTTGCGGATCTCTTTTGCCTTCGCCTCTGTTGTAACGATTTTTCCATTGTTAAGAAGCGCTGTTACCTGATTTCTAATCAGCGCCTTTCTCTGGCCTGATGTTCTGCCAAGTTTTCTATACTTTGCCATTTCTGTAATCCTCCATACATCTTCCGCCTGCCTGCGCTCTTCGGACTTATCAGACAGATGGTCCACCGCGCTCTTCGGGCTTACCGGCAGAATATTTCTTGTTTCCTATAATTTACTCATCACCTTGATTCAACTCAAGGTTGAGCTCTTTGAGCTTCGCAAGCACTTCTTCCAGAGATTTACGTCCGAGATTGCGGACTTTCATCATATCCTCTGGAGTCTTGTTCGTAAGCTCTTCTACTGTATTGATTCCGGCTCTCTTCAAACAATTATATGAACGGACGGAAAGCTCAAGCTCATCAATACTCATCTCGAGAACCTTCTCTTTCTCATCATCCTCTTTTTCGATCATGACTTCCGCTGCCTGTGCAACTTCAGAGAGATCCACAAAGAGTTTCAAATGCTCGCTCAAAACTTTTGCCGCAAGACTGACCGCCTCGTCCGGAAGCATCGTTCCTTTTGTCCAGACATCAAGCGTAAGCTTATCATAGTCTGTGATCTGTCCCACACGTGTATTCTCAACTATTAAATTCACGCGCTCAACCGGAGTGTAGATGGAATCGATAGGGATCACGCCAATCGGCATGTCCTCTGTCTTATTCCGGTCTGCACTGACATATCCTCTGCCTTTTGTGATCGTAAGTTCCATATACAGCTTGCAATCTTTCCCACCGCTCAATGTAGCAATGACCTGATCCGGATTGACAACCTCAATATCAGAATCCGCCTGAATATCAGCGCCCGTAACGACGCCCTCGCCTTCGAACTCAATATATGCGGTCTTCACCTCATCCGAATCAGATGTATTTTTGATAGCCAGAGATTTCAGGTTCATGATGATCTCCGTCACATCTTCCTTTACACCCGGTATGGAACTGAACTCATGCAGCACGCCGTCGATCTTTACAGAACTGATAGCCGCCCCCGGAAGGGATGAAAGCATAATTCTTCTCAGAGAGTTCCCAAGTGTTGTCCCGTAACCTCTCTCAAGCGGTTCTACGACAAATCTTCCATACTTCTTATCATCTGAAACTTCCGTAATTTCAATATTTGGTTTGTTAAAATCAAACACTACACAGACCCTCCTTATGGGTTATAAAATGTTGAAGGGATACGCTGTTTCAACCGATATTACTTAGAATATAACTCGACGATCAGCATTTCATCTACCGGAACATCAATTGCTTCTCTTGCCGGAAGCTCTTTCACTGTTCCCTTAAGATTCTCAGCATCAGCTTCCAGCCAGTCCGGAACCATGTTTCCTCCTGTCACCTCAAGAATCTCTTTGTATCTCTGTGAGCCTTTCTTATTTTCCTTAATCTCAATCGTATCTCCAGCCTTTACAAGGTAAGACGGGATGTTTACCTGTTTGCCATTTACAAGCACATGCTTATGGTCAACAATCTGTCTTGCTTCTTTTCTTGTTCTCGCAAATCCCATACGGAACATTACATTGTCCAGTCTGGATTCCAGAAGTCTCATCAGGTTGTCACCTGTCATGCCTTCCATCTGCTTTGCTTTCTCAAAGTAGTTTCTGAACGGTTTCTCCAGAACGCCGTAGATGAATTTTGCTTTCTGCTTCTCACGGAGCTGAAGTCCATACTCGCTCACCTTTCTGCTACTTCTTTTTAACTGTCTGTTAGATTTCTTATTGATCCCAAGATAAATCGGATCCATGCCTAATGAACGGCACCTCTTAAGAACAGGAACTCTATTTACTGCCATGTCTATCCTCCTAATTTCATATCAGCGGTATTGCTGCCGCTGTGTTCATTACTTTCCGTTGTACGTCAATGATCAGATATGAGATTAAACTCTTCTGCGCTTTGGCGGACGGCATCCATTGTGCGGAACCGGTGTTACGTCCTTGATGCTCACCACATCAATGCCGCATGCCTGAAGAGCACGGATCGCTGCTTCTCTTCCTGAACCCGGTCCTTTTACAAATACATCTACGGATTTCAGTCCATGTACGAGCGCCGCCTTTGCCGCTGTCTCAGCTGCCATCTGAGCTGCGTACGGAGTAGATTTCCTTGAACCTCTAAATCCCAGACCGCCTGCACTTGCCCATGAAAGAGCATTCCCCTGTGTATCTGTTAACGTAACAATTGTATTATTAAAAGATGACTGGATGTGTGCCTGTCCTCGTTCAACGTTTTTCTTGACACGCTTTTTTGTTACTTTTTTTGCAACTTTCTTTGCCATTTAAACTAACCTACTTTCTTTAATCTCTGTTCAAAACGTGGTTCGCAAAGCTTTGCTCATGCTGCGCCTGTTAGTTTGCATTCGCTAAGATTCGCGAACAGCCTCACACTAAATTCAAACTTCGCTTTCAGCTCGTTTTCATTAAGGTGCCTTCGGCCTATTTTTTCTTATTTGCTACTGTTCTCTTTGGACCTTTGCATGTTCTTGCATTCGTCTTTGTCTTCTGACCACGTACTGGAAGTCCTTTTCTATGACGGATTCCACGGTAGCATCCGATCTCTTTGAGTCTCTTAATATTCAGCTGGATCTCTCTTCTAAGATCACCCTCTACAACCTGAGTTTCATCAATCACTGCACTGATCTTCTTTACTTCTTCACTTGTAAGATCTCTTACGCGAGTGCTCGGATCTACTCCTGCCTCTGCTAAGATGCGGTTTGAGCTTGTTCTTCCGATTCCATAAATATAAGTCAAACCGATTTCTACACGTTTGTCTCTTGGTAAGTCTACACCTGCAATACGAGCCATGTGTCTTTCCTCCATTTTCTTTTCTTGGTTTTCCCTGTCTTTCACCATACATAGCTTGACAGGATTTTATATTGTCTTTAATTGAGGCTGCGAACGCTGGCAGTTCTTTTCTACTCTGATGGTATCTTGCGTCCTACCGGGTTCCTGCGCCCCGATATCCCAGCCCAGACGTGTTTGTCTTCCACGTCCTTTCCCGGCACGAACTACTTTTCATAATCCGCCAATGCAAATGCCGGGTATTAGAAGCAATATACAGAACACGCGCCCTGCGGTACCTGCGTACAGGTGCGGTGTAACTTACTGTATATTAAACAGCTCTACACACTTCCTAGTGTGTCATGCTGTCAGCCGCCTAAATTAAAATCCGAATTTGGGGATGATTGATGTATGCGCATCAATCCGCTACACGTCCGTGCGCCAACACTGAATAATGAAATATTCCTCAACTAAGCTCGATAATATCTGGCTAAGTTTCCGAATGGGCTTTCTCACTAAATTCGTGCTTCGCTTTCAGCCGCCCTCATTAAGTGTTCAACGCCGGTGTTCTAGCCCTGACGCTGTTTGTGCTTCGGATTTTCACAGATTACTCTGATGCTTCCTTTTCTTTTAATGATCTTGCATTTTTCACAAATTGGTTTTACTGATGATCTAACCTTCATGTCAAATCCTCCTTCCCTTCTTTGCTATGCTTACTATATATCCGGCCATTTGGGCACACCTCCCCAATCGTGACCATCTCACAGTATAACACTCAATGCAACTCTAAGTCAACCATAAATTTCTTTTTATACCTTGTGGCATCCACTCAGCTAAGCCCGAAAAAACCTCGCCAAGTTTCGGCATGAGCTTTCTCACCAGATTCGCGCCTTGCGCGCATCAAGTATTCAATGCCAGTTACTTTCGGTCACTTATCTCTCCAGATAATCCTTCCTTTGCTCAGGTCATACGGAGACATCTCCAATGTCACCTTATCTCCCGGCAGAATTTTGATAAAGTTCATCCTCAGCTTACCACTGATATGGGCGAGCACTACATGCCCGTTCTCCAGTTCCACTTTAAACATTGCATTCGGAAGTTTTTCTACTACAACTCCCTCGATCTCGATCACGTCAGCTTTTGACATATTTACCTCCTGAATCCCAGACGTTTACGTCCCGGCTTTACGCCGTATCCCCCTCACGGGTGTATTCCTTTATGATAGCTCTGACCGCCTCGTCATCTGGCGTCCGTATAAGTTTCATCTTCAATATGGGCTGAAGATGCTTTCTGTTCTTTTTCTTCGTGCGGCGAAGAGGTCTCACCTCCCCGTCCGCAACATATACATACTCTCCATCGACGCAGGTTACGACATAGACATGGTCTTTATCCCGTCCTGCCTTCGACTTCACGAGCATCCCCGGTTCCAGTTTCATCCGGCCTACTCTCCCAAAATCTTCACAACTGCTGCAAAGACGTCGTTGATATCGACCGTTCCGTCAACCTCTTTAAGGATGCCTGCCTGTGTGTAGTAGTCGATCAGAGGCTGTGTCTGCTCATGATATACGCCAAGTCTTTTAAGCACGGTTTCCGGCTTATCGTCATCCCTTAAGATAAGATCGCCGCCACATTTATCGCAAACGCCTTCTTTTTCCGTCGGGGCATACACGATGTGGTATGTAGCGCCACAATCTACACATGCCCTTCTTCCTGACATACGATTTACGATATTGTCATCCGGCACTTCTACGTTAATCGCGTAATCCATTTTTTGCCCCATCTCAGCAAGAGCCTTGTCAAGCGCTTCCGCCTGGGGGATTGTACGCGGGAACCCGTCAAGCACATAGCCCTTTGTACAATCATCCTGATTTACTCTGTCAACAACAAGATCCACAACAAGTTCATCCGGCACGAGAAGTCCCTGATCCATGTAGGTCTTTGCCTTTTTCCCGAGCTCTGTTCCATTCTTAATGTTGGCGCGGAAGATATCTCCGGTAGAAATGTGCGGAATACCGTATTTCTCCGCGATCTTCTTAGCCTGGGTCCCTTTTCCTGCTCCGGGCGCTCCCAACATAATGATCTTCATAACACTTACCTCCGATCTTCTTTATATCACTTTTATCACATCAGCCCACCTGCGCAATTCATGGGAACCTGCAAGCATGTTCTTCTCACTCCTTCGCCGCATAGCAGGCCGCTGCTTCATAATGCACCATCAGCCCGCGGCATTTTCTCCGTCTGCGGAGAACCTGCGCGAGCTTCATATGGTTTAATAGCCAAGGAAACTGTTTGTCATATTGCTTCCTTTATTATTTAAAAATCCAGTGTAATTTCTCACAAGCATCTGGGACTCAATTTTCTTGATCGTATCAAGCACGACACCCACAATAATGATGAGTGATGTTCCGCCGAATGAAACTTCCGCGCCGAACACTCCGTTGAAGAAAAATGGGATTACCTGAACGATGATCAGTCCACACGCGCCTATGAAGATGATGTAATTGAGAATCTTCTGCAGATACTCGACTGTCGGCTTTCCGGGACGGATACCCGGGATAAATCCGCCGCTCTTTTTCATATTGTTTGCGATCTCTAACGGATTAAAAGTAATCGATGTGTAGAAATACGCAAAGAATATGGTAAGCAGAATGTAAACGAGCAGTCCTATCGAATAAACGGGATTTTCTGGATCACACCAGTTACTCTGGTTCATTGCCCCAAGGATCTGGCTTCCAATACCTGTGCCATTCCCCTTACCGACAAAGTTAGCAATCACGATCGGCGTCTGCATCAGAGACGATGCAAAGATAACCGGAATAACTCCCGATGTATTCACCCGCAGAGGAATGTGCGTGGACTGTCCCCCATATGTTTTCCTGCCCTGTACCTTCTTTGAATATTGCACCGCGATTCTTCTCTCGCCACTCTGCAGGATAACGACAAATATCACCACTGCCAAAATGATAAGCAGAATGACCAGCGCTGCCAGTCCTGCCTGCGCCAGTTTTTTGCCGGACACAAACTGTTCATACAATCGCGTTAGATCTGACGGCACACTGGAAAGAATATTGATCAGAAGTACGATAGAAATACCGTTTCCTACTCCATTCTCCGTAATGCGCTCACCGATCCACATAAGGAATGCGCTTCCTGCTGTAAGCGTGCAGACTACGATTGCACAGCTTACAAAGTTGTATTCCTCGAGAAGCCCCTGCCGCCCGAATCCTACCGCCAGCGCAGTTGACTCGATCAAAGCCAGAGCAACCGTCACATATCTTGTGATGGCAGCAATCTTTTTTCTTCCCTCTTCTCCTTCTTTTTGCATCTCCTCAAGCTTCGGTATAGCGATGGTGAGAAGCTGCATAATAATGGATGATGTGATATACGGCGTAATACTCAGGGCAAAAATAGAAAATCTGCTGAGAGAACCTCCGGTAAACGCCTCAATCAGATTGAAGGCGTCACCGAGATTCGATTCAACAAACTGCTGGATAAAGGCCGGATCTACGCCCGGCGTGGGCAGTACGGATCCAAGCCTGACAACGATAAGCATAGCAAACGTATAGAAGATTCTTCTTCTGATATCATCTATGCGAAATGCTGCGCGTACTGTCTTAAGCATTAGATCACCTCTGCTTTTCCACCAAGAGCCTCAATCTTTTCAGCAGCTTTTGCACTAAACGCATTAGCCTGAACTGTGAGCTTCTTAGTTAATTCCCCATTTCCAAGAATTTTCACCCCGTCTCTGGGGTTCTTCACAATACCGCTCTCAATCAGGGTATCAACAGATACTGTGGCACCATCCTCAAATCTCTCAAGTACGCCCAAGTTGATTCCCACGATCGTCTTAGAGTTTCTGTTTGTGAAACCTCTCTTCGGTATTCTTCTGTATAAAGGCATCTGGCCACCTTCAAATCCGGGTCTTGTGCCGCCTGAACGCGCCTTCTGTCCCTTATGGCCTTTGCCGGCTGTCTTGCCGTTTCCTGAACCATGTCCACGGCCTCTTCTGAAATTATCACTCTGTTTAGAACCGTCTGCCGGTCTTAAGTTTGATAAGTCCATGACGTTACCTCCTTATCTTTTTATGCCTCTTCTTC
>DXAK01000040.1 GCA_019117065.1 Candidatus Mediterraneibacter pullicola | reverse complement strand
ATTACTAGGAGGCTGAAGCAGGTCATCGCTACAAGTATGATTTTTCTCATCATCTATCGCCCCCTTAATTTGTTGTACCGCTTCCATTTGAAAACTGAAAGTGGATCGTGCCTTCAAATGCTGATCCGTCTGCTACCGTAGGCGGGTTCTCTGACCGGAAGTAAAATTGCAAGAGATCTTGTGTACTATTATTATCTGGGTCGAACTTTAACGTTCCCAACTTGCCGGTATTAGGAATTCCAGTTCCATTCCCAACAGTTCCAATAAATCCTTTCAGAGGAATGGTTTCTGTTCCCCGGGTGATGTTGAAAGTTTGGTTCCCATTGAGTTCCCGAATAACTACATCCACCCCTATATCCGAATCTGGGATTTCTGCACTTCCTCCATCATTTAAAGTTGGCTGAATGGTTATTTTCTCATTTCCAGAGAATATATGTTTATTATTTGGCACGACATTATCCAGCATCGTAATTTGTTTTGGATACTGGATGATACTTTCAACCTGTTGCCCCAGCACTCCTGCCATGGTTGTTGTTGTACTTGGAATTGTTGTAATATTATCATTCACTGGGAAGGCATCACGTTCCTGACCAAAATCTGGATTACTGGTTACTCCTCCATTGCTGTTTGTCCATGCGAAGACTCGGTATTTTGCTCCGTCATCCCACTTGTTTGATATCGAACCACTACTGTCTGTAATTGTAAAACTTACAGTAAATTTCGTATCGCTTATCCTAGTAATTGTTGGGGCGCTAACCTTTCCGCTATGCTTTGTCACAGGCCCTGAATTTATTGACCAGATATCATAATTTCCAGTGGTACCAGGAGGATCAACCTTGTATAGAGCCACCTTTATCTCAGTATTAGTGTTATTTGTATGTATCTGATCAAAAGTATCTTTTTTATCCGCATTACTTTGACCCGTTTCCAAACTGAAGGTACCTGAAACAGTAAACTCTTGGCCTTCATAAAACAGCTTATCTTTCTTGCTCTCTGTTATCTGAGTACTATCTTCCGTAAATACTTTTGGTATCTGCCGTACCAGTAAAGACTTGTATGGATAATTTTCCACCGGTTGGAAAGCATCTAAGTTTTTCATGTAGCCGGCTTGAATGGTTGATGAATCCTGCCAAAGGTTCGCATCTCCATTTTTACTGTTCCACATGTAAATCCGGTATTCGTTTCTATTTCCGGCAAGGTTTTTAATATTGCTTACAGTGAGGGTGATATCAGTACTGTTACCAGTTGTTGTCACATCAGCTGTGCAGTCAGCATCTGCAATATTTCCCCAAAGCCTGTTTTGAGTCGCTCTGGTTATACTCTCCGTATTCAAATCAATACGGCCTAAGTCAGCGATCCCCCACTGCTTATCCTTGTATATGTAGATCGCATAGTCAGCGGTACTACCAGCAGACACTGCACTGGCCATATTAAATGTAGCCGATATAGTGTAAGGCGATTGATACATCTTCACCTCTTCTTGTGGGGCAGTCATAGTACCGTCTGGAAGCGTAATCCGCTGCATGGCATCTGCCCACTGAGCCTCCAGCTTGATTACTCCATCCGTTTTGAATATCTGATTCCACAGCGTCTTATTAGTGTTTCCCATGGCATACAGGTCTAAGTTGCCATTTATAGGGTTGCCATTGTTATAGGCATCACCTCCGGTATTTGTAATCTTCCAGCCAGCGAACACCTTGTCTGCCGCCGGATCTCCGGGATCAATACTGCTTAGATCGATCACATTGTCATGCTTGTGCATTCCCGTAAACCACGTCTCATCGGCATATACATATGTGCCGGTATTCCCGGGCTTTTGGATCAAATTAGAATTACTTGCATTACTTCCCAAGCCAGTAAACTCAACCTGTGCCCCCATGAGATACACTAGATCCAACTGGTGGTTGTTTACATTAGGCTCTAATATCGTCTCGGTTGTAGAATACTTACTTATAACATAGGTTGGCGTTCCCTCTATCTTATCCGGATAGTTGCGCATCAACACCTTACTTCCATAGTAGGCCATTACACTGTCTGTTCTGGAAACAAACCCGGTACCATACATTGTTTCATGGTCTGCTGAATTCGGGTCGCCACTCCATGAGTTGTAATCACTCTGGGTTCTGATTTTATAGTCTACGTTTCCATAGCTTCCTTCCGTCGGCGTATCACTGATATTAGCAGTAAAAGTCATGGTATAAGTATTGGCGGGTTGTCCCTGTCCCTGTAGGAGGAAGCCATCCCCATTAGCTGTGGCTGAAGCCATCTGCCAGTACAAGTCCTCCACGTCTAAAATGTCTCCAGGATACCACTTTTGTTTTGGATCATCTGGGTTATTTATAGTAATTGTCTGACCTTTGTTGTTTTTTATTGTAAGAGTATACCCATTCATGTATTTCCCCTGAGGAACTAGATTATCCTGCAGGACTACTGCATAATGACGATCCGATGACGGCGTAAGGCTTGCTTTTCCGCTTGAGGGACTATTCTCACTGCCCCCATTGGCCGCGTACCTTACATTCAGCTTGATCGGTTCTGCTGCAATCTTGATTTCAGTCACGACCTTTCGATAGTCGCCTCCGCTTTCAGCACTACTTATATAATGGGTATAGTACGTCTTTCCGTTTGGGGTTTTGTGAGGTGTTATATCTCTCCCCGGCTGCTGTCCTGGAGCAGTATTTTCCAGAGTGATTGTGGGCCATCCATACCCCATCTTGGGAACCAGATGAAGCATCGTAGCAGGTCGTTTCGTAGTTGGATGTGTATCATTCATGTACAGTTTCCATAACACACTGCCCAAACGCAAAGAATATTCCTTTCGCCCACTATTACCTCGATTTTCGAAATAGGTACTGTACTCAGAATCCCCAGATCCATCAGCTTTCGCTTTACCTAATTCCACACCCTTCATTTCTTTTACAACAAAGCCTTCCTGGGCTCCACTGTCATCCAACAGGGATACCACATATGGATATCTGGTTCCGCTGACTTTGATCTCATATTCCCAGTATGGATGGCTATATTCTCGACCTCCAGAAAAGTACTTATCATATGGCTCGTCCCATTTATCTTTGCCAAAGTCACCATCTGCAATCTGCTGACTAGGAAGCCTATTTTTCTGCTCTGTTAATGTAATCTTTACTGTCCCGCCGCTTTCCAGTTGTTGTGTAATAGTCCCATTTTTACTTTGTGGCAAACTAATCTGTTCTAGTAATACATTGCTATTTGTTGATGGGTCTTCTCCAAAAGCAACCCCCTTATATACATAGAAGTCCAGAACAGTGGGGATATATGTATAACGATTACCAGAATCATCACTATAAGAACCCATTTCATACTGTATATTGATGGTCTGAGTCTCTCCGGTCTTGTACTTTCCTTTCGCAATTCGTCTGTTTCTCACCGCATTACTCGTATTATACAACGGTATATTTTGGACACTTCCGGAAGGACGATAGTTTTGATCCTCATAAAGACGTACTGTAGTACTACTACTATTGAAATCTGTTAAATAACTAATTTTATATTCTGCATTCCCATTAGAGTCTGTGTTGATAGAGGCATAGGTTCTTCCCGCCTCTACTTTGTAATTACCAGAATCCTTATCTTCGGATCTGGGCCAGGCAAAACCAAAATCTTTGTAGTTTGTTTCCCCGGCAATCTGTGCCTTAAATGTAACAGTCACATCCCGGTCTATCATGTCAAAGATACCTGAGTAACGCCCGTCAACTCCTCCTACATTTTCCTCCAGCCCCGTATTTTTCGCATTTGCGGTGTTAAAAGTTTTGATATTTGTCCCACCTGCTCCGGCAATCTCTACAATAGCGGAAGTATACTCTGCGGGAACAGTAAAGGTGACTACGATTTTTTCCCCTGCTCTTCCTTTCTCTACCAAAGAGGTATCCCATCTTTTAATGCTCTCCGCATTTGTATCTGCGCCACCTCCAGGTTTTGTATACTTTTTCGCGATGTTCTTGGGATCTGTCGTCACTTTATATTTCGCCCGGACTTGAGCATCCTCAGGCAGCTCAATCGCCACCTGACCTTCTGCGCCCCCTGTTCCGGGATTCTGACTTCCCGTAGCGCTGTTGTCCTGTAGGATATAATACCAGTCTGTTCCTTTTGTATCGCTATTATACAAAGGGTACAGTCCCAGCAAAGGGAACTCTGTATCGTCTCCCGGAAGAACAAAGTAAGCGTAATCAAAGAAACGCCCTGGATACCCCTGCAATTCTCCAGTCAGTTCCTCGGAGAATTTCCCGCCTGAATAGGAAAGGGCCGCACTCCCGAGACGCAAATTCGACTCTGATGTATATGCCGGAATCTCAAGAGGCGTAATTTGCCCTTCTGTATTCTGAGCCCTTGCCAATAGTTCTGATACCGCCATCCGTTCTGACGGCTCGGTGCTTTCGCTTGGAGTATCTTCTATCTCAATTTTTTTGATCCCATCTACCGTTACCGTCAGCTCTTCTTTTTCTTCCCTGATCAAAGCTGCCTCTTCAACCTTATAGTCTACTGTAAAGGTATAGTCTCCGTTTTCCGTTACCGGGTAACTAAATTCAGACGGGCTGTATTCCTTGCCCTCTGCATCTGTTACACTTACCAGGGTCACTCCCTGCCCAAGTCTGTCTGCATTCCCTGTAAGGGTCGCCTGACTCTGGTCTTCCGAATAGCTGACTTCAATCTTGTACCCACTTGTCCCATTCGCAAAGACCGTCTGCAGCCCCGTCACATCTATCCCGGTAATGAACGTCGCAGCAGCAGCAATGACTGCCAGCATCCCCTTCCAGCACCTTCTTGCTCTTCCTGTATTTTGTCTGTTTTTCCTTCTTCTGTTTTGTCTCATACTCTCACCTCCTCCCGATTTTTTCTATTATTCTGTTTGATTAATAAATTCTTCTCCATTGTCTGCATTAAGCCATATCTGGCAAACCTCGCCTCCTTTACTGGCGCGTACAGCCCAGTATTTTACTCCTTCATATTCCCGGAGCCCGGTGGTTTCAATTTGGGCCTCTGCGCCCAACTGTTCTAAAACCATATTTTCGGCTTCCTCTCTTTTTATTTTTACAGACGCTTCCTCAGAAAGGATCGCCCCCACATCAATCTCCATGGTCCCTGTCTCTGTGACCGTCACACCGATCTGGTCTTCCACCCGGGCTTTCTCTTCCTCGGTGTACTCAGTCTTAATGGGAATATCAGATGAACTCTCTACAACATCCGATTTCTTCCCTTCCCGGGAAGTAAACGTCTTACTTTCACCTTCTTCACTCTGTCCGATCGGAAATATATAAATGGCGCCTGCAGCGCCTCCGATCAAAAGGACCAGAAGAGCGATCAAAAGGACTTGTTTTCTTCGTTTCCTCATCTCTGATCCTCTTTTCTTATGTCATTATTCATTCCTCATGTATTGATCCAGAACCAAGCTGTTTTGCTGAAGCGGATAAAACTTCCTTTCAGCCTGTTTTACAATACCATACCTTATTGGTATTCTTTAAATGCAAAAAAAGTCATATTGAGTAACGATCAGCCCTTCATCACGGAGTGCAAATCCCAGCCGGTTTAAATATTTTTCCGGTATCTTCATCGCTTCCTCAATCTCGGCGATAGGCACAATCCCCTTATTCCTTGCCAGATACATCAGAGTACGGACGGCATAATCCATCGTTACTTTCAGCTGCATAGCCCTTTTCCTCTCTCTAAAATGCAAGATATTTCATTACATAGCCTGATATCACTATCCATACCCATCTTATTAGGTATGGATAATCTAAAAAAACAAGAGCACCACATGAAGTCCTCATCCAACTAATACCACGTAATGCTTATTGTGTTCTTTTTTCTTGCTCAAACAAATATACCAAATTTTCCTTATACCATAAACTACAGGATTTTACATATTTTGTCAATAGCAAATTTAAATATTATTTGAAAATTGCTGGAAATCTATTTATTTTTGCCAAAATAGGTACTGCTACTTTTTGCATTCTGATTGCACAAAATTAGAATATTTTGAATACGCGGAATAAAGAAAACAGCAAAATAAGTATTGTGTTGTTTTTTGTTAGGCCTAATAATTTAACAAACAAAAAGAGGGTGTCCCTCGGGTCATCTTATGACTTTTGGGCTACCCTCATCTAATATCACATCTATGTTACTTATATAATTGCATTCTTTAATTACAGCCTCTTAAGAAGATCTTCTCTCTCCTGCTCGTATCCCGGTTTCCCGAGCAGAGCGAACATGTTTTTCTTATAACTCTCAACTCCCGGCTGGTTGAACGGATTAACGCCGAGTAAGTATCCGCTCACTCCACACGCGAATTCAAAGAAATAGAACAGTTGTCCTAAATAATATTCATTCTGTTCTGGAATTTTCACCATCAGATTCGGAACGTTTCCATCGGTGTGTGCAAGGATGGTACCGTTCATCGAGCTTTTGTTGATAAAATCAACATTCTTTCCAGCAAGATAGTTGAGGCCATCCAGATCTATCGGTTCCTCATTGATGATAATCTCTCCTCTGGATTTCTCCACATTGAGAACTGTCTCGAACAGGATTCTATTTCCGTCCTGAATAAACTGCCCCATGGAATGAAGATCAGTAGTCAGGTCTACAGACGCCGGGAAGATACCTTTCTGATCCTTGCCCTCGCTTTCACCATAGAGCTGTTTCCACCACTCAGATACATAATGAAGGCTCGGCTCATAGTTCGCAAGCACCTCAACTGTCTTACCTTTACGCAGAAGGATATTTCTGACTGCTGCGTATTTCATAGCGTCGTTGTCTGCAAAATCATTTTCCAGAGCAGCTTTTCTTCCTGCTGCCGCGCCTTCCATCAACTTGTCAATATCAGCGCCGCTCACTGCGATGGGAAGCAGGCCAACTGCTGTCAGTACGGAGAAACGCCCGCCCACATCATCCGGCACAACAAATGACTCATATCCTTCCTCTGTGGCCAGATTCTTAAGCGCGCCTCTTGCTTTGTCAGTAGTCGCATAGATTCTCTTCGCAGCCTCTTCCTTACCATATTTCTTCTCCAGCATTTCCTTAAATACGCGGAAGGCGATCGCCGGCTCTGTTGTTGTCCCGGATTTAGAGATCATATTGATAGAAAAATCACGGTCGCCAATCACGTCGATCAGATCCTTGATATATGTGCTGCTGATGCTGTTTCCCACATAGTAGATCTCCGGGGACTTACGGGTTTCTTTTGAAACCATGTTTGCAAAGGAATGTCCGAGAAACTCAATGGCCGCTCTCGCCCCAAGATAGGATCCTCCGATACCAATTACAAGGAGAACCTCGGAATCCTGACGGATCTTTTCCGCTGCCTTCTTAATGCGCTCAAACTCTTCCTTGTCGTAATCCACTGGAAGATCAATCCATCCAAGAAAATCATTCCCCGCTCCTGTCTTCGCCACCAGCTTGTCCTTTGCCTGGGCAGCAAGCTCGCTCATGTACTGCATCTCGTGCTCCTGTACAAATCCGCACGCTTTGGAATAATCAAATGTTACTTTGCTCATTACTATCCTTCCTCTCTGATCTTCTCTGATATCTTTGATTTTCTGATATCAATATCATCCTCTGACTGCGTGGCTATTGCCCTGCTTTCAGATATTCCATGAACATTTTACCAAAACTATATTTCTTATTCAAGCAAAAGCGTCTGCGAATGTGTCCTCAAACATTTGCCTGACTTATATCTAGGCAAGAAATTCTTCTAAAATCTGACGAATCGCTTCTTCTTTAAGCGCGGTTCGCTCCTCATCCGTCACATTTCCCGAAGCCGCGCTGCGCACTGCCTGTCTTGCCGCATCTCCCTGACGGGCAGCCCGCGGCTCTCCCTCTATATTGATAGAAAGCCCTTCTGAAGCCTTCTCACCCATGCCGCCAGAGGCACTGTCTACAGACGGTCTGACACCCGCTTCGCCGGATGTTTCTCCCGCAAATGCTTTGGGCACTGTGCTTCCGGGCGCTGTATTTTCAGCTGTTCTGACGCCCAGGGTATATGCGCTCTCATCACCTGCCCTTGTCTGCTCATGGAAAGCAGCCGCTGCCCCGGCTGTATCCAGCATATCCGGATCCTGCCTCGGAGTGGTCTTACCGGATTCGTCTCCCTGCCGCCTCTTTAAAGACAGTACAGACTTTCCTCCGCGCCCCTTTGACGTTTCATTTTCCTGATCCGTACGGCGACTGCCTGCCGCGGGCTGCGCCGCGTTTTTCCCGCCATTTTCCGCAGCAATCACATCGATAAATTCCCGTTCCCTCTGACTTTGCTTTCTCAGGCGGAATGCACATATATTTTCTAAATAATCTGCCATGTACATCTTCACAGCATTGATCTTGTACGGCTCATCGGACAGCCTCATGACCACCGATAAAAGCACGACCTCCGCAATACCTGCGGCAATATACTGGTACACTGTCTCTGTCACTCCAAAATAGCTGTACTCAAGCCATGCGCCTATGGCCGCCAATATGCCCGCAAACCAGACAGACAGAGTCTCAATCTGCCGCCATGTATGGATGCGGAACAAAAATCCTCTGTACTCATATATGTATTTCTCCACAAACACATCAATGTTTTCTACAGAATCATGGATCATACACGCATGTTCATATTTTGCCCTCACAAGCTTTACCAGCCTGTGCGTACTCTTCGGCATGTTTCCTGCCGCTTTTACCAGCCTGCGCAGGGTAAACTGGTTGATGATCTTTGCCAGAATCCCAAGCACTCCGATACCCGCCATCAAATAGACGATGACCCCCGTATCTGCCGCTAATCCCTCTAACATAGTAAACCCTCCTATTGATTTGATTTATTTGTGGACATTATAGATCATCCACCGGAGGTTGTCCGCAAAAACCGTTCTACATATTTCTACATTCAGAGCGCCTGTTCCACGCATATTTTTACTCTCAGATTTTTATCAGCATCTTCATATGAACTTAGAAATGTTCCCGCTAAAGGAGCGAGCAAGAATATTTTTTCAAATTTTATCTGTCCGTCTCTCACTTTAAAAATGTCAGATCCTTGTGTTTCTTTGTACATTGTGACGGACAAAAATTTGTGTTTTTCTTCCTGCTTTGATATAATGCTTTTTGTTTAAGGAGGTATTGAGACATGGATTATACACCAAGAGGAGTCTGTTCCCAGCAGATCCATTTTGATATTGTAGATCATCGGGTGACAAACGTATCTTTCCGGGGAGGATGCAACGGGAACCTTCAGGGCATCTCACGGCTGATCGAGGGAATGGACGTGGATGAGGCGATCTCACGGATCGAGGGAATCACATGCGGATTTAAGACAACTTCCTGCCCGGATCAGCTGGCGCAGGCGTTGAAAGAGGCAGCCGGGAAATAACCGGCTGCCTCTTTCAATCTCAGAAGACACTGTGGAAATGAACTTTCTGATAATAGACGCTAAAAAGCAAAATATGTCTTGATAGGTTATAGAATAATAAGTTAGAATAAAAAGAAAAGTCCTCCCTTCAGCTCTGGGAGCAGCCGCCGTATGTACCCCTAGATTGTGGTGTTTCTCGGAACAGGTTTCTCAAATTATTAAAATTTAATTTTTTTATGGTTTCCGTGGCGTGCACCGGCGGCTGCTCCCAGAGCTGAAAGGACGACTTTATTAAATTGTATGCTGGTTACGGGACAAGTATTCCATTTGTAACCGAGGCGGTTTCTTCATAAGGGTAAACATCCCCGGCAATATGGTTTGCCCGGACCCTGTAATAATATCCCCGGTCCACTGTGATCGTCTTTGCTGTGGACAGATAGTAGTCGTTTTGTGCTTCTACCATCCACCAATCCACCTGTTCCCACGCATCTACATCTTCCATATAGCGCTCTACATATACAAGTGTTGCCATATACTTTACTTCCTGATTGGCTGTAGTTGAAGCATAGGCGTACACCCGGTTCCTTCCCGCCTTGGTGATGGAGCACTCTCCGTCCATGAGATAAAGCCCTCTTGTCCTTGGTCCGGAATACCCGGTAGACGTCTCGTCCGTAGTAAGGTAGGATCCGTCCACCATCTTCATTTCGGAAGCTTCTGCATTGATAACGGATACGCCCATGACCATGCAGAATACCATCAAACTACCTAACGCTGATAAAATTCGTTTTTTCATCTCTCTCCTATTCCTTTATTCATTCTGCTATTGCCGCTTCTGAATAATTAAACAGTTAAGAAGACAAAAACTTACGCGTTATTTCCAAAAAAAGCCAAATTTTTTAAAATTTTGTCGAATTCCTCTCTCTCCATCCTGCCTTTCAGCTCGTACTGGGCGTCCATGTACTCGAATTCCGCGATATACCTGTAGCCTTCCTGACCCTCAATCTGATACTCTTTGACCTGAACAATAATCCCTTGTCCTGCTTCGACTTCATACTGGTCCGTTACCGTATCCGGCTCAATTTGTCCAAAGGAAGAATCCGCGTTATTCATGTACATGGTATATTTTATAATCTGCCCGTTATAATCGTACAATAGGGCTGCCTTTTTCTGCTCTTCATCCAGCTCATATTCTTTTAAATACATTTTCGGAGAAGTATACCCTAATCGCACTGGTAAAATTCCCAATTTATTTCCTATCTCTTTATAAATATAAACTTCGTCAAGATCCTCTGTCTCCTGGGAATCCATATTCTCCACATCAATGTAAGACAGCTGTTCTTCCCCGGCTAACCTATCCCACAGCACTTTCCAGTACGACTTGCTTCCCACGCTCGTTATCGCGCTCCCCAATACAAGAACAATCACTGCTGCCAGAGCCACGACAATATAACGCTTCTTCTTCCTGCGGTATACAGTTCTACTCTTCTTGTTTTCTGCTTTACTATGTTCGTATTCCTGTATCTTGTTAAAAAGGGAAGTTTCCATTTCTTCTGAAACTTTGATATCCGCAAGATCTTCCCTTTCTGTAACTTCTTTTTCTATCTGTGCGGCTTCTCTGTCAACCTCTTCTTTTAGCGATAATTTTCTTAATTCTTTCATTCTCTGCACCTTTTTCTGTCCTGTATTTCTCCTTGACATTTCACCAAATAGGGTTAAGATGAAATTAGCTTAACCGCGGCCCGCATGATGCGCAGGATGCGCAGGGAGCCATTATGAAAACCAGCTGATCCCCAGCCCTGTCCTGTGACAAAACCCGCAAGCGGGTCTTGAATTTCTGGAGGTTACTTTTTATGAAACGAATCATTCTCACCGGCGGCGGTACTGCCGGTCATGTTACTCCTAATATCGCCCTGATCCCCAGACTTTTGGAACTGGGATACGACATTCAATATATCGGCTCTTATAACGGTATTGAAAAGGATCTTATCGAACCTTTTGGAATTCCTTATCACGGAATATCCTCAGGAAAACTGCGCCGGTATTTCAGCGTGCAGAACTTCACAGATCCGTTCCGGGTAGTCAAAGGCTTCAGTGAAGCACACAAACTCATTAAGGAGTTGAAACCCGATGTAATCTTCTCAAAGGGCGGCTTTGTATCTGTACCTGTTGTTCTGGCCGGAAAACGCTGCAAAGTTCCCGTAATCATCCATGAGTCGGACATGACCCCGGGACTTGCGAATAAGATCGCCATCCCTTCGGCGACAAAGGTCTGCTGCAATTTCCCCGAGACGCTGGACGCTCTCCCTAAAGGCAAGGCTGTACTCACAGGCTCCCCGATCCGTCAGGAGCTTCTCTCCGGGAATAAGATTGCCGCGCTGGATATGTGTGGATTCTCCGCGGACAAACCTGTCATTCTTGTGATCGGAGGAAGCCTTGGCTCTGTGATAGTGAACAACGCGGTACGCCAAAGCCTGCCTGAACTTCTAAAGGATTTTCAAATCATCCACCTCTGTGGGAAGGGAAAGAGCGATGACTCTCTGAAAGATATCAAAGGGTACTGCCAGTTCGAATACATCAAGAGCGAACTCCGAGATATTTTCGCCCTTGCGGACATTGTGATCTCCAGAGCCGGCGCCAACGCGATCTGCGAACTGCTTGCGCTACGCAAGCCGAACCTTCTCATCCCGCTCTCTGCAAAAGCAAGCCGGGGAGATCAGATCCTAAACGCACGGTCTTTCGAGCGTCAGGGTTTTAGTATGGTTCTGGAAGAAGAGGATCTTTCCGAAAAAACTCTTGTTCCAGCCGTCCACTCACTTTATAAAGAGCGCGGAACTTTTATTGACTCGATGAGGGACTCCGGCCAGCAGGATTCTATCGATACGATTATCTCCCTGATCGAGGAGGCCTCTGAAAAAGAACCATGCAATAAACGAGATTAAAGATCATTCCCAACAGGCGCTGATAACAGCGCCTGTCTTATTCTTTCCGATTCATCTCCTCATATTCCACGCCGTATGTTTTCTTAATCCAATTCTTCGCTCTGTGCAAAATACTATGAAGCACTCCCAGACGGATCTTCATCATCTCTGCCACTTCCGCCTGTGGTATTTCCATATAGTACACGAGCATAACCGCTTCATGCCATCTTGGATTCTTCTTCGCCAGCCCGTCTAGAATAGAAACATGAAGATTTCTTCTTTCCAGATTAAGCTCTCTTTCCAAATATTCTGCCTCAGCGCTTAGTTCAGCCTCTTCATTCTTGCTATGTATTAGACTGCCCTCCGTCAATACTTCATACTTGTGCTTGTCCATGAAATTAAATGCGGAATTTCTCGCAGTCCTGTATAACCATGCAGGAATATTCCCGTTCTTAAGTTTGTCGAGCTCTGTATAAAGTTTCAGAAATGTCTCCTGAGTTATGTCTTGTGCCTCATCGTAATTGTTACCTGAAGAAATGTATGCCGCTCTCAGGACGAGATTCTTGTATTTCTCATAGATCTCGTTAAATTCACGATTACTTGTCAACATGATATCTCCGGCCTATTTCATTTTTTCTAAAATTTCATTTTTATCAGCGTCCGTAAGTTTCCCCATATGCCAGCCCAGTCCTACATTATCTCCCTTATAGCGGGGTATCATGTGCATATGGAAGTGAAATACTGTCTGGCCTGCACACTCTTCGTTGTTCTGCACGAGATTGTAGCCGTCACATCCGAGCACCTCTGTCATCTTGTTTATCATCTTTTTTGCAAGAGGCAGGATTTTTGCCGCTTTCTCATCGTCAATATCGTAAAGATTTCTATAATGCTCCTTCGGAATAATCAGTGCATGTCCCTTGGACGCCGGGCCTAGATCAAGGATTACTCGGAAATCCCCGTCTTCGTAAAGTGTAGCTGACGGAATCTCTCCCGCCGCGATCTTACAAAATATACAATCTTTTTCTTTCATAAATGATCCCTCTTTTCTTCCGGTAATTTCTGATAGTAGTATATCCCATTTTTCGGAAAAATAGAAGCCTGCTCTTTGTCGAAAGCCGTCGTATTGATTCTGTTGAAGCTGTGCAGGCGCCGTGCTAGACTAAAGAATAACAAAATGATCTTCTGACAGGTTAAACAGAAAGCGAGGACATGCCATGCTGAGTAATATAGATATCAATAAAATGAACGAATTGATGGAAGAAAATAAGGTTGCAAAACAGATTATTTCCCAGCTTTTGGAAAATCACCACACCATTGTTTCCATGATCGCTCACGAAATACGCAATCCCCTGACTCTTGTCTCCTCTTCTCTGCAAATCATGGAAAAGCAGCACCCTGAAGTACGGGAGTTCTACAACTGGGACCAGACTATGGAAGACGTACAGTTTATGTGCAGCCTGTTAAATGATCTTTCTTCTTTTAATAACAGTTCTACACTGCATTACTCTGTATTTCCCATCGGACAGCTTCTCAAAAATATATCGGTATCCTTCGCTATCAGCTTAAACGCCAGAAACCTTGGAATTGAGTTTTCTTCCAAAATCCCTTCGGATATGGGCAACTATACCGGGGACAAGGTTAAGCTTGAAGAGGTAATCCTAAACCTTTTGAAAAATGCAAGAGAAGCTTCCGGTGACACAGGACATATCTTTCTCTCTGCTGAAAGGACAAAGGATACGGTTGTTATCCGATGCGCAGACAATGGATGTGGAATTCCAAAAGACATTATAAACACCATATTCGATCCATTTGTGACTTACAAAGAAAACGGAACCGGGCTGGGGCTTTCCTCTGCCAAACGGATTGTAGAAGCCCACAAGGGAACCATCCGGGCAGAATCCTCTGATGAGACCGGAACCGTATTCACGATTACCCTTCCGGTATGATACAGCCTGTTTTCCGGCCTGTTCTTTGATCCACATCTAAACTGCCTTAGGCCGGTAAAGCAAAACAGAAAGGATGATTCCACATACAAGCCCCCCGATGTGTGCCCAGTTATCCACCCCGCTGCTGGTCAGGCCAAAATATAGGCTTAACACAACCATGAACGCCATCCCTCTGCTGGAAAGCCTTCCTAGTCTTCCCTTATTGGCGATCACCACATAGAGCAGCGCGCCCATAAGCCCGAACACTGCCCCTGAAGCTCCCGCAGATAAAGAGTACTCCTGCGTCTGCATGCCGTGGTACACCGACAGGATATTTCCTCCAATTCCACTTGCCAGATAGATAATAAGAAACCGCGCCTTCCCAGTTTCCAGCTCCAGATTCCATCCGAGAGCTCCAAGAAGCACCATATTATTTAATAGATGGTCTATGCCAAAGTGTAAAAAAATACTCGTAACAAGCCGGTAAAATTGATGTCCCTGAACTACAAGCGGCTCATAAACCGCCCCATGCTCCATCATAAACAGTGTATCTTCTGTATCCCCCAATACGGACAGGATAAGAAATACCGCTACATTTATAAAAATCAGTACGGCCGTACATACAGCCTCCGGTTTCCGTCTCACCATAAACCACCTTTTCTTTTCTATGATCCATTTTATTATAAATGCCGGTTCGGTCTCTGTCCATCCATTTCCGTGATAAGATCTTCCCACCGTCCCCATCTTCCCGTTCTGACTCTCTGTACTATACTCTTTATACGCCCATTCTTCTGTTTTTTCTTTTGTCCGATTTCGTGTTTGTCTCTTGGCTCCTTATAAATATCATCCTCCTGTTCTTCTTCGACTGCATAGAATACTGCACACTCTGACAGAGCGCTGTTACCTTCTTCCCCTTCTTCCCCTTCTCCCGTCATATCCTTATATTCCTCTTTTCCGCGCCTTACCTCCACTTTCTTTTTTTGCCCTTTTTCCCTTCGTATGGACGCTTCCTCCCGGTATTCTTCTAAAATTCCCCCAAGGTCATAGCTATCCCTGAAAGTTTCCTTATGGAGTTTGTAAATCAAAAAGATCCCCTCTGTATCCCTGTGATCTAACTTCTTAATGAAATACTCTGTTAATTCATGAAAGGAAACACACAACGATTTCTTACCTTCCAAATCCGTCTGTGGAAGATAACAAAAACGGTATCTTCCATCTTTCAGAAAAATAAATTCCGGCAAGAGCAGGATCTGGTCAGGGTCCAGCAGATAGTCCCGTATTTCTGCTACTGCTGCCCTTAACTGCTCCGTGAACTGCTCTACATCCTCTTTCTTCATCTCCTTCCTTGCGTATTCTTTCTCCATGCTTATAAAACCTTTCGTATGAAAACTATATCTGCTCTTACCGTCCCACCCCCTTCCTGTTATCTTCAGCAGACTGCTGACCGTGTTTTTATCCAGCATCTGCATCTGATAATTTTCCCGGTACGGAATCTCCAGATCTACATGGAGAGTTGCCCGTTCCCATTGATTCTCATATGTTATTTTCATGTAATCCGCTCCATTTGCCTGATTTTTTTCTCGGGTCTGGCGATAACCGCTTTCTGACATATACTAAGCCTCATAATTGATCTGTTTACTCTCGCCGTCACAGTGACTGCCTCTTCTCCCAGTTCAACAGACACCTCAATACTTCTCATATAGATCAGCTTTCCCTTCGTCCGGTCATAAAAGAACCCTTCCAGATCATAATCCGCAATCGCATTTCTGTCCGCCTGTGCGCCAAGCACTGCTGTTTCCGCCGCTGCTCCGTTGATGACCGCTTTATCGTGATAATAAAATACCGCATGGATCAATATGACAAATAATCCGAGAAACAGCGGCATAATATAGGCCATTTCTACCACGGAGCTTCCATTTACATATTTTCCCTTAATAGTTTCCAAGCAACATTCCTCCTATATATGCTGCTGCCAGAAAGGGGACAAATGGAAATGCGGATTTTCTGCTAAACTGAGTCTTTATAAGCATAACTATCGAAAAAACAGCAGCCATAGAAAACGCTCCCATAAGCAGATATATGATATTCCCAAATCCGAGAAACATACCCATCACTAGAATCAGGATACTGTCCCCATATCCAAAGGATTCTCTTGTCATCCTGCTGATCAGGAGGAAAAGAGCTCCGACCGCGCCTCCTGCCATTAAAGAAATCATCGAAATTTCCCGGCCACAGAAACCTTGTATTATGATAAAGACTGTCCCGGACAAAAGAAACAGAAGGGGAAGTCTTTTCTTCCTGATATCTTCAGCAGAAAGAGCAACCATATATCCTGCAAACAGTATCTGGCACAAAATCCACCTGTTATTCGCTATCATCTCAACTATAATTTCCTTTATAATTCTTATCCCGAACATCTGAAGCACCCTCCCAGTCCCATGACCTCTGACCGGTGTACGGCATGGATCGTCCTTTTTAATCCGCTGCAGCCAAGTGAATTATGATATTTCCCACCATTCTCAGTAATATATACTCCTGCCATCGCCGTGCCGTATACACACTTTTCACAAGGATGATACCTTCCCCCGCTTTCATTGCGCAGGCCTGACAGACTGGAGTAGGGTACATAACGTATGGAAAGCTGAAGGTAAGAACATCCGTAATCCTCATGATAAACCGCCGCGTTATCCGTCATATATACAATGTCTGAATCCCCTTTTCCCAATTCTCCTATCCTGCCGCCATAGCCTCTCCATCCACTCATCCTGAAGCCCTCTTTGAATTTTGCCGTAGGACTTCCAAACAATGGCAGCGGCAGCTCTGTCTCATAAGAAATTTTCATATGGATCTCCCCGGTATTTGGTGATATGTAGGAACCGGCGCAGGATATTCCTGCGGTCCCCCCTTTGAGAATACTTCTCTCTATCCGATCCGATCCAATAAAAGATATAATATCTGACTTTAGTTTTCCTGTATTAAGAACGGGAAGCACCGCCGTATTCTCTGCGGCGCTTTTTGCCGCGTTCTGTGCTGCATTCATTACGCTAATCCGTATATTCTGCATCTCAATCAGCCATATGAGACAGAGGGATGCAAATAGAAAAAGCGGAATTCCAAAAGCCGCCTCAATCGTGACGCTTGCTTTTTCCGTTATCCCCAGTGCAGATGCCCTTTTTAATTTCATTAGGGATTTATCTTTATTCTTTTGCATGATCATCGCAGCCAATCTTCCTTTCTTTTTAATACTTTGGTGGATATGTTCAATATTTCCGCAAGAGGGATACACGGAAAAAAAGGGCATCTGCACCGGGGATAACCAAATAAATCTAGTTGTCACACACTCACTCATATCCGAAATAAACCGGATAAGTATACTCCATACCGCCGAATATCCCAGCGATGTTTTTCATCTCTATTTTGGTGACGCACTGGTCTGCCCTAAAAAAATTAAGCCCATGCTCACTTACAAGGTTTTCTTCAATACGATCCAGCGAACGCATTACCGTTTCGTTTTGATTTGTCAGAAACAAAAGAGCCCGAAGGTATTCTTTGTATGAAATTCCTCCCTGCGTATCAGCTCCTTGGAGCTGTTCAGACCCATCTCCCAGTACAAGGAGTTCTGGCAGAGAGATTCTCCAGTTTTCTGCTGTCTTAATCAAAGGAACCCGTCCACCTAAAAGAAGCGTCCTGATATCAGCTACACTCTCTCCTGCCGCCCAAGCCAGCAGAATCAATTGTTTCAATATTTCCGTTCCTTCGGGTATGAGCAGAATGACAGAGAGCGCAAATGCAAGTGCCTCTGCCTCCGCCTTCTTCCCGGAATCTCCCAGAAGATATGCGTAATTTAAAGCCATCCGTATGAGAAAAATCTTCATAAGCACTGCCTCTAAGTTGTCCTTATCAGAAGCTTTCCCCGAAAGAATATATTCCACCTCGTAGGACAGTGACCTGTTCTTTTCTTCTGTGTCCGCCGCATTTGTAAAGCTGTTTAGAATATACTCGTCAAACAAAAGTCTCTCACTGATTCCATTCATTCCCTGCCGCATCGGAAAACTGCCGCTTCCCGTAAGAAGTTCTCGTTTAGAAACCTGGCTGTCAAGAGGTATGGATTTTTCGGAAAGCTCCATATCCTTTGGCATGACAACAGAAAGTATTCCTGCCTTTTCGATCTGTTCTATACAGGTGAAAGGACTTCCCTCTATATCTTCACCTTCACCACCGGGTTTCTCTACTGTCTCTTCCGACAGACTCTCTGCTGATTCTTTCAAGTTTTCCAAGTCGGCCAATATAGTTTCTTCTTTTTTCCCAATCTCTTCCGCCTGTATCTCCTGCGTTTCCCAGTCTGCTGTCAGACCTGTGAGATCATGAACGAGCCCGATTCCATATGTCTCCTCCATATACTCCAGCGCCTGTTCGCGGAATGACTGCCCGCCGTTGTCAGTCAGAAACTGTATACCTGTGATTTCGTGCTTTGTCCCATCGCCGCCGTAGTAGTACATTCTCCCAAGAATCTTATCTTGAGAAAATTCGCCCGATCCATAGCTCCCGTCAATGGCAAAAATGTAATAGTCCTCAAGAAGCCTCGTCTGATACTCTCCAAATACGGAGAACACAGCCCTGTCCGTGGTAAGCCGGCTTAAATTTTTTGACGTATGGATAACAGATATCTGAAGGATCCCCAGAACAAAAGAGACTATAAGCACAAACACAAGACTTAAAAATACGGTAATCTCAGCTTTTTTCATGTTATATGCCGGAACTCTCCGATGTGATCTTATCGAAGATCGTATTGATCAGATTGATCAGCTGGCTCTTGAAGATTAAAAGCAGCGCTATGACAATAACAAGGATGAGCACAAGCTCAATCACCGTAATGCCGGATACATATCTGTGGCGGGAAATAAAATTTTTTAAACCACATCTTACTGCCGTGGCTTTGCCTTTTACTTTTACTGCTATTTTTCTCATAATTTTCGTCCTCCTTTTTCATAGTCTGTTGTCGCTCGTAATTGGTCTATGGTTTCTTATGATTTTTAGACAGTTACACCTGAATTGAAAAAAATGCCGGAATAATCACTATGGCAAAAACGATGATGAGCATAAGAAACAAAGGAATCATCAGTTTTGTACCCGCCTCCTCTCCCATTTTCTTCGCTAGATTCTTGCGCTCCTCAAATGCATCCTCTGCTTCTCTTCCGAGAATATCTGTCAAGCCTTTTGTCCCTTTCCGGAGATTTTGAGACAACATCGTCCCAAACTTTCTGTATGTGGATATCCCGCATCTTGTACCATAATTTTCATAGCACTCTCCTTCTGCGGCCCCGCTCTGCATCCGATACATGGCAGATACCATCTCCTCGTATGCCTTTCTTTTCTTTTTTTCTTCTCCCGTCTCTTTCTTGTTCTCATAATCCTGCGCAATGCTAAACCATGCTTTCCGAATCGTCATGCCCGCCCGGATATACAGGTTAAACCGATTGATGATCTTCGGATAATCAAGTTTCATCTGACGTACTATTTTCTTTTCTGCCTCTTTCTTTCTCTGGGTTTCAGATACTGCCATCAGGCACGCCGTCCCAATCCCAATTACCAGCAGCGCCGCCGCCCGCGTCCTAGTCTCATACCGCCATTTCACTTCCTCTCCGTCTACGCTGTCCGGAAGCACAAGATACTGCTCTGTCTTTGTCTGTTCATCCGCCTTGGAAATCTCCTTATCAAGTTCCTCCATGACTGCTTCTTCACGGTTCTTTACAGGCGGGAATACCCTGATATAAAATTCCCGGATCTCACGCTCCTCCTCGCAGCTTAGCGTAGCTGTCAACCTGACATTTGTCCCTTCTTCTGTCAGTTTTTCCTCCTGAAGCTTCCCTTTTATATCCATGACATCATATCTATCTAATTCCCAAGAAACGCTGATCCCTGTATCCGGGATCTCGGTAATCAGATTCAGATCACATCTGATCTCATCCGGACTTTTATTTTCTCCCATTATATATTTTTCCAGTTTTTCTGCCGCCCGCGTAAACGCCTCTTTGAGCTCTTCTGATGTGTACTCTCTGCCTGTAACAGAAATATCAATGCTTTTCTCTTCTTTATCTTCCCCGATACGGACTCTCATTTTCTGCACGATGTCCTCTCCGAGCGCTCCTCTTTCCAAAACAGCCTGACCGGATTGATCTGTCCTGACACGATCCCCGTTATCTAATAGATACAGACAGGCAGAGCATAGGACAGTTGCCAGCAAGATCACTCCTGCTTTTACATACACCGGGTGTTCTTTTATTCCATTTCTTATTTTTTTCATCACTTACACCTCAACGCGGATAATCTTCCTTCCTAGACTATAAGCTGCCATATATACGCACACGCAGACCGTCATCACTGCCGCTCCCGCCCGGTTTCCGTACAGTACGCTCAAAAACTCGCTGAAGGTCAGTTTCATATACAGGATAATGGCAAAAGGCACGGCACACATAATGTTAAATTCCAGTTTTTCGGATGCGATCATCGTCTGGATTTCCTTTTCTGTTTCAATCTTTTCACTGATGATCCTGACCGCGCTTCGTATAATCGAGATACTGTCGCCTCCGCTTCTTTTTGCCGCGGCAAACACATTTACAAAGTCTTCCACATCTTCTTGCCCTGTGCGCTCGGCGAATTCAGAAAGCACTGCTTCCACAGGCATTTTCATGTCCATCTGATGACACATTCTGTCATACTCTTTTCTGATCCGTGAGTCTTTTTCATACAAGGAAGCCATATCTTTTTGAACTTCCCGGATTGCGTTTTCAACAGAATGTCCTGTCTTAAGCGCGGCTGCCACCGCCTCAATACTGTCCTTAAACTGCTCTCTGAATTCCTCCTCCTTTTTTTTCGACATGTCTTCAATCCAGTTTTTGAAATATAAGATCCAGACTGGTATGAAAAACGGAACTGGCAGAAAAGATTGATAAAACACATACAGCATCAGCCCTGTCACCCCTGTTACACCAATGATTCCCGCCGCATACTCACGCCTCCTGATATCCTGCAGCCATAAGTTTTTCCCGGTCCGTAAGCTCGCTGACCTTCACAAGGCATCCTTTAACTTTTTCATTGTTTCTTCCCTCCTCTCTAAACTCATACAATGTCTTTGTCCGAATCCTTCCCTCACTGTATCCAAGCACTTCCTCAATCTGAAGTACTTTCCTGCTCTTATCTCTGAGACGTCCGAGATGGATAATAATATCAAGTGCCGACGCGATCTGCCTCTGTATTGCCTCAAGAGGGAGATCGATCCCCATCATCATCATTGTCTCAAGACGGTGAAGCATATCGGAGGGACTGTTGGCGTGCCCGGTAGACATGGATCCGCTGTGCCCGTTTAACATAGCGGATGAAATCATATCGACAGTCTCTTCTCCTCGGACCTCTCCGACGATAATCCTGTCCGGACGCATTCTGAGAGCTGATTTGATCAGATCGCGGATTGTCACTGCTCCCTCCCCTTCCAGATTCTCCCCGCGGGCTTCCAGACGGACAAGGTTTTTAACTCCCTGTATCTGAAGCTCCGCATTATCCTCAATGGTAATGATTCGTTCCTCTTTCGGTATATAGTCTGACATTGCGTTTAAAAATGTGGTTTTTCCTGCTCCGGTTCCTCCGCTCACAAAAATGTTATACTTGGCGCTTACCAGTCTTGTGATAAGCCTTGCCGCCTCCTGAGTCAGGCTTCCCATACGGATAAGCTGTTTCATGGTGACCGCCTCCGCTGGAAACTTTCTGATCGTCATGATCGGACCGTTTACCGCCACAGGCTTTAGCACTACGTTGACACGGGAACCGTCTTGTAAACGTGCGTCAACAATCGGCGACGTCTCGTTCACATAACGATTTGCTTCCCCCACAATCTGCTGGATCACGTCACACAATCTTTCTTCGGAGAAAAAATGGCGGTTACTCTGAAAAATTTGTCCTCCTTTTTCATAAAAAATTTTTTCTGTCCCGTTCACCATAATCTCCGTGATTTCGTCATCCTCGATCAGATCCTGAAGAATATCAAGTCTTCGGAAAGCGTTAAACAACTCTCTGCTTAACCGGATCTTTTCACTGAGCGGAAGATACTCCTTTTTCTCTTCCTCTTCGAGTACACGGCGGATGATCTCCTGAAGATCTTCTTCCCCCGTTTCTTTTGTCATATCCATCCGAAGCATGACTTGCTCATATAGGAGTTCTGTCTTTGTCATTGTATGGCTCCTGTCTTTTCTGTCCTTTTCGTGTTTCCGCCCGCCTGTTTTTTCACAGTATGCTCCAGCACGCTGGCATAACCTGTCTCTCTAAGATTTTCCTCATACTGCCTTAATTTTGCCTGCGCAGCCTCCTCATTAAGATAGAGTGTATAGACTCTGCTGCATTTTTTCAAAACATCATAAAGCCCGCTGACCGCGTCGCCCAGATCAAGTATGACCGTTTCATAGATACATTTTTCAAAGATCAGATCCAAAAGGCTTAGCCACTCCCCACCGCTTACCGCACGCAGATCCTGTTCATTTTTCATGGGCTTAATATAATCCAAATTCCCTAACTGACCTGCCATCATACTAATCTTAAGACCGTAGTTGTCCTGCTCCTGTTTAATACAATAGAGAAGATCTCCGAGATCCTTGTCCGTACTTTCCTTGAAATAATAGTCTCCGCCGGCATATCC
The DNA here is from genome assembly GCA_019117065.1 of Candidatus Mediterraneibacter pullicola. GTDB lineage: Bacteria > Bacillota > Clostridia > Lachnospirales > Lachnospiraceae > Mediterraneibacter > Mediterraneibacter pullicola. The sequence continues at coordinate 3,033 of DXAK01000040.1, read as the reverse complement.
CTCCATATTGATATACAGTACGGGAACATGCTTTGCTATTTTCTGTCCCAATTGTAAAGCAAATCTTGTCTTTCCAATCCTATGAATCGGTGAATATACTCCTATAAGCCCTCTGACCAGAGATACTGTTTTTTCCACGGGCTCATCCCGGATCCGTACCCTGCTCTTTTTTTCCTCCTTTTTCAGAATCCTGTTTATCTTTCCGGCAATCCTGCCCACAGGCTGATAGCGGAATACACAGGGATATCCCCACAGTTCCCTCCGATTAGGATCTTCTGTTAAAATGATCTTCTGTCCGGCCCGTGCTTCCCGTATAGTTTTCTCTTTGCACTCTTCACCTAAAAGAATAACTTCAGCAGAAGTATGTTCAAGGTATTCTTTCATATTCCCGGCGTCATGGAAGAGATGAAACTGATAGTCACCTTCCAATTTTTCCGGAAGAATTCCAAAAAGCTGTTCCGCATATTCTTCCTGTGTATCACAGACGGCAAAAATAACCGGCGCGCCTGTTAATTTTTCTTCTGACATGGTTTGAATTTTGCTGCGGATCTTTGCAGCATGAATAAAGATATATGACTGCCGGATCTTTTTATATCCGGCTTACAGACACCACCGCATCTCCCTCAAGAGCGATGATACAGCAAGCGTTTACTGCTATGTAAGACGCATTATAAACGGCAGATTTCATTTTGTCCATAGCAAAATTTCAATCCGCCGATTTTTGTAAAAATACTACAAAGTCTGATAACACACAATACCGTAAAGCAGCCCGACGCCCGGAATTCCAAGGGTTCCTGATGTCAAAAATGTCACGGGATTCAATCCTACATTAATTGAAGAATCCGGGGGAATCACATACTGGTTGATGAAAAAAATCAGTGCCATCCCTATCACTGCCCGTATAAAAAAATTGATCACAACGGATGATATCTTTTTTCCCAAGTCTGTTGATTCCTTTCCGTGGTTATGTTCTATCTTATTCCACGGCCAGATTTTTTATACATAGAGATTTTTATGTTATCCACATTATAAACAGAATTTTTATCGTGATATCTTCATACTTTTTCTACCCGACTTCTGTTTTATCGTACATGGAAATAATATATGGATGATCTTCACTATACTGTGTAAGAAGTTTCGGACTGCTTACTTTTCCTGGTTTTCTTACATTTTTCCCCTTTGTACTTGTAAAAGCATCTCCGATGTCTTCTCTGCACTCCCTGATTCGTCCCATAATCATTTCTACAATATCCGGATATTCGTCATACAGATTATTTGTCTCCCCCGGATCATCCCGCAAATTATATAATTCTCTCACTTCCACATCATCATCGATAACTGGCTTTGGGATGACTGATGCATCACGCGTCACATCTTCTGTTTCTCTGGATACTTTCGGTTTTGCCACATGCAGCTTCCAGTCGCCGACCCTGGCCGCTTCCAGTGTATTACATAGATAATAAAAGAATTCTTTACGTTTTGACGTTTTTGTTTTTCCTAGGATCAAATCTGACAGATCAATCCCATCTATAATTCTGTCCTTAGGAATTTTTGCACCGGCAATAGCCGCCAAAGACGGGTAAAGATCCAATGATGTAATCAACGCATCTGACGTTCCCGGCGAGATTTCTCCTTTCCAGTGCACAATAAACGGTACTCTCTGCCCGCCTTCCCACGTCTCACGTTTGCCACCTCGCAACGTTCCGTTGCTTTCTCCGAAATCATTTCTTGATCCGTTGTCTGATGTAAAAATGATCAACGTATTCTCATATACTCCATATTTTTTCAATGCTTCAACAATAGCGCCCGTCGACCAATCTATTGCCATAACACATGCCCCGTAATCCCCGTTTCTCGATTTTTTTACAAAGTGTTCCGGCGCGTATAACGGAAGATGTACGTGCATATGCGCCATATAAAGGAAGAATGGCTCATTCCCGCAATCCCGGATAAATTCTACACATTTTTCCGTATATCTTTCCGTAAGGCTTCTCTGATCTGGCTGCTGCTGGATCACCTCCTTCCCATGAAGCAGCGGAAGGGGCGGGAATTTTTTATTCTTTTCTGTTATCGCCATGTCGTTACTAAACGGCAGTCCATAGTAATCATCAAATCCATGATCTGTAGGCAAAAATCCTTCCTGATCCCCACAATGCCATTTCCCAACATGGAATGTATGATACCCGGCGCTTTTTAATACTTTTGCCATAGATATTTCTTCGGGATTTAATCCCAGATCATCCCCTGGAAATAAAACAATCTCGCCATGAAAATCTCCAAATCCAATTCGAGGGGGATAACATCCTGTCATCATAGCGCCTCTGGAAGGAGAACAGACCGGGGATGCCATATAAAAGTCCGTAAAACGAATTCCTTCCTCTGCCAGCTTATCCAGATTCGGAGTATCGTTCTTTCTGGATCCGTAGCATGCCAAATCGCCGTATCCCAGATCATCGCAGTTAATTAAAACAATATTCGGCTTCACTTCTATCACCTCGCAATTTTACCACCAGCGGATTAAATCCGTCACCTTATTCCTCATCTTAATAAAGTCTTTATCCACAACGCTCCTTGGTCTTGGAAGATCATTGATTACACGTTCTTTTATCTTTGTCGGTTTGTTTGTCAGAACTAAAATATCTTCACTCATATACACTGCTTCCTCTATATTATGAGTAATAAATATAACCGTTGTTTCTGTTCTCTTCCACAACTTAATCAGTTCGTCTTCAAGCTTAAATCTGAGCTCAATGTCAAGCTGTCCATATGGTTCATCCATAAGGAGGAGTTCAGGTCTTGTGGCAAATGCTCTCGCAATAACGACGCGCTGAAGCATACTGGATGAAATTTCGTTGGGATAATATTTCCTATATTCATCAAGACCGACTAAATGAATCATTTCATCGACCGCCTGCTTTTTTTCTTCTCCTTTTATCCCCCTTAACTCAAGTCCAAATCCTACGTTTTCTTCTACATTAAGCCACTCCATTGTTGATTTTTCCTGAAAAATGTAAGATACGTTATGTTTCTTCA